>SFCN01000080.1 GCA_004558595.1 Phascolarctobacterium sp. | reverse complement strand
TGCCATAGCGTTAAACTTTTTTGTGGCAGGCTATATGAACACGCTCTGGGTGTTCCGTTCAACACTTGGGCTATTTAAGCAGGGAAAGTTCAGACCAATTCTTGTGGCAATTCTGAATATAGTCCTCTCAATCGTTCTTGGGAAACTGTGGGGTGTTTTTGGCGTTCTGTTTGCTACATTTCTGTCACGGGCATCAATTAGTTTGTGGTATGACCCGATCATAATCCATAAATATGGTTTTGGTGTTTCAGCTAAGCCATTCTTTACGCGGTATGCCAAACGCATATTGCTGCTTTTAGTTATACTGGTGCTATTACTCTGGGTACGCGAGATGGTTTTTAGCACAGAAATTACAGTGCTAAACTTTATTGCAATGGCGGCTATTGTAACTATATTTACCAATATTGTGTTCTGGTTGTTCTATCATGGATGTGAGGAATATAGTTATTTCAAGATGATATTCAGAGAAAGAGTAATTGCGCCAATTAAACGCAAATTAACATAATGCTTCACTTCATATACACACAACCTCTTAGCAGAGTAATCATTATAATGGCAATAGCCATTGCTATATGGGGATATGCACGAACGAAGCTTTATGGTAAAAGATGGAACATTGCTAATGCACTACTGGCTTGCGGTATGGTGATGGCGATATTTTGTATAACCATAATGGGTCGTACGACCGGAGAGCGTACTCTTGTTTTGAAACCATTTGCATCGCTGGCAGCTGCGAGAAAGCAAAGCGAAGCTTACCGCGAACTCCTGATGAATATCTTTCTTTTCTTCCCATTTGGCTTGACGCTATCCAACGCGTTACCACAAAGCTGGGGGAGATGGCGGAGGATAGGCCTTACGGTGATAACAGGCTTATTGCTCAGCGCGGGCATTGAATATATACAGTATCGCTTTGCATTAGGCGTAGCTGAAACCGATGATGTGATCTGCAACACGATTGGCGCGTTTATCGGGTCAACTTCGCTGCTTATTGCTCACGGCATTGAAAAGTATAATGAAAAGACTATAAAGCATGACTCTAACAAAAGCTGAAACACAATTTCTACATATCACCAAAACGGCCATTTCCGGCGGGGATTTGCCCACTGAAAAGGTGGATTGGTCTGCCATATTCACTCTGGCCAACCAGCAGAAGCTGCTGCCTATAATATTCGAAGCGGTTAGACAGACTGATGCTGCCGGGGAGAATGCCGCCCTGTTTGCCGCTGTTAAGAAGCAGGTCATAAGTCAGGTATTGAACCAAGTCGTCCGGTCGGCTGAATTTGCAGATTTATACAAAAGGCTTCGCGTGGCAGGATTACATCCGGTCTTGGTGAAGGGCGCGCTATGCAGTCGCTTGTATCTGCTGAAAGATCACCGCATCAGCGCGGATGATGATATATATGTGCAGGATAGCGAGTTCTTAGATTGCCATGAACAATTGCTCGCGGAAGAGCTGACCACTGATACCCCGGCAGACGAGTTGCCCACGGCGGATGAGGTTTCTTACCTGAAGGAAGGTAGTCCGCTTTATATTGAGCTGCATCGTCACTTGTTCGACTCATCTGAAGATGCTCATGATGAACTAAATCATTTTTTTGCGGACATTCAGCCTATAGAGATGGCTGGATTCTTGGCCATGCCGCCACATGAGCATTTGCTTTATTTGATATTGCACGCCTATAAGCATTTTGTAAGTTGCGGCATTGGCTTGCGGCAGTTCTGTGATATCGGCCTATGGGCGCAAGCATATCACGAGCAAATAGACTGGCAGAGGCTGTACGACCAGTGCGCCAGTGTCCACGCGGCAACATTTGCGGCAGCAGCATTCAAAATCGCACGCGGCTATCTCGGTATCGAATTTGATCTGCCCACGCCGTGGGAAGCTTCCATCGATGTGGAACCGATGCTGCATGATACACTCTGCGGCGGAGTCTACGGCTCAAATGACTATACACGCCTGCATTCATCTACTGTTACGCTGAACGCCGTTAAGGCAAGCCGTGCGGGTGAGAAAAGCAGCGTGCTAAGTTCAATCTTCCCTAAAAAAGAATACCTTGAGCGAAGGTACCCATACTTAAAGAAGCATCCGTATTTACTGCCGGTCGCATGGATACAGCGCATTGTACACTACGCGGGTGAGAAGCGGACAAGCATGGATAACAGCGCTGGTGGGTCAATTAAACTCGCGAAGGAGCGTATCGAGCTGATGAAGATGTATGATATAATAGATTAACGCAGAAAGTAAGAAATAAATAGAAGGGCTATACGAAAGCTGTTCGGCTAATGTCGGGCAGCTTTTTCATTCCCATTCATCAATACAATCCACACTCCCTGTCACATCTTTAACCCACTTATACAGCAGCTTACGCATACGGCTGCTTGGCAGATACAGCCATATCTCCTGTCCGCAGCGTAACCTGCTGCGCCATAGCCATTGAACCATAGTTGAGGTGGCAAGAGCATCATTATTAAACTGAATACCGTAAGACTTAAAGTAAGATACTATCTTGGGATTTGGGAAGATATTTATGAGGTAGGCCAGAGCGTAACAGTGACGGTAGGCATTGACGGCGCGAGCATTGTGCGGCACAAAGGATTGCGGACTTTGGAAGCTTTTCCTCCGCAGGGCATCTTTAAAAGCAGACGGAGCCGACCAGAAACGGCAGTTGGCGGGCGCATCACATTTGTGCCTGAAGAAGTTGACGGTGTTGTTTGCTAACTTCCTTATAAGCTTAGGATCGGACTTACTAAACCAACTATGTGATAAGGCAAGTCTGTCGTCGCCGATTGCATTCAACTTATATCCGCTATATAAATGAATGGTGGGCAGCGTTATCCGCGGAGCAACCATTTCATCAGTAAACTCATAATTTAACCCATCGACGTTCCGCACACCTATGTAGTCAATGTCTATATCGTTAAGCTGACAATAACAGTACAGATACTGCCCCTCAAACATATACGTTAAAATAGTCACCGACTCAAAAGCCTCAAATACCTCGATAGGCATCATCCATAAGAGGAGTTTGTCTTGGCTGTATGTCACATAGCCTCGCTCTATTTGCTGCCGCAGCTCTTGCCATTGCCCATTATAACGTTTGTCTTTCCAAGTAACCTGCGTAGTCTCGGGATCAATCTCAATAAAATCCGAAGCTAACAGTGATTTCACATCATTCTTATTGATATCAAGCAGTTTCACTGTATCTACAACCTCGTCCAATATGAGGTGATAATGCTCTTGCCTGATTAACTCTCGGGTATCTTCCGTATAATAATAGAACAGGGCGTGCGTACTTGCTATGTTGATGCCGGACTTCAACAAACTATGCAGCGACTCCAGCTTGCTGCCTTCTGCTGCCTGCGGTTGCTGGAAACCGCGCTTCTCACATGCCGTGCACACACGTTCACATTCGTTCAGGTAAGGAGTGATGAACATATAGCGCCTATCAACACATCTGTCCATCTCGACAATAGCGGCTTGAGTCTTGCCGCTCCCCATAATTGCATCACACACTTTTACTTTCATTAAATCCTCCTTTGTACATCAATTTGGTATACAAAAATATTTTTGTCACCACTTTGGTGACAGAATTTTTGAAATAGGCTTAATTTCAGGCTTTTTTGACTCTTCTCCTAATATATCAGGAAAGCTGCAGGTATGGTTGCTCCGCAAACCACGAGGGCATAACGCTATTCGGTTGCACCTAATTGGGAATTATGTGTTGGCTATAATACCATAAGCACCAGTTATCTGTCAACATGTATTTGTACGAGGAAGCTTGCTTCCGAGTTAAGCCTCGCGGCGACTGAGCGAAGTCAAAGAGGTTAAAGACAGGCCAATCCAGTTTGACCGACAGACAAGTAGCATGGAACGATTATACCATAAGAGACAGATATGTGAACATATTTGAACCATTGCTTACGCTACAGACCCCATAAAGAACATCGGTGCTCTCGGCAATACCATTCGATATAACTGTGGATTATAGGTAAAAAGTATAGACAATTAGGGGATTTTTGTTGTAGGGTGGGAATGGTGCTGGGATGGATATTGGGATATGTGAATTTTGGGACGGATAGGGCGAGAATTGGCGGGTGAGGTGTGGGTGGATGTACTACGCCTGTTTTCTCCCTGTTTATGGGCTTTTCCGGTCAAAAACGCCCCGGGATACCATGTAAAAATATCCGCCATTTTCTACCTATGACGGATTATAGAGTTAACCCCAATGATAATTAGAACGTTCGTTCTGTTTTGAGGAATTATCGAAAAACGATAATTTTGTGCTGCTATAATCAACGCTTATACCACGGCCGCACATATATAATCATAAAGTATCTACTATCAGCTTGTCATGCATGGTAAAATAATCATATCAATAATAGGCCATTAGGCCGGAAAGAGGGATAAACATATGAGTATCAACTACACACACACCACGACCGAACACGCGACTATAATTGTCCGAACCGCATTGCGTACGTGCGCCGCTAAAGCCGGGCGTTCTGAAAAAATCGACAACATGCGCGCCGCATTGGCCGGACGTGACGCGGCTGCAATGCGTATGTATGGCCGTGCAATGGATGACGTGGACGCATACGACGCGCTGCGTGTTCAGCCGTTGACCGACGCCGCCGACCTTGTGCAGGTCGCCGCGCTTGCCATTATCGAGTGCGCCGCGCCTTGCATAGCAGCAGCGATTGCGGGCGATAAGCCGTACATACTACCGGACGCCGTGCGCAAGGCCGCATATAAAGCCGTACACAAGGCCATATATACCGCCGCCGTTCGTCCGGCATTGCGCGATACATATATCGAGGATCTGGCACATACAGACGACGGCACGGAGGTATCTGATCCAGAATATATCAAAGTAACGCGATATTATGACGTGCATGATTGGGCAGACTATGCCGTCACCATGGATATGTTGGAGCAGATAAAGCCGACTATATCCAAACGTGCGAACGTCGTGCTTAATTATCGTATGCAAGGATTAAGCGTTACTACAATAGCTAATAAATTGGGCGTTGTGCCGTCGGCAGTATCGCACATACTCAAGCGGATACAAGAACAGGCCATAACGTTGTGGCCGGATGAAACACGCGCGTTCAAACTGTAAATAACCTATGCAAGGCCGCCACATGGCGGCTTTTTTTTATGCAAAATATTTTTATTCAAAACGTCACATTCCGCCGTTCTCATTCCCCTATAACTGCAAGCGCAAAGCAAACGCCTGCACAACGCGGGCGAAAGCGAAAGCAAACGCCTGCACAACGCGGGCGAAAGCGAAAGCAAGCGCCTGCAACGTCACGCGCGGGACGCAAAGCCGCGCGGCAAAGCGTTGAGCAAATACGCTTGACTGTATCGGGGTTAGTCACCGCCAACGTGCAAGCTCATGGTTCATGGGTTCGCGCAAGGACAGACTATGTAGGACGTTCCGCGTCTTGCGTCAAAATGGTTGATTGCATGAATTTGTTCCGCATCTCTCATGCAAGCGTTCGAGCGTGAATTGCGTTGAAACGTAAGCGAACACGCGAGGGCAATCATAAGTAGTTTATCAGGCGAGCTATGCCTTAACAAGTGTAGCTCGCTTTTGTAAGGCTTTTGATTAACGTACTGATTGTTAATCAAAGGGCTTATGGCCCTTAATATAACAGATATTAAGGAGATATAACTATGAACTCAATCGAAATGCGCAAGAACCTTGAAAGCGATATCCAGAACCTGAATGGCCTTATCCTTGAGAATAAGCCCAATGACGAAATTGCAGTGCTACTGCATAGCGTGAGCGAAAACGTAAGCAAGTTGAACCTCATGCTAACGAATGAGGATTTCGCTATACTACGGGCAACAGAACGGCCTATGTATACCGCTATTATGGTGTTGGAAATGAACAGGGTAACGTTAGGGCAGGATAAGGAAAACGGCAAGTATATGCTTGTCGATGGGAAAAAGATTATCGACTTGGCAGCATTTGACCGTTTTTGTGCGCCTAAGAAAATCAGTAATGAATCCGGCTGGATATACCGGGCGGATAACATGGCGCGTCTGCTGTCCGCTTATGCAACGGCGGAACTTGGCGGAGACTGGAAGGAATTGCTTAATGTGTATCGGCTGAATAAGCACACTGAGCGCACGCAAGAAAAGAATCCCGTGAGTAAGAAAACGCTGACGCGGGAACTGCAAAGCCTTGTGGATGCCATCATCTTCATAGACAATGGCAAAAAAGAAAATCAGATTAAGGTCACGTCTCAGGATATCGCCTTTATGGTGCTGACGGCGTGCAAGGCGGGCAAAAAGCCTAAGACGGTCGTGATGCCCAAAGGAAACACAATTATCAAGCTTGTTGTGCAGGTAATCAACCGCATACTCAAGGGTGATTCCTATGAGGTGCTGTATGATCGCAATAAGTAAATCGTATTGCTTTTCGGATTCAATCGTGATATGATTAGCGCAAGGGTATGGCCTTTCGCTTTTTTAACCGATAGTTTATGTGGTAGTGGGCTATCGGGGTTGGTACTCACGGAACGTCATACCCCGTCATAAATCATAGATTAAGCCTCGCGCAATGGTGTGCGGGGTTTGCTTGTATGATTTGGAAAAGCCTTGCCTTATCGGGCGCGGTATGGTAAGCTTTTACATAAACGCAAGAAGGAGGAGAGGATGAAGGAAAT
>SFCN01000079.1 GCA_004558595.1 Phascolarctobacterium sp. | reverse complement strand
CGTGCTGGGCCAGCAGAAGCAGCAGAGCTTTACGCTGTATGTGACCATATCCGACGGCAAGAATCCGCCCGACCCGAACGACGTGCCAAAGCAGGAGGTTGAAAAGCCGGAGCTGTTCATATCCGCCTGCGAGATAACGCCGGACACCGTCAGCGGGGATGGGGAGTTTTCCGTGAATGTCAAAATAGACAACATAGGCAGCATACGCGCAAGAAGCGTCAGGCTTACATACGGCAGCGAAGCCGAGGGCATACTGCCCTACGACACTAACAACGCCATACTGCTCGATAACATAGCCTCCGGCGAAGGCGCCGAGGCCGCGTTTAAAATGCGCACCACCAAGGACGTAATAGCGGGGAGCAGGGCGTTTTTCATAACATTGGATTACGTCGATCTTTACGGCGGGGTATACACCGCCACGCGGCAGTTCCTCGTGAACGTCACCCAGCCTGCGGAAATGACATACGACTCCATATCCCTACCCAAGAGCGTCACCGCAGGCGAGACCTTCACCCTGCCCGCCAACGTTTTCAACATAGGCAAAAGCACGCTCAGAAACGTTACGGTAAATCTTTCGGGCGCTGGGCTTTTCCCCACGTCAAGCGTGTTCCTTGGGGATATACAGCCGGGGCAGGCGGGCTACGGGGAGCTGAAGGTATTCGTGGGTATGCTCTCCATGACCGAGGGCTACACCGAAAGCTACGGCAAGACCACAGGCGTATACACCATATCCTACAAGGACGACGCGGGGGAGGAATACGCGGTGAGCGTGGACTTCGCCACCGAGATACAAAAGCCCGTGATAGAGGGCGAAAAGACCGACGCCGAGAAAAAGGCCGAGGAGGAGCAGAAGCGCGCCATGAGCCAATGGTGGATAAGCGCCCTTGCGGCCTTCGCAGCTATCGCGATAATCGTCGCGGTTATTGTGGTAAGTAAGTTTGCGAGGATGATGAGGATGAAATAGCTGTATGGCGGTGTCGGTTATTAGTATATAAAAAATACGCTTCTGGCGACAGATTTTCCCGCGTCAGCGTGTCTTATATATAGCGAAAAAGACGGTGGTTCCGTTGAAGGAATAAAAAAGCCCTTGCAAATCATAATTTGAGCAAGCTCATTGCCATTTGGCAGTGCAGAGTTGCAAGGGCTGAAGGGGTAATATATTATGCTTGATTATTGTCTAATACCCAACAACTGTGAAAGGAGTTTTTATGCAAAAGGGATTCTTAAGGAAAGCGGCATTTACATTGATAATGCTGTTGATTCTTGTTTCTGCCAGTTCGGCGTTAGCTGCGACGAATAGTAAAACTTATACCGATGCTAAAATAACCCATGTCTGGAAATGCGGACCTGTCAGCCGCTCCAGTGGAAGTACCAAGTTTACATCGGGCAAAGATGACAACACGCGTATTGTATTTGCGGTATCTGGTTTGGAACGATATCAGGTTGTAGAATTGGTGAATGCGTCCAATGTTTCTGTTAGCGGACAAGCGGAAGTTCCAACGGGGCAGTCATCTGGCACCTTGTCGGTATACTCCGCGTACCAAACGATTTCTTCTATCTATTTGCAGATTCGAAACCCGTACTACAACACACCGAATGCGTCTAGAATGACCACGAGCGGAACATTCTCGGCAACCTATCAATAAAGCATAAGCTGGGGCGCATGCTTACGTATGCGCCCCGAAGTCCTGCCTTTTGGCAAAGGAGACAAGGAGATGAGTAAATGAAGAAGGCCATATACCTTTTAAGCGTCTTTTTTTGCATTATTGCTATATCTGCCTGCCAGCCCACGCCCGAAAAAGAGATAGTGGTGCATAAGGCGGCGGAACAATTAGAAGCTACACTTGTTGAAAGCGATGATAAGGAAGCTGACAGCACCTTTATTTGCCCAAGTAAATTGAATGAAGAAATACAAATGCCACATTTCAGGTTTGTGGCGGATACGGATATTGAGATAGGCCAAGCGGAAGGCTTTCATGTGTATGAAGCGACGCAAGACAGGTTTGGCCAAACCCGCTTGGATGAAATACTTTCATACTTCTCTAAAGACCTCATCGGAGCGCGCTCCGGTGAAATGACGAAAGAAGATTTGGAAGAACTCATAGTCATTCTAAAAAGAGGAATGCCGAAAAAACAGCAAGACGGCTCCGTTCTGTATGAGCCATCTGCCGATAGCGCCGAAATAATCGAAAGCTTATCCGAAGAATTGCGAAATGCGCCTAACGAGGAATATATCCCCATTGCTGATTATGACCCGACTTTCCCATGCAATGTGGTTTTCAAAAACAGTTTGGAACAAAATGTTTATGTGTTTGCCGATGAAAATCAAATAGAAATTTTCCCGAAGAACGCCGGAACCATACAACTACAATCATGGATAATAAAGAACGGCGGTTGGGACGGAGAAGGTCCTGTTGTACTGGAACCCGTTTTATCCGAAGAAGAAGCGTTGACAATATCAAAAAACGTATTGAATGATTTGAAAATTGAAGGCTTTGAAGCGGCACATATTGAAGCGGCACGTATGCTGGATGGATTCTTTGGCTATGCTACGGTCTCGGTGGGCTACCAAATAACTTTTTGCCGTGCAATCGATGGGCAAATTCCGTTTGACAGCAGCATATTGACCCCGGGGGTTTTGGGGTTTGAGGATGAAGCGGACTATATCAAACCATGGCCGCAGGAAAGAATTGTGCTTATGGTGGATCAGGAGGGAATCCGTTTCTTTCATTGGGAGTATCCCGTTATTATAACGAATAAGTTAGAAAGCAACATGAAGCCTCTATCATTTGAGGCGGTATGGCAGCACGCGAAAGACCTGCTTATTCTTGGTTCCTCATGGGTAGCCGATGCTACCACAGTCGAGGATAGACACATTACGCGAATTATGCTCACAAACTGCATGGTTCGCTCTACAAAGGAAAGGAACAAGGTTTTCCTCATTCCGACATGGCTGTTCATCGTGCAAAAAGAGAGCGCCTTGGACGGGCATATTTTACCATCCTATATAGCAATCAATGCGTTAGATGGATCCCGTGTTGAAATGCACAATAATTTTTCCTAAGAAATATATTAAATGGGAAAGATAGCCTCTCTATGCCAGCGTGTTCAACATCTTGATCTGATCTGGCGGAGCAAAAAGTGGCAGGCAACCGAAAAAAGGCAAACGCGCGCCATGAGCAAGTGGTGGATAAGCGCCCTTGCGGCCTTCGCGGCTATCGCGATAATAGTCGCGGTTATTGTAGTAAGTAAGTTTGCGAGGATGATGAGGATGAAATAGCTGTATGGCGGTGTCGGTTATTAGTAAAAAAAATACGCTTTTGGCGACAGATTTTCCTGCGTCAGCGTGTCTTATATATAGCGAAAAAGGAGGTGGTTCCGTTGAAGGAATAAAAAAGTCCTTGCAAGTCATAATTTGAGCAAGCTCATTGCCATTTGGCAATGCAGAGTTGCAAGGGCTAAACATGAATATACCTGTTCTTGCCCAAAACTCAAAGATTTAGAAAGGAGAAGGATATGAAAAAAATAATTGCAATAGCTCTTGCGCTGGTAATGGTCTTTGCAATGGCCAACGTTGCACTTGCATTTGAGGCATCTGATTATACTCTTGGCGCGAATAGCACAACGCCAGCGAGGGCACTCAAGAACATATCACGCGAGTTTTCTGCTTGGTACGCATCTGGAACGTTTGGTGGTAACAGCAGTAAACGGCTTACAGTAAGGCCCTACAAGGCAGGATCTACCACGGCGATAGCAAGCCATGCCTATACATTTACAATAAGCCAGGTATCCGGCGGGCATGACTACACAACGCTTTATAGTAGTTTGGATGTGTATGCGAATACTAATGGTGGAGGCGCAAGCCTTACGGGATACTGGAGTTTCTAGTTAGATAAGCATCGGCTAATCGTCAATATAATATGGCGATTAGCCACACTATACAATCACGGAGGATAGCTTTATGCCAAATAAACCCAATAAGTATCGATTGCCCGTAGGAACCTTAGCTTTAGTTGTTTTATTGCTAATCCTGTCTGCCTGCCAGCCTACTCCCGAAAAAGAACCTGTTGTTGTTAAGACGGAGGACTACGTAGCAGAGGCTATACAGCCGAAAGATGGAACTCAATATAAATACGATGCACCGAATAACGTGGAGTTTCATAATGAAATAAGCGGATTAGATTTGACTATAAATGCGCCTGTAGTTATACCTCAAACAGATGTATATCCGGTTGCGGAAATTGAAAAAGCGGCGTTTGATGAAACATATTACCGGAATGTGATGCGATTCTTTTATCCGGACGAGCAGTGGGTAGAAACTCCCCAAGAAACGAAACGGGATATTCTTGAAAGAATGTCTTATTTGACGTCTCTAGCGGAAGAGAGCGATACTGATATAGCCAATGAACTTATAGAATTGCAACAACGGTTAGCAACAGCTCCCGATGACAGCGCAGCTATTCCCTTCTCTTTCAATGATTTGCCGGGAAAAACTTTTTTTGAAGCATATCACTACAATGAAAATACGGCGACATACGCTGTTTTAGTTGCACAGATGAATGGCAATACCTATCAATATAGACGTGATAGTGATTCATACTGGGTGCGAGAAAGCAATGCGGAGACTTTAGAACAGAAAAATGATTTTACATCCACCAACCCCAAATTGGAAAGCGAATCTGCGATGGGAATTGCCCAAGATGCTATGAAAAATTTAGGCGCGGACTCAAACATGAAGTTTTCTTTTATGGAAAAGGCGATTGCATATAACGACAAAGGCCTGCAAGGGATCGGATGGATAATTTTCTTTATTCGTGATTGCGGAGGATTACAGGCTACCTACATGGATGAATGGCGAATATGGAAAGGCAGCCCACCGCCAAGTAATGCTGCGCCTTGGGAAAGCGAGTATATGTATGTTATTGTAGATGAGAATGGTAAGATCGCACAGTATGATGTTCGTGGAGCTGGCGAGCAAGTAGCTATTATTGCTGAAAACACCCAGCTTATGCCTTTTGATGATATTTTGGATCGGATTAAGCAGCAGCTTGTCTATAATCATGCTTATCAAGAGAATCACGTGGAAGAGTATTCGGTTATGGTCAACGAAATCCGGTTGGCGAGTGCGTTGATAAATGTTAAGGATCGTCGAGACATAGGTCATCTCGTTCCAACGTGGGAAGTGATGTATGAGTTTCACGAACGCCTTAAAGGAGAGAATGAGCCCACTGTTTACCACTGCCGTGTTTGTTTGAACGCAATAGATGGTAGTTATATTGAACCCAAGGCATATATCGGCAGGATAGCACAATGACTGCTTGGATTCAAATGCATTGATTTGATCTGGCGGAGCAAAAAGTGACAGGCAACCGAAAAAAGGCAAACGGCTTTTAATCTGTCCTTTTGCATACTTTTTTCTGTTATTTTCTTGCAGTAATTAGGAGTTCGCAAAATGCTAGATGCCCACGAATCGTCTGCCAGCGGAAATCGCATATCCCGTCTGCATACGCCAACTCCAAGGTAAGAAAAATGATACCTGATGTACCGAAGCACCTGACGAATTTGATAAAAAACGCAACGGAGGAGTTGCGCTGAATCATGCCCAAAGCATTGTTGCTTTGGGCATTTTTATGCTCCTTCATTTAGCCCAAGTAAGGCTCCGTTGCCGCTCCCCACCGCCCTCCGTTTGGATTTTCACGCGACATCAAACAAAAAAATCCAAACGGAGGACAACAATATGACAACCATCAACCTGAAAGACCACTACCCGTGGTACACCGAGGATACCTTCATGGAGGTTCCAGACGAGATAGCCGCGTTTCTTGATGAGGATAGACGGCTTCAGATCAACTACGCGCAGTACATCCGCGACAACAAGGCGTTCTATTCACTGGACGCCGGCGATGGCATTGAGGCGGGGGCGCTGAATCTGCCAGAACAGCCGGACGAGGCGCTGGAGCGCATGGAACTGGAGCGGCTGCTGAAAGAGGGACTGGCGCAGCTCACAGAAACCCAGCGGCGCAGGCTGCTTGCCAGTGTTCTCAATGATGAGAGCAACCAGCGGATTGCCGCCCTTGAGAGCGTTGATGAGAGCGCAGTGCGCAGAAGCATTCAGCGTGGATTGGCTGCTCTCAAAAAATTACTGAACAAATTTTGAGTTACCCCGTCCGAAAAAGCCCGATTTTTCTTGAGGTATATGAGAGGGATATTATTCTCGCTCGCCTCTGCTCCTTGACAACCGCATACACACCGGTATCAGCACAGACCCCGCGCGGCCAGACGGCCAAGCGAAGAAAGGCGCGCCGCCGTGACGACAGACCTCCCGCCCTTCGGTGCGGGAAGCCGTCCGAGCGATCTACGCAGCCTTTGACCCGATGCATGGCAGCATCGGGCGCGATGACAGCGCGGGCGATACGCAACCCCAGCTACGGCCTCCCACTGACTTGAGGGGGATTCCTGCGGCGTTCGTGAGCCTTACAAGCCACGGCGCTGGCGGGAATGGGACAGCCTTGCCAAAGGCGGCTGCTGCCGGTCCCAGAGGCTCTTGGAGCCTTCGCCGGGGGACGTGACAAATACGGCGAGCAAAAATCCAAACACAAAAGGAATATGCAGGCAGCCGCGCCGGAACTCGAACTCAATTCAATGTAATTCCCCTGCAATCCCGCGCAGCCGCCTCTCAAAGTCAGATACCATGCGCTGACGGCCTTTCCGTCAGCGCATTCATGTGACCTTGAGGAAACCCACCAAACCGAGAAAGGAGATCGCCATGATGCAGCCAACGCC
>SFCN01000078.1 GCA_004558595.1 Phascolarctobacterium sp. | reverse complement strand
GCATTTGAAAAAGATAGCAATTATTCGTTGTTTAAAGACTTCTGCATCCTGTGCAGGTGCAGGCTGTTTAAGAGCGTTTTACGACAAGGACAAAGCTTTTGCTCAATATGGCGAGGAAGAGCTGCGTTTGATGGCTATGTGGACCTGTAATGGCTGTGGCGAATCCATGCTAGAAAATCAGGAGGGCATTCGCAAGAAAATTGAGCGCATGAAGGCTTTGGAAATAGATGCTTTGCATTTGAGTCATTGCACTAGCAAAAAGGATGAGCAGGGCGAAAAGCATTTGTGTCCTACCATAAAGGCTATTGCTGATGAATTGGTTGCCAGTGGCATTAAAATTGTTCATGGAACGCATTGATAATTCGAATACTATAAAAAATCAGGAGCTTGCACATAGCGCGCAGGCTCCTGATTTTTTACTTAGTTAATTAACTTAGTCTTATAATATTTCTGCTTTTCTATCCAAAATAGCCTTGCAAGGTGCACAGGCAGGGCAGTCGCAATATTTGGCGCCACTGGTCTTAAGCTCTTGGGCATGGGCTTGCAGTGCCTTCACTCCTTCTGCACCGAAAATACTGAGTGCCAGCTCGGTTTGTCCAAAAGCGATGAGACCATCGATGGGCATAATATCCTCTTCTAGCTCAGCGACGTATTTGACGGTTTCTTCTTTTTCCTTTTCGGTGCCAACAGCTGCAAGCCAAGCAGTGGCAGCGGCCTTTACTTCTTGGCAGGCGCTGGGAGCGGCTAGCAAATCCTGAGTTTTAGCGATGACAAAATCTAATAATGCTTTTTCCATAATAAAATCCTCCTCGAATATATACAGTATTGTTTTACTTGCTTTACTAAGCTGATGCATCTATAATATAACCATAGGGCTATTTTGTAAAGTAAGCACTTTAAAGTAGCATAGTTACCTTCTAGAAACTATTGGTATATTGCTCAAGGTGTTATACTTGTAGTAACGATATTAAATGCTAATGAGAGGATGATTATATGTCTAAAAATTTACCGGCCTGCCCGGTGGAGGTAACGCTGATGCTCATTAGCGACCGCTGGAAGGTTTTGATTTTGCGGGATTTATTAAGCGGCACCAAACGTTTTGGTGAGCTAAAAAAATCCATTGGCAGCATTTCGCAAAAGGTTTTAACCAGCAATTTGCGCTCCATGGAGGAGGATGGACTCTTAACGCGCAAGGTATATGCAGAAGTGCCACCTAGAGTGGAGTATACACTTACAGAGCTGGGCGAGAGCCTGCGGCCTATTCTATTCTCAATGCAGCAATGGGGCTTGGAATATCAAAAGCAGCATAAACAGAATGACTATGTATAAGGAACAAGATAAATTGCAGTCGTCTTTGTAATCATGGAAAAAGCAAGCATAGGAGGAGAAGCATATGCAAATAAAAACTGTCGCTATCGTTGGCATGGGAGCTTTAGGAATGCTCTATGGCGAGCAGCTCAACAAGATTATGCCTGCTGGGGCAGTGCGCTTCGTCATGGACGAGGAGCGTTTTGCACGTCATAAAAATGATAAGTACGAGGTCAACGGAGTAGCCCAAAGCTTCACCTTGCACAGCTCTGCCACTGCTGAGCCTGTGGATTTAGTCATTGTGGCTACTAAATTTAGTGGGCTTAACGAAGCCTTAGATGAAATGCAAGGCTTGATTGGGCCGAGCACCATCGTTTTCTCTGTGCTCAATGGCATTAGCAGCGAGGAATATATTAAGGAACGTTACGGGGACGATAATTTGCTCTATTGCGTTGCCCTTGGTATGGATGCAGTGCGAGAAGGAACGGCTCTGAATTATCAGCATAAGGGTATTTTAAAGCTGGGCATTCTTGATAAGAAGCAGCGTCCGGCCTTGGCTGCGGTCATGGCTCTCTTGGAAAAAGCAGGTATTCAATATGTTATTGAAGAGGATATTCTTCACGCTCTGTGGGCGAAGCTATTGCTTAATGTGGGTATCAATCAAACCTGTATGGTGTATGAAACCAATTATGGCGGAGCTTTTACCAATGAAGAAGCCTGCCGGGATATGTTCGCTGCCATGCACGAGGTTATCGATGTGGCCCAAAAGGAAGGTATTAAGCTTACGGAAGCAGATTTTGAGGGCTGCGTGAAGGTGCTGCGAGGCCTTTCTCCCGAAGGCTTGCCCTCCATGCGTCAGGATGCTCTGGCCAAGCGTAAATCCGAGGTGGAGCTTTTTGCGGGCACTATTATTCGCTTGGGAGTGAAGCATAATGTGCCTGCCCCAGTAAATCAACGTTACTATGATATCATCAAGGCTATGGAAGCAAAGTATTAAAATGGACTTCTGAAGCACGAAGTCGACTACTACGATGAGATTATAATTTAAAATTAAGCGTAACAGAAGAGTAAGCGTAATAGAAAAGCCCTGTCTCTCGGACGAGAGACAGGGCTAAGTTTTTATCTAGCTACAGTTTTTGCATTTTTGTTAATTTATCTTACCACAGTCCCATGAAGTTTTGCATGGTGAGGCTCACCACGGTAATGCCTACCCAGCAGCAGAAGCCCATAAGGATGGGTTTGCCACCGGTTTTAATAAGCTTCACAATATTGGTATTCAAGCCAATAGCACACATGGAAAGAACAATGAAAAACTTACTCAATGTCTTCAGCGGATTGAAGGCTTCAATAGTTACACCCATATTCAGGGCGATAGTGGTAATCAAGGAAGCTAACACGAAGTAAATGATGAAGAAGGGGAAAACACTCTTGATGCTAAAGCTTTGTCCCTCTACAGCGTTATTCTTGGCACTTTTAGTGGTCAAATAAGCCAATACCATGGTAATAGGAATAATGGCCAAGGTTCTAGTGAGCTTTACGGTAACTGCCTTGTCCAAGGTGGCGGAGCCAAGGTTATGCATAGAGTCCCAAGTGGCAGCACAAGCAGTTACAGAAGAAGTATCATTAACAGCAGTACCGGCGAATATACCAAAGGCTTCGCCGCTACCAGTGGAAAAGCCCACCAGCATACCCAAGGTCGGGAAAACCAAGGCTGCTACCATGTTAAAGAAAAAGATTACGGAGATGGATTGGGCAACCTCTTCATCATCTGCCTTGATAACGGGTGCAGTAGCTGCGATGGCGGAGCCACCGCAAATAGAGGAGCCTACGCCCACTAGGGTAGAAATCTTCGTAGGCATGCCCATCCAGTGATGCATGGCCCAAGCGATAACCAGTGAAGTAGCAATGGTACTAATAATAATGGGCAGTGATTGTACGCCCGTCTTTAAAACTACCGTAAGGTTAAGGCCAAAGCCCAGCAAAATAACAGCGTATTGTAAAATCTTTTTGGAAACATAATTGATACCGCCCTGTAAATTGGTCTTATCCTTAATAAACTGGGTCACCAGCATACCGGCGATAATGGCAAAAACCGGACCACCAATTAGAGGAAACATTTTACCCAAGTACCAACAGGGCATGGAGATAATAAGGCATAGTAGGATACCCTTATATTTGTCATTAAAAAAATCCATAGTCAAACCTTCTTTCTATAAGACAATTAATAAGATTATATTATGATAACACATCTTTTGTAGACTAGCAATATTCTCGTTAAAAATACTAATTATTGCTGCTTATATAAGCTTAACTGCAAAAAAACATGTATACTTGCAGAAAAGTGAGCAAATTGAAGCAGAGTATGGTAAAATTAGAATGATTAGCGATTATCTAGCTTGATTCGACAAAATTCGAGGAGGAGAAGCAGATGGAATACAATAAAATTTCCCAGGAAATTATTTCCAAGCTACAGGCTTTGGTGGGAGCACAGAATGTACTCACCGAAGGGGAGCAGCTGGAAATTTACGCTCATGACGAGGTTACTGACCCTGCTTATCATCACATGCCTGAGGCAGTTGTCTTTGCTGAAAATGCTCAACAGGTGGCTGCTGTTGTAAAGCTGGCTAATGAGCACCACTTCCCGGTGGTACCCCGCGGAGCTGGTACGGGCTTAGCTTGCGGAGCCGTGCCCGTATATGGGGGCGTAGTAATTTCCTTAGAAAAAATGAATAAAATTTTAGAGATTAATGTGGATGCTATGTATGCAGTGGTGGAGCCCGGTGTACGTACCTCCGATTTGCAGGCCGCAGTGGAGGCACAGGGGGCTTTTTATGCTGGCGACCCCTGTAGTGGTGACTCTTGCTTTATCGGTGGCAACGTGGCCACTAATGCCGGTGGTAACCGTGCCGTAAAATATGGTACGACCCGTCATCAGGTTTATGCAGTGGAAGTAGTAAATCCCACTGGTAAAATCGTTAATCTTGGTGCACGTCTGCAGAAACAAACCACCGGTTATTGTCTTGAACAGCTAGTAATTGGCTCTGAGGGCACTCTGGGCATTATCACTAAGATTACAGTAAAGCTGTTGCCCATACCTAAGTATAGCATGGACCTGTTGGCCGTGTTCGAGTCTGCAGAGGATGCTATTGGTACTGTCAACAAAATCATCATGGGCGGTATTACTCCCACCTGCGTAGAATATATGGATAATATCACCATTAAATCTGTTGAAAGGTATCTCGGCAGCAATTTACAGGGCAGCGAAAAGGGCAATTACCTTATTGTGGAAGTTGAAGGCACTAGTGAGGACGATTTGGATGAGAAGGCTTGCACGCTGGACGAAATTTGCTCTGAAAATGGTGCTTCGGATGTGTTAGTGGCAGAGCATGCCAAGATTTGGCAGGCTCGCAAGGCCTTTGCTGAAGCAGTTCGTGCGGAAAGCCTTATCGTATGCAAGGAAGACGTGGTTTGCCCCGTGGACCAAGAGCCCGCTCTTTTAGCAGAAATTTTGCGTCTGGCCGAGAAATATCAGCTGGTAACCCGCATTGCCAGCCATGCCGGCGATGGCAATATCCATTTGAATATTTTGAAGATGCCCGAGGAAAGCTATGAAGACTGGGATGCTCGCGTGAAGGAAAATCAACAGGAGCTTTACGCTTTTATCTACGCTCATGGCGGACGCTTAAGCGGCGAGCATGGCATTGGCTACAAGCGTAAGCACCTGATGGAGGAGTTTACTAATCCGGATGAGCTGGAAATGATGCGTGCTATTAAAAAGGCACTGGATCCCAATAATATTTTGAATCCTGGCAAGATTTTCGATGTTGAATAAGCCATAAGGCAAATATAAAAAGGAAATGGGTGGAAATTAATGAAAGAAATTTATGATTTAGCAGCAGAGTATCATTCTGCCGGCAACAACTGTGTCGAATCTGTAGTCAAAGCCTGTAACAAAGGCCTCAATCTGAACCTGCCCGATGCAGCTATTCGCATGATCAGCGGTATGGGCGGTGGCATTGGCCGCAGTGGCTGTGTATGTGGTGCTTTAAGTGGTTCCGCCATGATTATCAGCTCCTTGGTTGGTCGCTTAGACCCCAGCGAAAAGCATCAGACTGAGGTTTATAAATATACTCATGAATTCTATGAGCGTTTTTATAACCATTTTGGCTCTGCTTGCTGTTCCCAGCTAAATAAGCTCTCCTTCGGCACACCGGAATATCGCACTAAATGCATTAAGCTGACTGCGGAAGCAGCTGATATGGTGTCCGATTATATTATGGAAAAAGGCCTTTTAGAGTTTAAAAAATAAGGACTTCAAGATTTAAGTCCTGCCTTTCGTCTGAGAGACAGGGCTTTTTCAGTTAAATTGTAAATTTTTAAGTCTCGCAGTGGTTAAATTATGATCTTTTCGGGCTTTATTTGTAAAATTATTTCAAAATAATCAGAAAAGTACTTGCAAATTTAGGCGTGAATGTGCTAAAATGAGCATGTAAAACTTCATAAAGCCTGCGTAAACAGGGAATGACTTTGAGAGTACAAGTTATTAGTACATCAGCAGTACATTTTATCGATTGTGGTAATATGTGCTGCTTTTTTATTTTTCTGGAGGTGGTCAATATGATCGACATTATTCAACTACGCAAAACCTACAACGTGCTGGACCGCATGAGTCTGGGCAAGCATCCCTTTGCCGAGGAGGAGCTGACTTGGGAGGTCGCTAATAGCCGCCCGGTGAAGCAGTCCTTAGCTGATGCGGCGAGAATCATTGCTGTCTATGGCAATCTGCTCAATGTGGTTACTCAGAGCACCAATTTTAAGGTGTACACTTTGGGTAGGGCAGGACAGCAGGCCTTTCATGTGGATATGGAGGATGCAAAAAGTATTGCTGTGGCATCTAATTCGATTTTGATTACGCGGCTAGCCAAAAACATCAATGATTGTGTAGGCCGTGAAAGCATGCGTAGCATTACAGCGGTGGATCTGGGTAAGTGGCTGGTACAGGAGGGCTTTTTAGAGATTAAGGATAAGCAAAAGAATAAGGTTGCTACTGCCAAAGGGTTGGAGTTAGGCATCATCACCAAAGAACGCATTCGTGAAAATGGCGAGAACTATTTCTTTAACCGCTACACTCCCAAGGCTCAGCGTTATATTATTGACCATTTGCCAGAGATTAGCGAGTTCCTACAGGGAAAGGTTTATGCTCCTGATTATGCAAATGAGGAGGGAGAAGAGGTGTAATGTAGATTATTTTTATAGCCAATGGAGAGAAGTAATAATCTTTCCAAATAATATTACTAAATTATTAAATAGCTCGAGGTGGCTAAAAGTGGCTGCCTTGAGCTTTTTGTTTAATAAAAAGTGATGTTTCTGTAAGCTTTTTGTGAATTCAATAGATTTGGCTTAATATAAGGGGGATTATGGAGGAGGCCTTCTTGCGATTTCCTAGGGTGTGGTGCTATAATGAAAGTGAAATAAAACAGTAATTTATATG
>SFCN01000077.1 GCA_004558595.1 Phascolarctobacterium sp. | reverse complement strand
ATGCGGCCATCAACGCCGCCCCCTTGAACACCAGCTATTGGCTGACCTTTTTGGACAGAATCATCCGCAGCACCATCGTGCTCTGCTTCTTTTGGGGCTGCTACAACGTCAGCGACACCACCCATGGTATTATGATGGACGTTTTGGCCAAGGCGGGCATTCGTCCGGAAGATTCCCTCTCTAACATTTGTTCCACCGCCCTGCGCCTCGTGATTATTGTACTTTGCTTTGTAACTGTGGCCAAGGAATGGAATTACGATATCAGCGGCTTCATTGCCTCCTTGAGTATTGGCTCCTTAGCCGTGGCTTTTGCTGCCAAGGATGCCTTGGCCAATGTTTTTGGTAGCTTGGTAATCCTGCTGGATCGACCCTTTAAGGTAGGTGATTGGGTTTTGGCAAACGGTATCGAAGGCATTGTAGAAAAGGTTTCCTTCCGCAGCACCTGTATTCGCACCTTCCCCCAAGAGCTGGTGTACGTTCCTAATTCCCTGCTCAGCAATACGCCCATTACCAATTTTACCATGCGGGAAAAACGGCGCATCGACTTCACTTTGGGCTTAACCTATAGCAGCACGGCTCAGCAGTTGGAGGAGCTTGTCGCTAAGCTCAAGGATTATTTAGCCCATAACGAGCATCTTTATGATGACGATATTCGCGTGCATTTCGTTAATTATAATAATAGCAGCTTGGATGTGCGCATCACCTGCTACGCGCGCACCGGCAATCAGCGAGAATATTTGGATATTTTGCAGGAGATCAATCTAAAGATTATGGGCATTTTAGAAGATGTAGGCGTCAGCTGTGCCTTCCCCAGCCAAAGTGTTTATTTTGAAAATGCTCTTAGCATTACTAAGGAAGGTCAAGCTGCTGCGGCTAAGAACTAGCAGCGACTATTGCTGACCTACAAATGAACCGAAGGGAGGTTCTGCTTATGGAGAATAAATATCAGGCTGTGATTATCGGCGGCGGACCCGCCGGCGTTTCGGCAGCATTATATTTGGCTCGAGCCAATATTAAAACGGCGATTGTGGAAAACGGACCGGGAGCTCTGGCCCGTGCCCACAAAATTGAGAATTTTTATGGGATAGCGGCCAGCGGTCTTAAGCTTTACGCCGAGGGCTTGGAACAAGCCCGTAGCTTAGGCGTGGATATTATTCAGGACGAGGTACTGGCGGCGGAGTATTACGACAGCTTCGTGCTCACGCTTAAGCACCAAGCTGAGCCCTTGCCAGCTCCCGCCCTTATTTTGGCCACTGGCACCAAGAACGTGACCTTGAATCTACCTGGGCTCGTAGAGCTGGAGGGCAAGGGCATCAGCTACTGCGCAGTCTGCGACGGCTTTTTCTTTCGCAAGAAAAAGCTGGCAGTTCTGGGGCACGGCGCTTTCGCTTTGCACGAAGCGGAGTACCTGCGACACCTCGCCGACGCAGTTACCGTCCTGACCAATGGTCAGGACGACAGCGCGGCTAAGGCCGCAGGCTTTGCCACAATTACCACGCCGGTCACAGCCGTGACCGGCAGCGAAAGGCTGCAGGCAGTACGCTTCGCCGATGGCAGTGAGCTGGAGGTAAGCGGACTATTCATCGCCCTAGGCACCGCCGATAGCACGGACATGGCTCGCAAGCTAGGCGCCCAGCTGGATGGCCGGTTCATTAAAGTGGACGCCGATGGCGCAACCAATATTCCCGGCCTTTTTGCCGCCGGCGATTGCATCGGCGGCCTGAAGCAGGTGGCCAAAGCTGTGCACGACGGTGCACGGGCAGGGTTGGCCACCATCAAGTTTTTGCGTAAGCAATAAATAATGCTGCAGGCGAAGCCTGCATCCAGTTATAATATATCATGCAACTAATAAAGGAGTGTATTAATATGGCATTAGAATTTACTACTGGTAATTTTGTAGCAGAGGTTTTGGAAGCAAAGGGTACTGTTCTGGTGGACTTTTGGGCTACCTGGTGTGGTCCCTGCCGCATGCAGGCTCCTATTCTGGAAGCCTTCGCGGCTGACCATCCGGAAATTAAAGTGGGCAAAGTGAATGTGGACGAAAATCCTGAGCTGGCGGAAAAATTCGGTATCATGTCCATCCCCAGCCTGCTGCTCTTCCAGGACGGCAAGCTGGTGAAGACCGCTGTGGGCCTCCACGACAAGAGCGGCTTGGCCGATATGATTAAATAAGGCACCGAAACGCACAAAAGCCGTACTACTCACACGAAATGTGGGTAGTACGGCTTTTTAACTTTTCAAACCATACTCTTTGCTGCTTGGCTTTATTTTGCAGGCGCTGCTTCCTTCGGTTTGGGCAGCATTACCCGAAAATCATTGAGCAGAGGCTTTTCACCATTGAGCACAAAGATAAACACAAAGCGAGCTGCAGGCACCTTTTCACCAATGATTTGGTAGGTCAGCACATCAGCATCATCAAATTTTTCAATGATACGCAGCTTTTTGGTAGTCAATTGGCCAAATTCACTATTCAATTGAGAATGGAAATTAGTGTAGGCTTCCTGAGTGAAATTTTTCTGCATATCGGCAGTCAGCATGGCGCTTACAGCCTTATAATTTCCCTCCATAAATTTAGCTGCGATGGCTTCCTCAGCATCAAGGATTTTGCCGCTGGCAGCGCTGCACACAGCGCTAAAGGCCAAGGTCAACAGCATAACCACAAGCATTACCAGTTTTTTCATCTGAATTATCCTCCTTAGTTTAGCGAAGCGCCTACAGCTTTTACAAAGCTGTAAATGCTCTGTTTCTATTGTACTCCGATTGCTTACATTTTTCCAGCATTTATAAGAAAAAAGCTTTGCCCCAATTTTCCCATACATTGACTTAAAGTGGACTTCACATGGTATAATAAGGTAGTATCAAAATTTGTTATCCTTAGGAGGTTTTTTCTTATGCATATGGCTGACGCTCTTGTAAGCCCTTCTGTTGCCATGACCATGTACGCTGCCAGCGCAGTGGTAGCAGCCTATTCTATAAAAAAGGTACGGGAGGAAAATAACCCTCGCAAAATTCCCTTGATGGGCATTATGGGCGCCTTTGTCTTCGCGGCCCAAATGCTCAACTTTACCATTCCCGGCACCGGCTCCAGCGGCCATTTATGCGGTAGTATGCTGCTGGCCGCTCTGCTTGGACCTCAAGCTGCCTTTTTGACCATGATTGGCATCCTAGCCATCCAGTGTCTGCTTTTTGCCGATGGTGGTCTCTTAGCCCTAGGCTGCAACATTTGGAACATGGCCTTTTACGGTTGCTTTATAGGCGGTCTCTTAATTTGGCAACCGATTATGCAAAATGGTGCTAGTAAGTTCAAGATTATACTAGCCTCCATGCTTGGCTCCATCCTAACCTTGCAGTTGGGCTCTTTCAGCGTTGTTTTAGAAACAACTGCTTCCGGTATCACGGAGCTACCCTTCAGCGCCTTCGCCATCACTATGCAAGGGATTCATCTTGCTATTGGCGCTGTGGAAGGCGCCATTATCGCATCAGTATTGCTCTTTATTTATCAGGCTCGTCCAGAGCTTTTGCTTGGCAACGAAAAAGCTAACACAGCTCGCTTCAGCTTTGCTCAAACCATGGCAGTTTTAACGGGAGCTACCGCCATTGCTGCCGGTGGTTTATCCCTAGCGGCTTCTGAAAATCCTGATGGCCTTGAATGGTCCTTAGAAAAAATTGCCGGTACTTCTGAATTGGAAAGCAGTGGCTTGTGGCACGGCGCAGCAGCAAAGCTTCAAGAGCTCACAGCGCTTTTGCCTGATTATAGTTTCCAGGGCTCTGACTCCGCCTGGGGCACCGTTTTCTCCGGCCTAGCGGGCAGCGCTTTAGTAATTTTATTGTGTTTGGCCTGCTGCTATCTTTTTAAGCTTTTCAAGCACAATGAAGCATGAATAAAATCACTCGCGCACTTACAGAAATCAACGAATTAAATACCTTAGCTCAACATCAAAGCCCCCTGCACAGGCTGCATCCCTTAGCCAAGCTACTCATTACCATAAGCTATATCGCCCTTCTCATGTCCTTTGGCAAATATGAGCTTGTGGCACTGGCTTGCATGGGCTTGTATCCCTGGTGGGGCTTTCATGTAAGCGGCCTTTCTTGGAAAAAATGCGTCTGGCGCTTACGGGTTTTGCTGCCTCTGATATGCCTCGTGGGCTTAGCCAATCCTTTTTTCGATAAACACGTCTTTACCATAGGAGGCTGGCAGCTGAAGGCTGGCTATATCTCCTTTTTTACGCTCATGCTCAAGGGTCTGTGGGCACTGCTGGCATCATATTTACTCATTGCGACAACGACTATTGAGCAGCTTTGCTTCGCTTTAAGGCTACTCCATGTACCGAAGCTCCTCGTAACTCAGTTTTTGCTGACCTATCGTTACTTGACGCTACTTTTAAAGCAGGCTGATACCATGTCCCAAGCCTACGCTCTGCGTGCACCCAAGCAAAAGGGCGTCCACTTTAAGGTATGGGGCTCCCTAGCAGGGCAGCTGCTTTTGCGTAGCATTGATCGGGCCAATAATCTTTATGCCAGCATGCTGCTAAGAGGTTATCAAGGCGAATATTATTACGGTGGGCCTGTAACCCCTTGGAGCAAGCGTGATTGGCAATATTTGCTAAGTCTGGGTTTAGCTTTGCTCTGCCTCAGACTCTTACCCTGGAGTACTGCCTTTAGCAAACTGCTAGGAGGAAAATTTCTATGAGTCATATTCATATAGATATGCAAAATTTATCCTTTGGCTATGAGTCCAATCAGCCCATCCTGCAGCATATTAGTCTGCATGCAGGGGAGCACGAGTCCATCGGCATTATTGGAGCCAATGGCGTGGGCAAATCCACGCTTTTAAAGCTGCTGGTGGGCCTAGAGCTGGGCTTTAGCGGACACATTAGGGTAGAAGAAATTCCGGTGGAGGCCAAAACTCTGCCCCTGCTACGAGAAAAAATAGGCTATGTTTTTCAGGATAGCGATAGTCAGCTCTTTATGTCCACAGCTTATGAGGATATTGCCTTTGCTCCTCGTAATTACGGCTTGCCCGAGGAAGAGGTGGATCGTCGTGTGACCTACGCTTTAAAGCAGGTGGGCATTCCCCATTTACGCGATAAGCAGATTTTTAAAATGTCCGGTGGTGAAAAAAAGCTGGTTTCCCTGGCGACTATTTTGTCCATGACACCGGATATTATTCTTTTGGATGAGCCCTCTATTGCCCTAGACCCTCGCAATCGACGCCAGCTCATCAATTTGCTCAACAGCTTTGAGCATCTGAAAATCATTGCGACCCATGATTTGGATTTGGTGCTGGATACTTGCCAACGCACCATCCTGCTCGCCGACGGTCGCATTGTGGCCGACGGGCCCAGCATGGAAATATTGACTAATAAAAAGCTTTTGGAGGACAATGGTTTGGAGCTGCCCTTGTCCCTAAGCAGAAAAATTTAAAGCGAACGTTCTTTTCGGTAACTTCCAGTTACCAGAAACTTTATAAATGATTATTTGTGTGATAAATAAAGCCGTACTACCTACACTTTGCTTAGGTAGTACGGCTTTTGTGGGTTTAAAGTTCTTATTTTCAGATAAGAATCCATATAAAGCCAATTTAAGTTCAGATATGCTTGTTAAAGTTCATATACAGTGGTATAATAAGTTCAGAAAGGTACGATGTTTGCCTACATTTGATTTGAAGCAGAATAGGAGCGAAGCACAATGAAGAAATATAGCTCAATAAAAGAAATAGCAGCTTTGTGGCAGATTGACGAAGCTATGGTCGCTCGCTACTGCAGGCAAAACAGGATTGCGGGAGCCATAAGAGATGGTAAAAAATGGCTCATACCATTCGACGCAACTAAGCCGGTTTCTTTGCGTTCTTTAAAAAACAAAGCTGCTCAGACCAGAAAAACTGTCAGCAAGCTTTCCCTGCCCATAGGTGTTTCTGATTATCGCAAGGCTTGCCAGGAATACTATTACGTTGACAAGACCATGATGATCAAAGATATTTTGGATGATAATGTGCCCGTTTCTTTATTCACTAGACCACGCCGTTTTGGTAAAACTCTCAATATGGATATGCTGTTGACCTTCTTTGAAAAGACTAATGAGGACAATAGCATTTATTTTGCAGATAAAAAAATCTGGCAATGTGGTCCTTACTACCGAAAACAGCAAGGTAAATATCCTGTTATATATTTGACCTTTAAAGATATCAAGGGAGATACATGGGAATACTCTCTTGAACTATTTAAAGACACTATAAAAAACGAATACTTGCGACATGGTGAACTGCGCAACAGTATTCGCGTTTCAAACCAAAATTTTTATAATAAAATAATTACAGAAGCTGCCGTAACAAGTGATTACGAGATTTCCCTTGGTACCCTGTCCCAGCTTTTATACGAAGAGCATGGAGTTGCTCCAATTATTATCATCGATGAATATGATACCCCCATTCAGCAAGGCTATGCGAATGGTTATTACGAGCAAGTAGTTCGCTTTATGCGTAATTTCTTTTCCCGCGGGCTCAAGGATAACAAATATTTGAGCTATGGTTTTTTGACCGGCATATTGCGGGTTGCTAAGGAAAGTATCTTTAGTGGCTTAAATAATCTAAAGGTCTATTCTGTACTTGATAATAAATATAGCCAGTATTTTGGCTTCACTGCTGATGAAGTAGCTCATATGGCTGCTTATTATGAAAAGGAAGACCAAATAGTAGAATTAGCAGAATGGTATGATGGGTATCGCTTTGGCCATACAGATATTTATAACCCTTGGTCAGTTATCAATTACTTTGGTAATGCTTGTCAAGCCATGCCTTATTGGGTATCCACATCCAACAACTTTCTTTTTGGCAAGGTGCTCGCAGGAGCCGACTCCGTAA
>SFCN01000019.1 GCA_004558595.1 Phascolarctobacterium sp. | reverse complement strand
GATATCCCTAGCGTTAATATAGATGGAGCCACCTGCAATATAGCTACCGGTAGCCTTTTGTCCATGAGTTGGGGCAGCTTCTTTGATGCCGATATCAGTTTGGCCATACTTATTATCTTGCATATAACCAAACTCTAAGCCATAAATACTCTCAACGCTACCGCCCACACTGACAACACCATCAGTATAGCTTTGGGTGATGCTGCCACCAGCATATAAGCCCACAGTCTTACCAGAGATAGCCACAGCATCTGCCGCAGTTGCGCCGGCAATGCGGATGTTGTTTTTCTGGCTAGTTATGTACACATCGCCTATTTGATTCAGGATATTACCCTGAACCCAAATATCTGCCATAGGGGTATAGAACCCAGTAACAGTCTCCGTAACGGTTCCCGTGCTAGTCTGGGAAGTTTTTTGATAGCTATAATTTAGGGAAGCACCGGAATAATTACCCTCGATATTAATACTGCTACCCTCGCCAGCCTTGGCATCAATGCTAGCAAAATTAGCAGCAGTGCCCTTCTCATTCAGTTGTGTCAGCTGGGCATTAATACCCTCAGTAGTATAGTTTTCAGGTTTCAGAACCTGACCATTATAAACGAGCTTACCACCATCAGCATCGACAGTAATTGTGTTCAGCTTCAGCAGCAGATTAGTATTATTAATAATATCGATATCTGCGCTGCCATTGGCAGTCATTTTGCCCGAGCCGGAGCTGCTGCTAACTGTATCCGTTTGAATATTGATATTGCCGCCGGAAGCAATCAAGCTGGGAATTTCTACATAATCTATATATTGAGCATCTACAATATGGTAAACACCATCGCTATCCCGATACATGCCGCCGTTATTCAGCAATTCATCTCTTAAAAGAGCTGCTTCCGCCTGATAGCCCAAATATGCTGCATTAGCGGCTGCATTAGAACCATCACTATCTAAAGTAGCGCCATCCTTGGAATATTCCTCTAAAAGCGCCATGACCTCATTGTAACGGTTCAGCAAGAAAAGGGTATAGCTACCCCTACCCAAAGTAATATTATCTTCAGTGATACCAGTTATCGGATCAGCATCAATGGTAATCTTATTTCTCAGCCCATCCTCATCCAAGGCAGTTACGCCCGTCAAAGCCGCTCTTTCATTAGCATCAAAAATCGCAACATTACCATTTTGATCGCCAATAGTAATATGAATTACATTACCCGATCCCGCGGTCACGGTGCCATTGATATCCACCTTATTGTTGGAGGTTTTTTCATATTTTTCGTCGCCATCAGCCTCGGTCACATAGCCACCATTGGAGGTGCCACCATAGCCAGTGTCACGGGCTGCCACAACGCGAGTCAGCTCCTGCCCTGCGTCTGCATAAATATTGGTATGGCGCACGCTATTACTGCTGCTATTGGCAGCAATAGTCACAGAATTGTTTTGTTGTACGATATTTTCTACAACGGGCATCAGCACAATGGGAATAATATTGCCGTTGTAATTCATGCCCTCAGCATCCAAATCAAACACTGCCACATTACCATCAAGCTTTTTGCCAGCGTATAGATTAATGTCCTGCGTGCTATACAGACTATTATTGGCATTTTTCAAAGCAATCGCATTTGTGCGAGTGATATTATTCTTTAAATTGGCATAACTGCTGCCAATAGCGCCCGCAGGAGTTTCGCTCAGATCATAGGTAAAGAGCTTGAGGTCATCCGCAGCGGACAAGGTAACGGCATTACCAGGGCTCTTAGTAGTGATGCTGCTGCCCTCCAGCTCCACAGCCTCGTCATTAACAATGATATTAGTAACATCGGTTTTGCTTTCATTGCCAATAAAGCCCACACTGAACACATAACCATTGACGAGCAGATCCTCGTTGGTATAGCCTGCTACATTGATATTGCCGCCATTGCTCAGCAAGTTAGCATTATTCAAGCGTACCTTCGCAGTGGAAGAAACAGTATTATTAATGCCGGACAAGCCTACAGCGGCTAAGCCATAACCCTGACCCCAAAGCATCTCGGAGTATTCATTGTTGTCATCTAAGTCTATATTGCCACTATCTGTAATTGTCTGAGACGTGCTCTCGCCCTTGTTCAGACTTATATTATTATTGGCTACTACTGCAAGCTCGCCGTCACTGGTTAAGCTTGCATCCTCAACATTGATAATGGTACTGCTAGTAATACTGGTATCAACATGGGCATCGCCTTCGCCAGCGCCAGTTACAGTAAGGGCATCTGCCTTCAGGTTTACCCTATCGTTACCATTGGCCTGTACGTTAAGAGCACCAGTGGCAGCAATCTTACCCTGTATTTTTACTGTAATAGCACTAGTGCTGGCATGGTCCACTGTTGCTGCATAGGGAGATATATCAATGAGACCGGAGGTCGCGCCATAGGCATTGGAATATACCTCAGTATTCTTTTGCGCCTGCACAGTCAGATTATGAGCCTGTAAGCCATCAGTACTACCACCATTAACGGTGAGATCGATACTACTACTATCCGTTGTATAAGCAAAATTAGTGCCAGTAACAAATAAACCGCTCACATCCACGGCCTGCACCTTGGCCTTAGCTGTTGCATAATTAAGCGCGTTGATTGCCACATCGGGAGCTGTTGTCGCATTGGCATCCTTAATCAAGCTAATCGCGCCCACATTCATATTAATGGTCGCATTGTTAGCAGCAGTAACCTTATTGACAGAGATATCCTCCACAGCCACATTTACTGCCAAATTGTCCGCATAGCTGGTGTATTTTCTATTTTCCTCGGCTTGGTTGTGATCAATAAGCTCACCCACCTGACCGGTAATTGCAAGGTCTTGAGTGGTGAAGCTATTGGAGTCAGTAACGCTAACGCCCACGCTGCCGCCGAAGCTAGATTCCACAATGGTGCCATGACCAGTAACAAAGCCCAATTCAACAGCAGTTATATAATTCTTTACATTTGGGTTATTAATAGCATTTACCGCAATACTATTCGCGCTAAAACTACTGCCAGAATTTTGAACCTCGGAATTACCTAAGTTCACATTAACATTTACTGCATCGTTGCCCTTAATCACAGTTCGTCCAAGTTTCACTGTCTCTGCACCTGTAGCAACACCTTGGTTATCAATAGCCATAGTATTGGAAGCAGTAACTTGCAGCGACTTCTCATCAGAGTTGTGGGCCGTCGCGTTAATAGTAGAACCAGTTACAGTAATAGTGTTGCTGCCACGATGATTTATCTCGGAGACAACATCGGTATAGCCAATGGCACCAACAGCGCCCATGCCCATGCTGCTACTTACAGAACCTAAAACGTCGGAGCTAATATTTACTTTAGTGCCAATCAAAGTAGAGCCAGCCACATTCACCAGCTGATGCTCCTGCACATCAATGTAATTTGCGATGACGCCCACATTAACTACGGCCACCGTGCCCTGATATACCCCACCGGTTACATTATTAGTAGCCAGAGCCTTAACATCCAGATTTTGGGCAGCATGAAGCTCACTGCCACCGGTAACCTTAGCCTCTACCTTACTGGTGCCAGAGCCTTTGTTAATGGATTGCAGAATGTCCTTATCCTTGCTGCCGCTATACACAAGCTGCTGATTCTCCAAATTGGCTACATCAGCCTTAGTTCTAAGCAAGGCTTGATTAGTCAGTTCTTGTACATCGGCGGATAAAGGCAGCGTGCCGTTAGTAGGATTAGTGGTGTAGTAATTCTTTTGCAAATTATCTACCTTAGTCGTAGCACCTGCTTCATCCGTAGAAGCACTAATGCCACAATTATAGGTATATGCATCCTGCAGCTGGCCGCCGATATTGGTGTACATCAGGTTTACGCCAATAACACCGGCACCAATCGTAGCGCCTGCCAGAACTGTATTCACATTTCTGGTTTCCTCGGCCTGTACCTGTACATTATCTGCATAAGCATCGCTATTATCCACAGTGGTGGTGGTTTGGCTATTAATATTGAGCACACCCACGCCTACGGCCAAAGCGCCAACTGTACTAGCTGCATCAGCAACGTTTTGGAAAGTATTAATCAAATTATTATTAGCCTTTGCAGCAAAACTAGCAAAGCATGTATTATTACTGCCTAAGGTGGAATTGCTAACAAGGGTGCCTACCTGCGCATCAATATTGACAACCTCTACCGCTACGCCCACAGCTGCGCCCAAAGAAGCAGCCAAGGTGTTGGTAGAAACCTCGGTATGCACATCGTTTTTATTATTGGCTTTAACCTCAACCTTGCTGGTAGACTTGTCTCCAGTTCTCGTAAAATTAGCATTATTAAGTGCAGCCAAGGTAGCGCTCTTGTCGTGAAGCACAGCTACTCCTGCGCCCACAGAACCACTAGCTATAGCACCACTTAAAGCAAAGCCATTATTATAAGTATCTATCTCCGTCTCGCGGTCAGCATCGATGGTGAGGCTGTGCAGACTGCCATCCACATCATCAACCCAAGCCTTTACCTCGCCCTCCACATCGTGGACGGCTACAGAGCCAATAACAGCGCCGGCACCCTCCGCAGATCCGGCAACGCCAATGCCCGTCTGACTGCTGTTCACACGACGCTTATTATGTGCTTGGACAAGTACATCATCAGCATGCAATGTACCATTTTGAACCACCGCTCTAGTATTGCCATTAATGGTATTCACTACAACGGTAGCGCCTATACCCATGCTGGCGCTGGCGGAGCCAGCGCCGGTCAAGAGACCTGCGTAATTGTGCAATGTTTCGCTGCTGTCCGCCTTAACCTCTACATCGCCACTAGCAGTGATGTGGGCGCCATCAACTATAGCCTCCACATCATTGCCCAGAGTATTCACGGCCACGTTAGCCTGACCATTAACAGCAGCCACAGTGCTGCCGCCCACATTAAAGCCCATGGCCACATCATACATACTATTATTAGCCTGAGCGTCAATCTGAGCAGACTTAATAGACCAAGCACCGCCATTGACATTGGCCTTGGTGTCCACATCACTATTTAATACAGAAACAGTCGCCCCTGCGCCCACTTCAGCCGTGCTACCCCATACAGCACTTAAAGCATCGGCGCTGGAAACGATATCCCCATCAGTCTGGGCCAAGACTTCGATTTTCTTGGAGCCAGCAGTCAAATTTACATTATTCATGGTAGCCAGCGATGCACTATGCACGTCGGCTACAGAAACGCTACCCTCGGCGGACACACCCACCAAGCTAGTGCTTACGGCTACGCCGCCACCCAACGCCAGATTTACTACATTAGCGTCGTTGAGCGCTTGCACGCTAACGCTGGCAGCATCGCTTGCATCAGTGCTACCGCTCATAGTAATCGTCGCATCGTTCAGTGCTGCGCGTACGCTTTGCTTGTTATCGCTTGCGCCAATATTAGTATTGGCCACGGCGCCGCCCACGGTTGCAGCAGCAGAGCTGGTGCTCACAGCCATTGCTAATGAACCGGCCACAGTCACAACGTCAGAATCATCCTCAGCCTTTACCACAATATTGCTGGTATTGGCAATAGTATTGTTGATGGTAATATCATTATCATTAGCATCCTTGCCAGTATACTTTTCTACAACTGCCTCGGTATTATTATTACCATAATTAGCAGCGTATGCACCAGCTAGGGCACCATTAGCTATAGCAACATTCACACCTGCACCGATAGTGTACATATCGCTATTATTATAAGCATTTACATTTAGAGCCGTGCTGCCATTATTATAGCCATTTAAGGTAATTCCACGCACATAGGCTCCTGTGGTATTGTCAAAGCTGTTTTGCGCCCAAGTAAGGCCTGCTGCTCCACCATAATTTTGACTTACAGCCACACTCAATTGACCAGCGGTGCTCACCAGAGTCGAATTAGTGTTAGCATTCACATCTAATTTAGGCGCAGCAATAGCACTATTTTCTACCCTGGCGATGGTATCATTATTGATGGTGTTGGCCACGCCGCTGCCTGCCACATCAACAGTAACTAGTCCGCCACTGCTTACGGAAACAGATGAACCTGCAGCCAACGCCACCATAACAGTCTTACTATCAGCCTTAACGCTAACGCCATCAGTGCCGTTCACCTTAACAGTGCTGCCTGTTACGCTAGCATTGAAGCTATTATTTACATCATTCACGTTGGTCGCAACAGCCGCGCCCACACTGGACTGGTCGCCCCCGGCCTTCACTGCCACGCCAATAGCGCTGCCAACAATGACGTTACCGCCGCTATTAACGCTCACATTTTGGCTAGTATAATGCTGGTCAGCATTCATGCTACCGTCAGCATTTTTATTCACAGCAAAATCTACGCCCGTGCTACCGTTGGCATTAGCCAAAGCGTTATTCACGTCCACATCGACTATGGCAGCGTCTACAGAAGCAGTTACATCCACTGGCGTTGCGCTACCAGAATAGGTGTAATATCTATTGGGATTGGCAATGATAACCCGACCTGCGCTGTCCTTCCAAATGCCCGTTTCCTCGTCGTATGTAACCTTATTATTTTTATCAAAAAGATCAGCAGCAGCGCCATTATCCTTATAGACAAAATCGTCTCCATGCGCCTCTAAATACTGCTTGTTGCCGTTGGCATCCAGCACATAGTATTCACCTTGATGAGCATTCATGGTTAAACTGTCAGGTCTATCTTCTTCGGGAACAATTTGGCCGTATAGACTTTGCCCATTCTCATCCTTGGCATTGGGATCGCCATAAACATAAACCCCATCCACGTTAATGACAAAGCTTTTGCCCGATTTTGAGGTATAGCTACCCAGCTCCACCTGAATACCATTATTTTGAGTGGAGTTAATTGTCTTGATATATTGATTTTGTGTTTCGTTAGTATATAATTTGCCATCTCGAGCTTCGTTGGCAAAGCTTGTAGCATAAATCGCATCATTGCTGCTCTGAGCCTGCACCTGATTATCCACCATGTTGACAGCGATAGCTACATCGCCCATCAGATAACCATCATTCATCAGCACGCCGACTGAGGTAGCAGTGCCCACCTGCACCAAATTGCTTACAGCAAGGTTATTAACACTGCCTGCCAAAGCAGAGCCACTACCGATGGTATTCCCCTCCATACGAGCGAGAATACTATTATCCACATCGTTGATAGAAATCGCTGCGCCTGCGGCTGCGCTTCCCTTGGCCAATTCAAAGGCTACGCCACCACCCACCTGTACATCCTTGTCGTAGGCGGTGTTATTCACATTCAGAGCACCCTGACTCATAGTGTTGCCGCTCATGATGGCGTGCACATCACTATCAACATAATTGGCAGAGCCGGAGCCGCCCAAATTAATGGAGGTGCCGCTGCCCCTTTGGCCCACTTCTACGCCCACGGACAAGCCCAAAGCAACCTGAGCACCAGTATTCTTCGCCATGTTATTCACATTATCGGCATTGGTAATAGTGGCATTTTTAAGGCTGCTTTCAGTCGTCTTATACAAATCGTTAACGGCAATCGCGCCGCTCAAGGAGGCTTGGAATTTGCTCGTATCGGTTGCGCCGATTTTGCTAATAGCTGCAGCGCCACTATAGGAGCCAATATAGGAGCTATCCTCAGCCTTCACGCTAACGCCCGTGGTCATATCACTGCCACCGTTAGGTCTGGTCAGAGAAATATTCACATTATCCAGCGTGGCCTTGGTTTCATCAGCCACATAATTCCAAGACACACTGCCCGCAGCATCAACCTTAATGGTGCTGTCCTTTTTGGTAGAGGCCGCAGGAGTATTGCCAGCAGTCTGTCCAGGAGGATTAGTGCTGCTACCGGCCTCTTCCTGCCCTGCAGTCAAAATAGTCTGCTGCGTTCCATTATTGGTATTTTCATTATTACTATTATTGTTATTATTGGTGCTGTTGCTTGTAGTCCCAGCCTGCAGCTCTTGATTTTCAACGCCATTTTGGCCCTGACCACCCTGAGTCTTAAACTCCGTACCACCGGCGTCCTTATTGGCATTTTGGGTATTTTCTTCTTCCACTGTTTTAGTAGCGCTCATGCTGCCGGCCACGGTGAAGGTATTAATCACGCCATCGGTATGGGCATTAACATTCACGCTATTAGCGCTGATGCTGCCCTTGCCAGCCGTATCACTAGCTTCCAAATTCTGCAGCTGAGCCAAGGTCTTGATATCATAATCCGCAATACCCAAGGCCACGCCCACGGCAGAGCCGTTGGAATAGCCCACGTCACCGGTCAGATTAACAATAACCGCATTATTGTCGGCGCTGATATTAACTGAGCCATTAGATATATAGCCTATGCTTGTTGATTCTTTACCTGCATCATCCTTGGTAGTAATCGTTCCCCAGGTTTTTTGCGCCGTTAAGGTAACATCATCATCCACCAACGTCTTGGCATAGGAACGACCGCCCATATAATTGACCATACCTGTAATACCCAAGGAACTGGTTTGGGAACCGCCCATAACAAGGCCAATATTGATGATATCATTATTCGTGGCCAGATTGATGTCACCTGCGCTAATTTCAACACCCTTATTTATAATGACCTCACTAGTATTGTGAGTAGTTTGCCCATTCGCGCTGCCACCAATACCTGTTGAGCCTGCATTAGTATTGAACAAATCCGGGATCAAGGACCATTTTCCAATTAAAACGGCGTTTTCCTCGGTTACATTGGCTACAAGATTGGCCTTTTTATTATTTCCCGCCGTAATATTTCTATTAGCGCCAATATTCACCTTGGCATTATTTTCTAGATACTGAATACCGATGGCGGCAGTCGCTACCGTAGCAGCATCCCCCATTTTTTCCTTCGCCTTATCGGTGGAGGCTGCAACATACATATTGGCATAGTTAGCCGCATTGCACAATCCCTCTAAGGCGGACTTCAGCTTATCCGTGCCCGAGAGCTGAGTTACTAAATCAATGGCGGCCTTCGCCTTCACCGTATATTGCTTGCTATCAGCAAATCTCTTTGCAGGGTCATTGGCGCGCATGGTCAGGATATCGGCAATAGCCACCTGCAGGTCATCAACCTTTTCTGCTATGCCGCTTTCGCCCCAATTGCTCCAATGGTCCAAAAACTCCGCCCAGCCGCTTTCCACCGCATCTAAAAGCTTATCAACTCTATTATAGGAATTATCCACCGTAGCAGAAATATTCACATCGCCATTAGAAGTTTGTAAATTTTTGGTCCCATTGCTAGAAGCATCAGCAATATTTACCTCAGCGGTGTTTTCCATAACCTCCACAGCCAAAGCAGTGGACACAGCAAGATATTCAGGTCTACCCATATTGTTGTAAAGGTTCTTTGTCGTAATAAGGGTATCACCAATGGTGGTGCTGGCCAAAATATCCAAGCCCGCACCGGAAACAAGCTGAGCATTGCCTGCAACATTAGTAATAGCCTTATTATCCGCTGCGACAACAGCTATGCTAGTGCCAATATTAAAGGCCTGTGACCACTCCGTATCCTTGATACCCTGTTTATTATTACTCTCTTTTTCGCCCGCTTTCAAAATATGCAGGAACTCACCAATCTTTTGCACGCCCTCCTTGGATTCATCCAAATTCATGGTCCAATCCAAGCCACTGGGCTCTACGCCGCTGGAGGTATCAGTAGTCATGGAAAGGCTATTCATCACATTTTGGGAATTGAGCTGTATCTTGCCACCCTGCAAAGTGGTGTAAGCATTCACATTAGCATTACCATTGGTCACGCCAACATTAATTGCCGTGTTAACCGCTGTATCATCCTTTTCGGCAACAACCGCACTGCTATTAAGGGTATTCACACTGGCGGCTGTAGCCACTAAGCCTCCTCCGGCAGTAATTTTGGGATCTGTACTAGCAGCCTCGCCCTCGGTGCCGAAATTTACTACTGCATTGGTATCCTGCACATTAACCACAATGGCCGCTGCCACATAGGGAGAGCCAGAGGTGGTGGTCAGCAAATTAGCCTGGTTGGTGTTATTATTTTGGTTAGCGTTGCCACCGTTCTCACTATTACCGCCGTTCTGATTATTACCACCGCTACCCGGTACATTAACCTTAGGGAATTTCAAAACCAAGCTGCCAATACTGGTATTAACAGCCTTGGATGTAGCAATCAGATTGCCCCCAGCGTGCACATTGCCCTTCAAATTGACGGCAGCATTGCTGCTAGTATCCACATATACTAGTCCACCGCCAAAATGGTCAATAATATTAGCATGCTGGGCCTCCAGACGTGGCTGTATGCTAATGGTTTCTTTATTGGTGGCAGTGCTGGTTGCGCTGAAATTCGCATTGGCAACAGCCTGAATCGCAGAGCCTGCTCCTTGAGTAATGGTAGCCTTGGCATCAGCATAACCAAAGGGCATATAGAGCTGCTCGAGGAAATTGTTAAAGGTAGCGATGCTTTGACCCCTATTCCCACCGACAACCTTGGCCTGCAGCAGCTTATCGTATAATGCGGTTGCAAGGGATTGATTTAAATTTATCGGACTGCCGGCTTCATCCAGTCCCCAATTAACAAGGCGACTGCCCGCAGCAAAAAAGTCCTGCACATTATGAGCTGCGTAATAAGATGTAGCATTGGCAGCCACATTAACATTTTCACCGCTGATATCACCATCAATATTCACATCAGCTCTTGTAAAGGCCATGATATCCCAAACCTCTACAACAGTATTATTATTCTCTCTCGCAGCAGTAGAAGAAATATTGGCATCCCCAATAGCTTTAATTCTGGCGCCACTACCAATATTAACCTTAGCCTCCACAGTATTGGTTAAAGTGCTTACACCCCACAGGGTAGTATTAGCATTTCTTTCCGTAGAACTTGCAGCCAGAGTAATACTGCCATCACCCGTAGCTCCATTCATATCCACAACAGCGCCGGCTTTATTCTTAAAGGATATATTGCCCTCATCATCCTTCACTACAGCGAGACTATCATCGGGATTCACGCTTGCTTCTTTATATAAACCATCAGTATTTACCACATTGTTAAACAATACACCGGTCTGAACCAAGGCTCTGCCGTTGCTACTAGCATCCTTCTGCAAAGCTATGCGAGCAGCACGCAAATCAATACCGGTCATAGCATTGACTTGGCCATTAATCTCTATGTTAGAATCGCCTTTAATGCTCCAATTATTGGCAGTAATAGCTTCAGCTGCTTTCGCAGCAGCATCATCCCCAGAGCCGGAAAAGGTTTTATCCGTGCCAATCACCGTCAGTGAACCAGCGTTAATCACGCCACCGGCACCCACAACCATGCCTTTGGGGGATAAAAAGTACAGATTACCACCAATTTTATTATTACGCACAGCATTCACAGTACCGCTAATATTAATTTGATTTTCAACGGTATTCACCAAGGTATTGAGCAGAGCACCATTCTCTTTTTGGAAATACAAATTAGCAATTTGACCAGCACCAACGTCAAAGGATTGAAAACGATTCAGGCCCACACCATTACTAGCCTGCTCCGCATAAATATGAGCAATATGACTTTGTCCGTCCTGCAGGTAGCTTTGTGGCACACCGGTAGCGCCATCAACGCGCACGATGCCCGCTGCCGATGCTTCGCTGCCACCCATAAAGGGCGTCATGGCGAAGCCCACCGCCAGCACGCTGCGCAATAGCTTCATGCTGGTGGCGATACCTCCTTTTTTACTTAGTAAAGTTTGTTCTTGTTTTTTCATCCCGTAGCGCAAGGCTTTTCTTTTGGTGCTCATGGTGGTGCTCCTTACTTGTAATATCTGCGCATTTTTAATATGAATTATCTATACTTATCACTATTCTAGTTATACCTACAAAAAATAGGCATACTTATCCATTTTCATTATATCAAATCTTTAAATAATTGCAACAGAGTCATCTCGAAATGCAGCTTTTAAAGCTTAAAATAATTATAACATCTCTTGGGTCCAACCCATAAAAAAACAGGAGGCCTCAGCCTCCTGCTCCATATAATGCTATTTAGTTTTTGCTGGTCTTCAAAAGACGCAGCAGCTCGGTCAAATCCTCCAAGGTAACCTCGCTCTTCTTTTCCTCTTCGGGCTTGCCTTCGATATCCTCGAAGAAGCTGCTAATAGAAGTATCCAAAGCCTCATGCAGCTTAATCAGATTGGGAATGGTTAATCCCGCACGGCCATTTTCAATATTACTCAAATGAGTTTGGGTCACGCCAATCTTCTTAGCCAGCTCCGTTTGAGAAATCCCCTTCGTAATGCGCAGCATCTTAACTCTAGTACCAATCATTTTGTTGTAGTCTTCTGCCACTGTAAACACCCCTTTAGTATATATTTTTCGTACGTGCACAATTTTTAATTTTAAATGAATGGTTATTGAAATTATAACACATCTTTCTGCTGTTAGCAAGCATTACACCTACATAAATATTTACTTTTAGGTTTGAAATGTGGAAATTTTATAAAAATCTATCACCAACTCCCCCAGAAGAGTTTTTAGCTGATTTTTAAAAAATATTGTCTATTTATTCCGCGTCAATAAGCTTACCAGGATTCAATACATTATTGGGGTCCATGGCGCGCTTAATAGTCTTCATAATGGACATTTCCACCGGGTCACAGTATTCAGCCAAGGCATGCAGCTTCTTCGCGCCAATGCCGTGCTCGCCGCTCAGGCGACCACCGATGCTGTAAACATAAGCGTAGCAAATCTTGTGGAATTCAGCCACCTGACGTTCCCATTCCTCGTCGCTCATATCCATCTTCAGCACATTGAAGTGCAAATTGCCATCACCGGCGTGGGCCAAGCACATGCATTCAAAATCATATTTCTTAGATTCTTCCATCAGGTGATTCAGGCAGACAGCGATTTTATCTACGGGCACAACCAAGTCGTCGGAGGTGGATACCTTGCTCAAGGCCTTGGAGCCCTCCAAGCAGCTACGGCGTACCTTCCATACGCGCTCGTCAGCCTCTACAACATCAGTAGCGCCGCAGGCGGTGCAAATCTCATCCAGCTGCTCCATCTTCATGTCCAGCTCGTCCTCATTGAAGGTTTCCACAGTAACGATAACATAGCTGCCATCCTCATAGTGGGGTAGACGCAGCTCAGCATAATCGCTGGCAGCGCGTACAAAGCCATTATCCATAAACTCCACGCTGGTGGGGTTCAAACCAGCCTTGATCAGGGCGGGCACAAGGTCAACTGCCTTTTGCACATCGGTGAAGATAGCCAGAATGTCCAGACGATAGGGGCACAGGGGCAGCAGCTTCAAGGTTGCTTTAGTGATAATACCCAAGGTACCCTCGCTGCCCATTACCAATTGGTCCAAGCAGTAGCCGGTGGAGCATTTTTTCAAACGGTTGCCCAGCTCCACGATTTCACCGGTGGGAGTAACAACCTCAATGGAGAATACCTGATGACGAGTAGTGCCGTAGCGCACTGCCTTGTTGCCACCGGCATTAGTAGCGATATTACCACCGATTAAGCAGCTGTCGGCGCTGCAGGGATCGCCCGCATAGAGCAGACCTGCATCATTAGCCATCTTTTGGATTTCCACAGTGCGCGCGCCTGCTTCTACTACCATGTACATAGCATCAGTATTCATTTCGATAATTTTATCCATGCGCTCTAAAAGCAGCACGATACCACCGCATACGGGGATAGCGCCGCAGGAAACGCTGGTACCGGCGCTACGGGGAGTTACGGGTACCAAATATTTATTGGCCAGCTTCATGATGGCTGCAACCTCTTCGGTGCTGCCCGGTAACACAACCACCTCCGGCAGATGATGATAGTGCGGATCCGGCTCCTCGTCGGTCTTATAGCGCTCCAAGGTTTCCGCATCATTTTTCACGAATTCTGCGCCTACGATGCCACGTAATTCAGCTAATACTTCTTCGGTTACAGGGTTAAATTTTGTCATTGCCTTCAATCCTTTCCATTCTACCTTACTACTTTGTAGGTTTATTTTATAAATTAAATACCTTGCCGGGGTTGAGAATGTTATTCGGGTCCCAAGCCCGTTTAATCTTGCGCATTAAAGCCAGCTCGCCTGCAGGAGTGAACTCCTCCATAAAGCCGCTCTTTTTCGCGCCAATGCCATGCTCGCCACTTAGACGACCGCCATGGGCATACACATAGGTATAAATCTCCTTGGTAAAGCGAGCCAAATTTTCTTCCCACTCCTCATCGGTCAAATCCAGCTTGCACAGCACAATGTGCAGATTGCCGTCGCCGATGTGGGCGTTAATGCGCAGGGGGAAGGGATATTTCTTCACCGTGGCTATGATGTGCTTTACGGTATCGCTCATTTGGTCTACGGGCACAACCACGTCATCGGTGGTGCACACCAGGCTCACCAAGCGCACGGACTCCAAGCAATTGCGCCGCATGGCCCAAATGCGGTCATCCGCCTCCAGCACCTCGATAGCGCCACATTCCTCGCAGATGTCATTAAGCTGCTCCATCTTCATGTCCAGCTCATCCTCGGTGAAGGTTTCGATAGTAAAGATAACGTAAATACCATCCTCAATATGGGGCGCGCCAGGGAATTCTAAGAACTCAGAGGTGGTGCGCACATTGGCGTTATCCATATATTCAATGCTGGTGGGAGTGATGCCGGCCTTAGCTACCTTGGGCACCACGCTCATGGCCTGCACCGCATCGGTGAAGATGGCCAACATATCCAAGCGATAAGGAGGCAAGGGCTGCAGCTTCAGCGTCACCTGAGTAATAATACCCAAGGTACCCTCGCTGCCAATAACTAGCTGCTCCATGCAGTAGCCTGTGCTGCACTTTTTCAGCGGTGCGCCGAGGTCCACAATTTCGCCCTCGGGAGTGACGATTTGCACTGCATAGACCTGATTACGAGTTACGCCGTAACGTACTGCCTTGTTGCCACCGGCATTAGTAGCCAAATTACCGCCGATTTGGCAGCTTTCCGCGCTACAGGGGTCACCGGCATAGAGAAAACCCTCTGCGTTAGCCATTTTTTGAATATCAATGGTGCGCACACCGGCCTGAGCGACTAGGTACATGCCCTCTTTGTTCAGCTCGATGATTTTATTCAAGCGCTCCATAAGGATAATCAGACCGCCCTTATCAGCAATGGCGCCATCCACGATGCCGCTGCCGCCACCCCGCACGGTCACAGGAATCAAGAACTTATTGCACAGCTTCATCACCGCAGCGATTTCCTCTGCGCTGGCAGGAGCGATTACCACATCCGGAAGATGAAAACAGCGCTCGTCCGTTTCCTCATCAGTTTTATATTTGTCCAAGGTTTCCCCGTCAGTAAAGACGTACTCGGCGCCCACAATGGCCCGCAGCTTGTCGATGAACGCAGGGGTTACTTTATTATACTCAGTCATACTCTTAGCCCTTCCACTTTCTTTTAAAACGCTGGAGAAGGTACCAGATACGAGGCGCGGCGACGACGGCGTATGGTCAATACTCCTAGGAGTCGCAACGAAGTAGATGGTGCCTTATACAGTGTTTTCAAGCGTTAAATACTTTGCCGGGGTTCAATATATTATTCGGATCCCAAGCGCGCTTAATCTTACGCATCAGCGCCAGCTCGCCAGCAGGAGTGAACTCTTCCATGTAGGCCAGCTTCTTCGCGCCAATGCCGTGCTCGCCGGCCAAGCGACCGCCCTGAGCATAGGCATAAGCATACACCTCTTCGTGGAACTCATGCACATATTTTTCCCAATCCTCGTCGGTCATATCGCATTTGCACAGCACGATGTGCAAGTTGCCGTCGCCGATATGAGCATTGATCTTCACGGGAATGGGGAAGGGATATTTTTTGCCGATTTCCATAATTTCCTTAATGGTGCTGGCGATTTTATCAACGGGCACAACCACGTCGTCGGTTAAGGAAACCTTGCTCACAAGGCTAATGGACTCTTGGCAGTTGCGGCGCATGGACCAAATACGGTCGTCAGCCTCCAGCACATCTACGGCACCTGCCTCCTCGCACAGGTCGCTAAGCTGCTCCATCTTAGTATCCAGCTCATCCTCCGTGAAGGTTTCCACGGTGACGATAACGTAAATACCGGTTTCATAATGGGGCGCGCCCTTGAACTCGATATAGTCTGCAGTGGCACGCACATAGGAATTATCCATGTATTCGATGCTAGTAGGATTGATACCTGCCTTGTTGATTTTAGCAACAAGAGAAAGTGCCATATGGGGGTCTTCAAAAACGGCCAGCACATCAAAGCGATAGGGAGGCATGGGTAGAAGCTTCAAGCACACCTTGGTAATAATGCCCAGGGTACCCTCGCTGCCCATCACCAGCTGCTCCATGCAGTAGCCGGTGGAGCACTTCTTCAGACGAGCGCCCACCTCTACGATTTCGCCCTCAGGGGTAACCATTTCCAGACCATAGACCTGATTACGAGTTACGCCATAGCGCACTGCCTTGTTGCCACCGGCATTAGTAGCAAGATTAGCGCCAATCATGCAGGACTCAGCGCTGCAGGGGTCGCCAGCATAGAGGTAACCGGCTTCATTGGCCATTTTTTGGATGTCCACTGTGCGCACGCCTGCCTCGGCGATCAGGTACATACCCTCGGTATTCATTTCGATAATCTTGTTAAGACGCTCCATCAAAAGGATGATACCGCCGCATACGGCAATAGCGCCATCAGCAAGACTGGTGCCACCACTGCGCACTGTGATGGGCACCATATATTTGTTGCACAGCTTGACGATAGCAGCGATTTCCTCGGGGGTACCGGGACGCACCACGGCCTCAGGCACGCGGAAACGGCGTGGGTCGTATTCCTCGTCAGTTTTGTACATATCCAGCTTTTCAGGGTCGGTGAAGACATTTTCTTTGCCAATGACGGCTTCTACTTCAACCAAAAACTCTGGGCTGACAGGATTATAGGTAGTCATTATTTTTCCTCCTGATTAAACATTTCTTGTATTTTTATATTAGGATTTACATAACGCTTGCTGCCCATTTTATTCACGCTGCCCATTTGGATGGCATGCTTGGGACACCAATGCACGCAGCCTAAACAGGTGATGCATTTATCCCCGAAGGCAGGTCGACCATTGACCATTTTAATATTGCTAACGGGGCAGATTTTAGCGCATTGACCGCAGCTGACGCAGGCATCGCAGTCCACCTTGAATTGACCAATCTTTAAAAAGGTCCGCAGATACCACCAGCACAGGCTAATGCCACCATACTTCCACAGGTAGCTTTCCTGACACAGCTCCACATCCTGCTTTTCGTCGTGGATATCGCTCACAATCTTGGCCAAGGCTTGGTCCGCAGCGGTCAGCATTTGGGCAGCCTTTAGCTCTGGTGTATTGAAGATATTATCCGGCATGAGCACAGTGGCAGCGTAATTTAGAGTGATATCGCGCTTTAGCAAAAGCTCCTGCATGCACTTTAAAGCGCGGCCCTGCATACCGCCCATGGTTACGATGCCAAAGGTGTAGGTAGGTCTTGCTTCTAGCTTAGCCAAAAAATCCTGTACATAAGGGGGCAGGCTGGCACTGAAAACGGGGCAAACTAGGCCCACCACCTCATCCTGCACCGGATAGGGCTTGGCCATATACTTATGCATGGGCTCTAAGCGGCAGTCCTTCAATGCAGCGGCAGTTTGCTTAGCCACATCCAAGCAGTTGCCCGTGCCACTAAAATAAAAGATTACTGACATAATTGCCACCTTCAATTTCTTCTGTATCTAACTTTTTATTATAGTATAAAATCACGAATTTGTCTTGTAGTTTATGGAATAGAAAAAGAAAATACTTCTTGAAAAGTAGAATTGAGCAATGAGTAATCAGCAAAGAGGCTCCCTTTTAAAAGGGAGCTGTCTTAAGCAATTTGTGACAACAAATTGCGGACTGAGGAATTAAAAAGGCCCCCTCCAAGCGGAGAGAGCCTTGTGTATTACCATATTAGAAATTACGTTGGTAGGAGATGGAAGCGATCTTGGTGTAGCTGTCGCGGGTGTGAGCGGAAGTATAAGTTTCGCCAGGATGTCCGCCAGCGAAGTCTAAACTACCAACATTCATCCAACCTAAAGCTACAGCCAGTGTTTGTTTCTTGTCATGATATTGCGCACCGATGGAATAGGTAGTACGAGTACCGGTAGGGATCAAGAAATCACCGCCATCATAGGGAATATTGGAATGATCGAAGGCATAGCCCAGCATACCAGAGTATTTATCACTGAATTTATGCTCCAAACCAATAGCAAAACGCTTGCCGTTAGTCCAGTTTTTAGGTTGAGGTACCATTGCCCCAGCAGGAGCACCTGCAGGAGTAAAGGTAATGTCTAATGCGTCATAGCGTTCCCAACGAGTCCAAATATAGTTTAACTCAACGCGAGTTTTGTCATTAAACTTATGGTTATAGCCCAAAGTCAAGCTTTCGGGCAAGGAAACGCAAGCATAAGCATCACCCATTTGCTGATAGCTGAAAGCAGCTGCACCATATGCATCATAGTCTGCTTCCATAGAGTGGTTAATCTTGCTACGGTATACTAAAGCAATTTCATTCTTTTCATCGAATTCATAGTTTGCAGCAGCATTCCAACCTAATGCATATGTTTCACCTTCAATATGAATAGCATTATTGCCAGGAAGCACTCCTGCACCAGCATTCTTGTCTAATTGCAAACCAACATAGTTTACTTCCGCGCCCAAGGAAGCAGTCCACTTATTGTCCAGTTTACGCGCATAGTTGGCGCCTAAAGATACACCGTTAAGCTTCGCACTAAAGGAATTAGAACCTGGCACAGAATTACGTTCAAACTGAGAAACCATGCCAAAACGGCTCCAAGTTCCCATACCGAACCACTCTTTATCGTTGATTTGACGTACATAGTACATTCCAGGTGCCCATGCAGGATGAACGCGATTGTGACCAGATTCAGCAATGGCATTCCCTCGATAAGCATCATACTTCCCATGAGGGCTCAAATAAGTAGCGCTAATCTTCGCAGCCTCACCCTTCACCTTAGTAATAGAAGCCGGGTTATAAGCCAAGTTCGCAGCATCATTCTCCGCAAACATACGGGCGCCGCCCATAGCCAAACCTTCTGCAGACCATTCATAAATCGCAAAGCCTTCAGCGCCCACCATTTGGGGAGCCATCAGCGCTGCCGCAGCAGCAAAAGAAAGAATCTTCTTTTTCATACCCATCATACATCCCTTCATCATAAATTTGCATACAGTATTACTAATTTCATCTGTGCTCTATTTTATCAGAATTTTTAGTACCTGGGTATAAAAATCGTTAATCGCTCGTTTTAATCGAACGATTAAAAGCTGGTGTAAGCACCGCTCACACCAGCCCTCTTTACCACTTATTCTGCTTGCTTTTGGAATTGATTCATTAAATCCGCTACGCCCTCTGCGCCACCGCCAGACTTAGCAGCCTCACGCTTGGCAAAATTCTCCTCCTGCAACCGATGCACATCCTCCAGCGTAGGAATATTGTCCCGTTCCCACGGCTGATAAGGAATGGTGGTGCAGTGCAAATATTTTTCATAGCGCTCTTGGGGGTCAGCAGTAGCCGCAGCCTCGGCCAGATCCTTCTCCGTAGCCTCGCTGCAGGGATAGGATTTATAAGCCTCAGCAATTAAAATCGAAGCCTTTAGATAATCTCCCTTAGCCGCCATGCTCTCGCCCATAAATACCAGCGCCCGGAAGCGATAGGGATTAATGCCCTCGTTTTCCTTTTCAGCCTCCAGCATAGCATGAGCCTCGGCCAAGGCCTTGTCCTCCATACCGCAGGAGCGCATGATTTCTAGCTTGCGCACCCAAATCTTACCCCTATCCGCAGCCTTGAAAACATGCTTATAGGCACGGCACAGCTTGTAAGCCTCCTTCAGGTAATACACAGGCGCATCGCCGGTGCCCGTAATCATCCAAATGATTTCTGCCAAATCCCGCAGGCACAGGGCCATATGCTCCGCCTCGCTAAAGCCAAACTCCGGTGCATCCTCCATATTAGGCTTAATATCCCGCACGGTAGCCAGCACATTCATCGCACCCTCCACATCCTTCATCATGAGCAGACAACGGCCCACAATGCTGCGACATTTCCAATCCTCATAATTGTTCACCATATGCATGGGCAGGGGCACATCCCAGGTTGCTACCTTGTGTACATATTCATTCCACTCGGCTTGTTCCATAATAACACCTCCCTAATTATTCAAAGCTGGTCAAAAAGAAATTCATACAATCGGTCACACCACGCTTCACAGCCTTGGCTCGGCTGGGCTGACCTATTTTCCAAAAATTGATGGAGGTAGAGGAGCCAATGCCCTCCACATTTTGGTTAAAAAGATATTTTTCCTCGTTTACATCCACGCATTTCAGCTTCATCATCACCGTAGCGCTAAAGGTTTGCGTGCCTGCTACCATCATAAAGCCAGTTTCCTTTTCACGGGCGGGCAGGATGCTGACGAAAATTACTCTGTCGGCACCGCAGGCTTCGCCGATGGCTACCAGCTCCTGCAGGGTGGGCACCTCAGGATTTTCCATGGGATGATTGATTAACGCCCTTTGCACCACATTATTGCTGACGATTTTAGTAGCACTGGTCTTTTTCGCGGGATACTTCTTTTTCAAGGTATCCTTAATGGCGCCCACGGCCATCTCCCGACTACGACCCTCCAGGCCGGATGTATCTACATAGGGCAGCACAGCCACAGTATAGGGCAAAGTGCACTCCGTCAGCTCCATATCGGTCTTGGTAAAATGGGTTTCGCCAGTATCGGCCACGCCCTTATCCAGCGCATCAATAGAGCTGATTTCCTCCTGCGGAGCGGCAAAAGCAGTAAGGGAATAAGCTAAAACCATGGCCACAATTATTAATTTGAGTAACCTCTTCATAACAAAACTCCTTATTTAAAAATTAAATACTATAAGAAGACAAGTGAGAAGGGGTCAGATACGAGGCGCAGCGACGACGGCGTATGAATAATACTCCTAGGAGCTGCGCTGAAGTAGATGGCCCCTTATCGCTTGGATTGAACCATCCTTAAAAACTCCTCCTCATCAATAACCTTCACCCCAAGCTGCTGCGCCTTCTCCAGCTTACTGCCGGCCTCCGCGCCAGCCACCACATAATCCGTCTTCTTGCTCACGCTGCCGCTCACCTTCGCTCCCACATCCTGAGCCATGGTCTTGGCCTCAGCGCGGCCCAGAGTAGGTAGTGTGCCCGTGAATACCAGCGTCTTGCCGAAGAAGGGATGATCTTCCTTGCTAGCAGGAGCAGTAAAGGTCATCTTTAGCCCTGCCGCCTGCAGTCGCTGGATCAAATCCTGATTGGCGGGCACGCTGAGCCAAGTCACAACGCTTTCGGCGATTTTCTCGCCCATATCCTTAAACTTATCCTCGCTTTTCTTGTCCTTAGCCTCTTTTTTATACTCGCTAATACGGGCCAGCTCCAACATTCCCGTGCTAAGGAGCTCGTCCATGCTGCCGTAAATCGTGGCCAATGTTCTAGCCACCTTAGCGCCCACATGGCGAATACCCAAGGCAAAAAGCAGCTTATCCAGCTCATTTTCCTTGCTAGCCCCAATGGCTGCCAAAAGATTATCGGCGGACTTTTCGCCCATACGCTCTAGGGTCACCAGCTGCTCCTTAGTCAGGCTATATAAATCAGCCGCATCACGCACTAAACCTGAGTCAAGCAGCTGATTAATAACGGAAGGCCCACAGCCCTCGATATTCATAGCATCACGGCTCACAAAGTGAATCAAACCCTCGCGCCCCAAGGCCGGGCAATGAGGATTGGTGCAGCGAATAGCTGCCTCCGCCCCCTGTCGCTCCACGCTCCAACCGCACTCCGGGCACACCGCCGGTATCTCCACCGGCTTTTCTTCGCCCGTGCGCTTGTCGCTCACAACTCGCAGCACCTCGGGGATAATCTCTCCAGCTTTGTTAATAATAACCCTGTCACCAATGCGAATATCCTTAGCCTTGATGAAATCCTCGTTATGCAACGTGGCTCGGCTAATGACACTGCCGCTGAGCCGCACCGGCGTCAGCATAGCCGTAGGCGTAAGCACACCCGTGCGGCCTACGCGCCAGTCGATATCCTCTAGCGTGGTTTCCGCCTGTTCAGGCGGATATTTAAAGGCGATGGCCCAGCGAGGGTCCTTGCCGGTGGCGCCCAAGGCTTCCTGCTGCTCCACAGCATTGACCTTAATGACCGCGCCATCAGTATCGTAAGCTAAAGTACCACGCAGCTTATCGAATTCAGCAATGAATTCGATGGCTTGGTCAATGCTTGGCACGACCCGATAATTCTCGCTGACCTTGAAGCCATATTCCTGTAGCTTAGCCAAATTTTCGCTATGCCTTGGCTGCGCGCCCTCGCCCACGATGTAATAGGCGAAAAAGCTCAGGCTGCGGCTGGCTGTCACCTGCGGGTCCAGCTGCCGCAGGCTGCCTGCCGCCGCGTTACGCGGATTAGCGAACTCACTCTCGCCTCGCTCCGCGCGCTGCTCGTTGAGCTCCATAAAGGCGTGTCGCGGCATATAGACCTCGCCACGCACATCTAAAAGCTCCGGCAGGGTCTCGCCCTCCCTAGCCTTTAGCACCAGCGGAATGCTGCGTATAGTGCGCACGTTGGCAGTAACGTTCTCGCCCACCACGCCGTCACCTCTGGTGGCGGCCCTCACTAAGCGACCATTCTCATAAATCAGGCTGCAGGCTAGACCATCTATCTTGGGCTCCATGACATATTCCACCACGCTACCGGCTGGCAAGCCGCCTTTGACGCGCTCGTCAAAGGCACGCAGCTCCGCCTCGCTAAAGGCGTTGCCCAAGCTCAGCATGGGCTCTAGATGTCGCACCTCGGCGAACTGAGCGCCCGCCCGACCGCCAACTCGTTGAGTTGGCGAATCGGCCGGCACGTCCTCAGGATAGGTCGCTTCGATTTCTCGCAAGCGCACCATAAGTCGGTCATATTCGCTATCGGTGATTTCCGGCGCGTCTAAGACATAATATAAATATTCATGATGGCGAATCTCTTGCCGCAGCGCACTGGCCTCAGCCAGCAGCTGCTCTTTTTCGCCAGCAAATAAATCCATTTCATTCATAGTAAAAACTTCCTCCCTGCCTCCCCTTCGAGGGGAGGTGCCGAGCTTGCGAGGCGGAGAGGTGTCCACATCCGCCTAACGCTTACACCTTCTGCAGCACCGCATACTTGGTCAGCAAGCTGCGGATGCCGCCCCCGTTAAAGGCTACCTTGACCTCTTGACCGTCCTCCGTATCCTTCACCGCCACAATGGTGCCCAGGCCCCATTTCTTGTGGTTAACTTTATCGCCAGCCTTAAAGCTAGCACTGCTATTATCCCTATCCTTGGGCGCAAAGCTGCTTTTATTTTGCAGGAACCAGTTGCTGGTTCTAGGCTGATACTCCTGCTGACGGGGCACATCCCGCAGCACCACCCTTTGCTGCACAGGCTTGCGATATTCATGAATTAAATTGCGCGGCACCTCCTGCAAAAAGCGTGAGGGCGGATAACTCAAGGTATGTCCATAAATCATGCGCATTTTCGCATTGCTCAAATATAAATGCTTCTCGGCCCTTGTGATGCCCACATAGCAAATGCGGCGCTCCTCTTCTATTTCTTCCTCATCCAAAAGAGTGCGTGCATGGGGGAAGATGCCCTCTTCCATACCCACCAAAAAAACTGTGGGGAATTCCAAGCCCTTGGCACTGTGCAGCGTCATCAGTGTCACTGCCTCCTCACCCAGCTCCGCATCATCGATATCCGAAACCAGCGCCACCTCGCTGAGGAAATTTTCCAGAGAAGCCTCGTCACCGTTACGAGCAGCCTTTTCGGCAAAATCCTCGGCTACGCTCAAAAGCTCCTGCAAATTCTCCAAACGACCCTGATCCTGAGCGCTGCGCCCCAGCTCCAACTCCTCTTGATAGCCTGTGCGCTGCATTACGTCAATAATCAGCTGCTTGACGCTCTTTTCAGGAGCCTCTCCCATGAAGTCAAAGAGCAACCCCGCCAGCTCGTCCAACTTGCCCACGAAACGACCAGAAAGTCCCGGTACCTCCCCAGCATTGGAAATCACATCAAACAAGCTTTGGTTGGTCTCCGAAGCATAGCCCTGCAAGCGCGCCAAGGTCGCATCGCCGATTCCGCGACGGGGCACATTGATTATACGCTCCAAGCTTAGGCCGTCGTGAGGATTATAAATCAAGCGCAAATAAGCGATAATATCCTTAATTTCCTTGCGCTCATAGAATTTGGTGCCACCCACCATGGTGTAGGCCATGCCACTTTTAATGAGCATTTCTTCGAAAACACGGGACTGAGTATTGGTGCGATAGAGCACAGCCATCTCGCCCAGCTTAACGCCTTCCTTAAGCTGCAGCTCCTGCATGCGCTCGATAACGAAACGAGCTTCATCCCTTTCGTCCACTGCTTGGTAATACACGATTTCCGTGCCCACGCCGTTATTGGTCCACAGATTTTTCGGTTTGCGACCTGTGTTATTTTCAATCACTGCATTAGCCGCGTCCAAAATCACCTGCGTGCTGCGATAATTCTGCTCCAGCTTCACCAGCTTGGCCTCAGGATAATCCTTTTCGAAGTCCAAAATATTGCGGATATCCGCTCCGCGCCAGCCGTAAATGCTTTGATCCGCATCACCAACCACGCATAAATTATGATGCTTACCCGCTAAGAGCTTAGTCAGCAGATACTGCACATGATTGGTATCCTGATACTCGTCCACCATAATGTAGTCGAATTTATCCTGATATTTCTGGCGAGCCTCGGGCACCTCCTGCAGTAAGCGCAAAGTCAGAAGCAATAAATCATCAAAATCCACCGCATTATTGGCCCGTAACTTGCCCTCATAGGCCTCGTAAATCTGCGCTACCTTTTCCTCGTAAAAATCCCCCGCTTGCGCAGCAAATTCCTTTACGCCTAACAGCTCGTTTTTCGCGTTGCTAATGCGGCCTATAATGCCTGCAGGCTGGAAGCGCTTTTCGTCCAGATTCATTTCCTTCAAAATCTGCTTAATTAAGTTTTTAGTGTCCGTGGTATCGTAAATGGCAAAATTATTATTGTACTGGCCTAGCTTATCAATATCTCGGCGTAAAACCCTCGCGCAAAAGGCGTGGAAGGTAAAGAGCCACACGTCCTTAGCCGCAGGACCAGCCATTTTATCCACACGCTCTCGCATTTCCGCTGCCGCTTTATTGGTAAAGGTAATGGCTAAGATGCGGTAGGGACGCACGCCCTGCTGCAGCAGATGAGCCACGCGGCAGGTCAAAACCTTGGTTTTGCCACTGCCAGCTCCTGCTAAAATCAGCATGGGTCCGTTTATGGTACACACAGCCTCCGCCTGCTCCTTATTCAAGCCTTGCAATGTATCGATCATACTTTAGTAAACCTCCGTCTATATTTTCGCTCCGCTAGCTTCGGGCAAGCTAAAGCGATACTCCCTAAGCGCTCTATACTCGTGGTGTTATACACTACTATAGCACTTTATTATACCATAAAAATAGCCCCTCGCGCGAGGGGCAAACAAACACTCAAAATACTCATTCCAACCCTTGTGACTTTAAATATACTTCCACAATTTCCATAAACCTTTTTGCATTGCAAAGTTGCTGTTCAGCCTGTTCTCTAGAGACTTCAAAAAAATCTTTGTAATCACTTTCATTTCTACTGTTAAAAGCTTCGCCAAGAATATCAGATGCATCCACAGAAATGATATTTGTCTTTATATACATGCGTCTAAAATAAGAAATTACAGCAGAATGCTTCTCAAAATCCTTTCTTTCCAATGCCAGAATACTACGCACGCTATGAAAAATAGCATAATAGCACCTATTAACAACAGAATTATAGTCTTTTGTCATGTTCATAAGCATATCAGCCGATTGCAAAAGCTGTCGTGCTTTTTCTAAACGATATTTAGATAAAGCTTTAGCTTGCTCGTCCATATAGCTCCACTCCATCCCTAGCCACATTTTGATAAAACAAAGTATTCCTCATTTTCGAAAATTCAGTACCGCTGCTGACAACCAGCGAAACCACTTCGTCTTGTGCTAGACTAATATCATTTGTTTGCTTCCACATTAATTTTTTTATTGGATAAATATCGGAGTCTTCTACATTCAGAATCACTAGTATATCGATATCTGATTCCGGAGTGTTATCCCCACGGGCCTGAGAACCATACAAAATAATCTTTTCAATATTATCCGAAACTGATAATAGTGCCTTTACTACTTCATCAGTCACATTTTTTAGCTTTTCTTTACTGCACATATTATCACCTCACATCCTATTAATCTAATTATACACATATGTTTCAAAGCATTCAAGAAAATTTAGTATGTCATCTATAATCTTAATATGATAAGTTGTTAACCTGAAATAACAAAAAGACAGAACCACATAATATATACGAAGTTGTATCTTGCTTTTGTACTGGCTTAGACCCAACAATTGGGCACTCCTTATATAAGTTTATATAACTTTTTCGTTCTTATACAACTTTATATAACTTTTTACAACTGTGAGAGGCCCTTGGGACTGACTTAATAGTGCTAGGGCAAAGCTAAAGCAGTAGTATCATTAAAAGTATTGAAATAATCAACATTAAAATATAACATAACCCCTCGACTTAACTCAAGCCGAGGGGTTATGTTATTATCCATCTCTTAATATTTAATTTTATCTAAACTTAAGCTGCTCTATTTCTCCCTAATATTCAAAATCACAATGGAACAGAAGATGAGCAGCATGCCGACGGCCTTGCTCATGGTCATGGGCTCGGCAAAGCACAGCATGCCCACCGCCGCAGCCACAAAGGGCTCGATGGTGGCGAGGATGGAGGCCTGCCCCGGCTCCACCTGCTCCAAGCCCTTAGTGTACAAGAGATAGGGGATTACAGCGCAGACCAAACCTAGGCCCAAGCTGCCGCCAATTGTCGTAAGATTAATTTTGCTTACAACTACACTATCAAAGCCTGCTAAGGGGACAGCCGCAAGCACCGCAAAATAAAAGGTATAGGCCGTGATGGTCAGAGAAGAATATTTTTGCACAGCATATTTGCCGAAGATGCTGTACAATGCATAGCCAAAGCCGCTGCCCAGCCCATAGAGAAGGCCGCTAAGCGTAAGGTTAAGGCTACCCTCAAAGGCCCCTGTGACACAGCCGCAGCCGATAAAGGTACATATAAGCGCCAAGCCTTTTTTCGCCGTAAAGCCTTCACCGAAAAGCACAAGGCTCATGAGCATAACAAAGGCTGGAGCAGTGTATAAAAGCAGCGCAGCCACAGCTAGACTACTGCTTTGGATGCAGTTAAAATAGCAAAAATTAAAGAAAACCAGACTGAAAATACCTGTGCCAACGAACATCCAAATGTCCCGCAAGGCGATACGCAGCTGACCAAGCCCTCGCCACAACAGCACCAGCGTAATACAGGTTGCTGAAGCCATAGATCTTAAAGCAACAATTTGCATGGAGCTAAAACCTTGAGCGGCAATGGTTTTAACGAAAAGACCTATCAGTCCCCACAGCGCTGCTGCCCCGATAATGTATAGGTATGCGTGCGTTCTCAAGACTGCTGCCCCCTCTTACGTCCCCAAAAGGCTCGGAATTTAGCTACCATTTCCTTATCCGTAGGCTTGGCAGGCCAAAGCTCCTGCCTATCAGAGCTACGCATAGCGGCTAGCAAATGGTCGTAAACCTCTGGATAGCGTTCGTTGAGCTCAGCAATATGCTCCTTCACGTCCTGACGCATGGTATGACCATCATAGGGACAGGGATTTTTCAAGGGCTTGATCCCCAGCTTCGCCACTAAATCACGAATTTCCTGTTCTCGATAATAAAGCAAGGGACGCAGCACCGTGATGCCACTACGGGAAAGGGGCGTTACCGGCAAAAAGGTGCGCAGCTGACCACTGGTCATCACATTCATAAAGAAGGTTTCTACAGCATCATCGTTATGATGGGCCAACGCCACCTTGTTAAAGCCTAGCTCCTTAGCGCGGCGATTAGTAGCGGCACGACGAAAATAAGCGCAGGTGAAGCAGGGACTGCCGCCCTTTTTAGCGTGGGCAGCCATAATGTCCACATCATCGCTGTAATGCTCTAAGCCATAATGAGCGCAAAAATCCACCAGCTCCTGCTTAGGAAAATTGGGTGCGAACATAGCATTGACAGTGTAGCAGGCTAAATCAAATGGAATAGGCGAGAATTTTTTAATCTCTGCCAGCATGGCCGTCAAGAGCATGCTGTCCTTGCCGCCGCTTAAGCCTACCAAAATGCGGTCCCCGGAAGCAAGCATATCAAATTCTATGATGGCTCGCCACAGCTTGCTCAAATCATCGGCGGGCACAAAGGGTATATTTTTAGGCATAGTTGCCTCCTTTTTGCGATCTATGCTTATTCTAGCACATTCTGTGATACTGCTCAATACCTAGAAGGCATGTATACTTTATGCGTACCTTTGTTAAAAACTTAACGTATTGTTGTATGAAATGTAAGAAAATAACATTTATATGCAAAAATGTCCATTTAGCTTGTCACAGGCAGTATATTTATGCTAAAATATCCCTATTATTAATATACCCGAGGTGTTTAGTATGGATTTTGGTGTTCTCAGTTTGCTCCCGTCCTTAATCGCTATTGGCTTGGCGATTAAGACCAAAAATGTTATCTTCTCGCTGTTTTGTGGTTGCCTGACCGGCGTGCTCTTATTGTGTCATGGCAATCCCTTCTTAGCCTCTAAAGCTTTGATTGGTGATTATTTCTTCAAACAGGTTATGGATAGCTATAATGCGGGCAATATCGTGTTAATTCTATTCATTGGCGGCTTTATTAAGCTGCTGGAAAACGGCGGCGGTGCTCAGTCCTTCGCTAAATACGTGCATAAGGTTGTGGATACTCCCTTAAAGGCACAGCTGGGCTGCTGGCTGGGCGGTGTGGTTATTTTCTTCACTGACTTAGGTACAGCTCTTTTGGTTGGTCCTGTCTTCCGTCCTCTTTTTGACAAGCTGAAGCTTTCTCGAGAAAAGCTGGCCTGGGTGTTGGACTCCACTTCTTCTCCAGTTGCCGTGCTCATTCCCTTTATCGGCTGGGGCGTATATATTATGGGCTTGGTAGAAGCGCAGTTCAAAAATCTTCAGGTCAACGCTTCTGACTACGAAACCTTTATGCAAGCCATTCCCTTCCAAATCTACACTATTCTGGCTGTAATCATGATTCCCTTGATTGCCATTACCAAAAAGGATTTTGCGGCTATGAAGGCAGCGGAGGATGCTATGGTGGACAAGCCCATTCCTGAAGAAATGGAGGACAATTACGTCGCTCCTGTGGATGAAGATGGCTATTCCTTGGGTAATTCCAATCCTTTTATGCTTATCCTGCCCATCCTGGCAGTATTTGCGACCTTGATTATCGACCTTTCTCCCTTGGGCTTTCCCTTCGCCAAAATTCCCGGCAATGCCTTCCGCGTAGCGCTGACCACCGGCTATTTCCTGGCAGGCGTGCTACTGATGGTGATGATTTACTGCTTCAAGGTTAAAAAGCCCAAAGAAACCTTTAGCATCTATGTTAAGGGCATGGTCAATATGACCGAGGTGGCCATTATCCTGCTTCTGGCCTGGTCCTTGAGCGCTATGATCAGCAAGCTGGGCACTGCCAAATACATTATTGCTATTTTGCAAAGCATTAATTTTACGCCTATTTTGATTCCTGCTTGCATCTTCCTTTTCGGTGCAGTAATCTCCTTCTCCACCGGTAGCTCCTGGGGTACCTTTGCTATGCTCATGCCCCTAGCTATTCCCATGGGCCATGCCTTTGGTATTTCCTACGCTATTTGCTTAGGCGCAGTGCTTAGCGGCGGCCTTTTCGGTGACCATTGCTCTCCCTTGAGCGATACTACGATTCTATCCTCCATGGGCGCGGAATGTAATCTGGTGGACCATGTGCGCACACAGCTGCCCTATGCTTCCATTAACGGCGTGCTCGCCTTTATCGGCTTTATTATCGCTGGTATTACCGGCTCCGCTATTAGCACTGCTATTTCCGTGGGCCTGCTCCTCGTAGTAATCTTCGGTTGGAATTACTACGACCGCAAGCATGTGGGCTGATAAGTTAAAATTTAAGCCGCTCTCCGGCCTTGCAGAGAGCGGCTTTTTTTGCGCCTATTGCAGCAGCTTTTCAAATACATCTTGTGGCACGGGACGAGCATAATAATAGCCTTGGATATCATCAACTCGGGGGAAAGGATCATTCTCATGGAGCTTGCTCTTTAAAATAGCAGCTTGCTCTGCATCTTCCACGCCCTCAGCCGTAATCTGCATCTTGTATTTACGAGAAAACTCGATGATTTTATCAATTAAGAAGAGACCCTTATCGGTTTTGATATAGTCGATGAGGCTTTTATCCAGCTTTACTCTGTCAAAGGGCATGGTATTCAAGGTGGACAGAGAGGAGTAGCCGGTGCCGAAATCATCCAAAAAGATCTCAAAGCCGTGCTCATGAAATTTTTCAATAAGCAGCTTTAGATCTATATTTAAGGCTGTTGCGCCTTCTGTAATTTCCAAATCCACGGATTGAGGAGGAATATGAGCGCTATCCCTATATTGGGCATATTTTTTTACTATCTCCATGTTTAATAAGCTGGCCTGGGATAGATTAACGGAAATAGGCACAATGGCAAGACCCTTTTCCAGCCACTGCTTTTGCTGAGCACAAACCATTTTGAATACATATTCATCTAGGCGAGCAATCAGGCCGTTGTTTTCAAAAAGGCTAATGAATTTGCTGGGAGGTATGGGGTCGGTAATATCGCCATTCTTCTTAATAAGCCGCACCAAGGCTTCGGCGGCAACGATTTTTCCTGTGGTTGTAGAAAAGCGGGGCTGATAAAACAAAACATAGCGCTTATTGGCAAGAGCATCGTCTATATCGTCCACTATCTCCTGCTTTTCCTTGGCAGCAGCTCGATTATCATCGTCATAAAAAGCATAGTTGATGGTGGTTGCTAAATTGCTGTGCTGCTTTAAGGAGCGTCTGGCCTCCACAGCTAGTACTAAGGCCATATCAAACCGTTCAAGCAGCTCCTCACGACCAATGGGGGCATTGGGAATGCCGGAAGAGGCCAGACTTACTGCTTGAAAATTATTATTAAGCCTTTGGGTTGTACGGACATCCTTAGTAGCTAAATCATCAAAGCAATATATCCCAAAGAAGGGGCGCAGCTGCATGGCATTTTCCTGAATTACCTCCTGGGGAAGCTTTTGAATGACTTCGGTTAAACGCTGGATGACTGTTACAACCTTTTCCTTGGAGCTTTCTAAGAAGCACAGAGCAAAAATGTCCTGCCCCTCACGAGCAACAAGGGTGTTTTTATTGGCTTCTTTTTCTAAAAGCTGATAAATGCCTTG
>SFCN01000076.1 GCA_004558595.1 Phascolarctobacterium sp. | reverse complement strand
CTGCCTTCGGCGGAGGGGGTTGTTTTTGCTCGATGTACGTTGAGTGAAAATAAAAAAGTCCGCACAAAGTGTGCGAACCTTTGTTCTAATTGTGGTGACCTCAGCAGGACTCGAACCTGCGACCTTTTGATTCGTAGTCAAACGCTCTATCCAGCTGAGCTATGAGGCCACATGGTGCTTCTTCAAGCAACGCTAATATTATAGCGAAGAGAAGCGGTTTTGTCAACGTCTTTTTGGCATTTTTATGTAACTATTTCCTGTTAGTTACGGCCAATTAGATTTAGACAAAGAAAATGCTTACTTTTTCCCTTTTTTAGCACTCTTGGCATTGGTTGCAGGTTGCACCTGCTGTTTTTCCCGCCAGCCACAGTAAATAAATAAAGCCAGCAGTATTAAGAAAATGCCAAGGCTGGTCGCTTGCGCGGACTTCAGCCCCAAAAGCCAGGGCTCGGCGTAGTCGCCTCGCAGCATTTCCAGGAAAAAGCGCACCACAGAGTACAGCATACCATACATGCACAGCGCTTGTCCGCGGGCGTGGTTCGTAGTGCGGAATAAGAGCAGCAGCACGAAGATGACCACATCCAACTGGCCCTCCCACACCTCGGCGGGCCAGAGGGGCTGGGCCCCGTAGGTCTTAAAGGCCAGCGTTCCTTCCGGATACAGCAGGCCGAAGTTACCGCCCGTAGGCGTACCAAAGGCATCGCCGTTCAAAAGATTGGCCATACGCCCAATGGCTTGGCCAATCAAGAGGGACGGGGACACAATATCGCCGAAGGTCAGCCAATCGATATCGTGGAGCTTGCAGTAGGCGATACCTGCGGCAATGCCTGCCAGCATGCCGCCCTGCACGGCCATACCACCCTGCCATACGAAGGGAATCTCCATGAGATGCTCGCTGTAGTAGTCCCAATCAAAGAAGAAAACATCCCACAAGCGTCCGCCGATGAGGCCGGCGAAGCCGCCGTAAATGCCGATGTCCAGCACATGCTCGTGCCAGCGTCCGTCCTGCTTAGCCAAAAAATAGGCCGTGCCCGTAGCTAGAAAAATCGCCATACATAAAACTAATCCGTACATACGCACGGGAAAATCACCGATATAAAATAAATATTGATGCATAATGCGCCTCCAAATAGGTAAATGTAAGAAATTGCGCTTGGGGCATAGATTGCCACTGCGCTTAGATATTTATTTTAACACATTCGGGCAAATTAATCAGCACCTAGACAGGAGCTTTTGTTAGAGATTTTGGGCTTAGAAGAAAATCTTACAGCCACGGCACATTTAATTCACATTTCCTTGACAAAATACATAGGTTTTTATATACTATTGCTTAAGCTAAGAAGAAGAGGAGTAGCCTGCAGAATAAGCGAGCCGTGAGGGTGCAAGACGGCATAGTGGGTGAAGGCGCTTTGGAGCTGCAAAAGCATAGAGATTGAGGCGGGCTGCCTATGGCAGTCAAGCAGGGTGGAACCGCGGAGTTCGCAGTAAGCATTGCTAGCATCTTCGTCCCTGTAACATTCGTGTTACCGGGACGCAGGTGCTTTTTGTTTTCACCCCCGTCTTTGTAACAACTATATAGGAGGCAGAACATGGATTTTCAAACAATTATTTTGAAACTGCAAAAATTCTGGGCTGATCAGAAATGCATCATGGCGCAGCCCTACGACATTGAAAAGGGCGCTGGCACTATGAACCCGTCCACCTTTTTGCGGGTTTTGGGCCCCGAGCCCTGGCGTGTGGCTTATGTGGAGCCCTCCCGTCGCCCCGCTGACGGTCGTTATGGCGATAACCCCAACCGTTTGTTCCAGCATCATCAATTCCAAGTAATCGTCAAGCCCTCTCCGGAGAACATCCAAGAGCTCTATCTACAAAGCTTGGCCGAGCTGGGCATTCATCAAGAAGAGCACGATATCCGCTTTGTTGAGGATAACTGGGAATCCCCCACCTTGGGCGCATGGGGCCTGGGCTGGGAGGTTTGGCTGGATGGTATGGAAATCACACAGTTCACCTATTTCCAACAGGTTGGCAGCATCGACGTAAAGCCTGTAACCGTAGAAATCACCTATGGTCTGGAGCGTCTTGCTATGTACATCCAAGGCGTAGAGAACGTTTACGATGTAAAATGGGTTGACGACATTACCTATGGCGACTATTTCCACACTAACGAAGTAGAGCAATCCTATTACAACTTCCAAATCGCAGACACCGCTCTACTCTTCGATTTATTCGAAAAATACGAGGCTGAAGCTAAACGCGTTATCGAGCTGGGCTACATCCGTCCTGCTTATGACTACGTTCTGAAATGCTCTCATACCTTTAATCTGCTTGATTCCCGCGGCGCCATCAGCGTAAGCGAGCGTACCGCTTATATTGGCCGCGTACGCGCCATGGCTCGCCTGTGCGCAGCCGCTTATGTGGAACAGCGTGAAAAAATGGGCTTCCCGCTGCTGAAGAAAGGGGAGAATAAATAATGGAAAAATTACTCTTTGAAATTGGTACTGAAGAAATTCCGGCGAAGTTTATGCCCGGTATTTTAGCTCAATTACAAGAATTGGCTGAAAAGAAAATGACTGAGCTGCGCATCCCCTTCGAGGCTGTGAAGGTTTATGGCACTCCTCGTCGCATGACCTTTATCGCTAGCGGTGTGGCTGAGGCTCAAGCCGATAGCACTGTGGAGGCCAAGGGCCCTTCCGTAAAAATCGCCTATGTTAATGGCGAGCCCTCCAAGGCCGCTCAAGGCTTCGCCCGTGGCCAAGGCGTGGACGTGAAGGATTTAGTTGTGCGCGATAACTATGTTTATGCTGTGAAGCATTTGGCTGGCGCTGCTGTCAAAGACCTGCTGCCCGGTCTGCTCCATGATATTTTGACTAGCCTGACCTTCCCCAAGAACATGCGCTGGGCTGACCATGAGTTCCGCTTCGTGCGCCCCATTCGTTGGCTGGTAGCTCTCTTTGGCAGCGAGGTTGTACCCGTGGAAATCACTGGCGTACAATCCGGCAAATTCAGCCGCGGTCACCGCTTCCTGCGTCCCTCCGCTGTAGAGGCGGGCAAGGAGCATGAGTCCGTGCTGGACGCCGCTAAGGCTATTTTCGATACCGCCGCTCAGAAGGTTAAAAACAGCGTCGCTTCCGCGGTTATCGGCGCTACCGGCGTGGTCGAGATCCCCGATGCCGATGCTTATGAAAAGACCTTGTATGATAATTTCGTTATGGTGGACCAAGATGCTCGTCGTGAGCTGATTCGTCAGCAGGTAATCGATTTGGGCATTGCCGAGGGCGGCCACGTGGAAATCGATGAGGATTTGCTGGAAGAGGTAAATTACCTTGTGGAATGGCCCACTGCTCTGTGTGGTAAATTTGAAGAAAAATTCCTGGCTCTGCCCAAGGAATGCATCATCACTCCCATGCGCGACCACCAACGTTATTTCCCGGTTATGGCCGAGGATGGCTCCCTGCTGAATAAATTCATCACCGTGCGTAACGGCGGCAAGGATCATCTGGAGGTTGTGGCTCATGGTAACGAGCGCGTGCTGCGTGCCCGTCTGAGCGATGCTGAGTTCTTCTTCAATGAGGACCGCAAGCAGCCCTTGGCTGACCGTCTGGAAAAGCTGAAGACCGTTTCCTTCCAAGAGGGATTGGGCAATATGAACGACAAGAGCAATCGTCTGGTGCAGGCTGCCAATATGCTAGCCATGGCTATTAATGCCAAGGTGGATAAGGAGAAGCTGAACCGCGCTGCGCTGTTGTGCAAATGCGATTTGGTTACCGGTATGGTTGTAGAATTCACTGAGCTGCAGGGCGTTATGGGCCGCGAATATGCGAAGCTGGATGGCGAAGCTCCTGAGGTGGCTCTGGGCATTTATGAGCATTATCTACCCCGCTTTGCCGGTGACGAGCTGCCCAAGACCGACATTGGTCGCATTGTAGGCATTGCCGACAAGCTGGATAATATTTGCGCAACCTTCAGCCGTGGTTTGGCTCCTACCGGCTCCCAGGACCCCTATGCGCTGCGTCGTCAGGCTCTGGGCATTATCAATATTCTGCTGGACGCTAACTACCATATTTCCTTGTACAAGATTATCGCTGGCAGCCTCTATTTGCTGAATATCGCTCCGGAAAAGACTGGCAAGCTGGTTCCGCAAATTGCTGAATTCATGAAGCAGCGTCTGCGCAATATGCTCATCGACCAAGGCATTCGCTATGATGTGGTTGATGCTGTGCTGGCCGAGGAGCGCAATGATGACTTCGCTGATTTGTATGCGCGCGCTGTGGCCCTGAATGCTTTCGTAGCTAGCGAAGCAGCTCCGGCTCTGATTCAGGCTGCAACCCGTGTGGCTAATCTGTGCAAGAAGATTGAGGAAGAAACCGCAATTAATCCGCAGCTCTTTGAAGTGGAAGCAGAAACTGCTCTCCATGCGGCTGCCATGGATGCCAATAAGGAAGTACTGGCTGCCTCTGTTAAATATGACTATGCAGCAGTGCTCGCCGAGGCTACCAAGCTGGTTGATCCCATCAACAAGTTCTTCGATGACGTTATGGTTATGGCCGAGGACGAGAAGATTAAGAATAACCGCCTGGCACTGCTTTCCGCCGTTAAGGATGTAACCCATGCGGTGGGCGACCTAAACGCTATTGTTCAATAATAGGTTTTAAGCATTACTATAATATATATTAAGGAGACTGATCCCAATGGAAAAATTTAATGCAGAAGCTAAAAAACTCGCCGAAATGCAAAACGAGTACACCCTGCTTACCAGCAAGAAGCCGAGCGAAATGTGCCATGAGGACTTCATTCGTGCTGAAGAGCTGAACCTGGAAATTAAAGATGCTACCAAGGTGATGGCTGCGTTAGCTATTGAGCTGGCTGGCTTCGCTAAGGACGAAAAAGGCCTTTGGGTAGCAAAATAAGCTCATGAAAACCCAAATTCCTGTTAAACAAGGGGATAGAGTGGAAGTCAACATTACCGGCCTTGGCTCCAGTGGCGAGGGCGTGGGTAAGTATGAGGGCTTTACTGTTTTCGTCAAGGGAGCATTGCCGGAGGAAAAGGTACAGGCTACCATTACCCTTGTGAAAAAAAGCTATGCTGTGGGCCGTTTGGAGCAGGTTATCACTTCATCGACCCAGCGGGTGCAGCCCCAGTGTCCCGTGTACGAGGAGTGCGGCGGCTGTCAGCTGCAGCATTTGAGCTACGCCGGGCAGCTGGACGCTAAGCGCCAGCAGGTGCAGGACGCTTTGACGCGCATTGGGCACATTGAGGCCCAGGCACTCCCAGTTTTGGGAGCTGCCGACCCTTGGCATTATCGCAACAAGATGCAGTTTCCGGCGGCGCAGAATGCCGAAGGACAGCTGCAAATTGGCTGCTATGCTACAGCAACCCATAATGTGATTAATACCGATGGCTGCTTGATTTCTAAGGAGGCTAATAACGCCATCCTGACCACGGTGCGTAAGTGGATGGAGCATTATAATATTAGCGCCTATGACGAGAAAACCGGCAAGGGTATGGTGCGCCATGTGATGGGCCGTGTGGGCGTGCACAGCGGCGAGGTCATGGCTGTTATCATTACGTCCGGCTATGATTTGCCTCATCGGGCTACCTTGGTGAAATGGCTGCAGCAATATGTACCGGGATTGGTCAGCGTGGTACAGAATATCAATAAAAAGCAGACCAATGTGGTAATGGGCAGCAAGACACGCGTGCTGTGGGGCGCGGAAAGCATTAAGGATAGCTTAGGCAGCCTCAGCTTCAATATCGCGGCCCAAGCCTTTTTCCAGGTGAACAGCGAGCAGGCGGAAAAGCTCTATAACAAGGCCTTGGAGTATGCGGCTTTGTCCGGGGATGAAACGGTGGTGGACGTGTACTGCGGTACGGGCACCATTTCCCTGTATATGGCTCGTCATGCGAAAAAGGTATATGGTATCGAGATTGTAGCCCCTGCCATTGAGAACGCTAAGCGTAATGCGGAAGAAAATAAATGCGCTAATGCGGAATTTATTTTGGGTGATGCGGCCGTGGAGCTGCCCAAGCTCCTAGATAGCGGCGTAAGCCCGGATGTGGTTCTGGTGGACCCGCCGCGGGCTGGCTGCGAGGAGCGAGTGCTGGCGGCTATCGCTAAGGTTGCGCCTAGACGCATTGTGTATGTGTCCTGCAGTCCGGCATCCTTAGCCCGTGATTTGCGCTATCTGGAGGAGCACGGCTACAAGACCATGCTGGTGCAGCCGGTGGATATGTTCCCCATGACCAGCCACGTGGAGAATGTGTGCTTAGTGGAGAGAGCGTAAAGCAAATATAAATCTATTCCCCTCGGGTTGGCCGAGGGGAATTTTTGTCTGGATTTGTTAATTGTTATTATTTATCTAAAAAAGGGGAATAAGTGATGATTTGTGAAATCGTACGAGATGAAAGCTTTCTAGCTCAAAAGAGCGCAGAGGCAAGCTTTTTAGACATGCCCATTGCGCAAAATCTTTTGGATACATTGGCGGCCTACTCCGACAGCTGCGTGGGCCTTGCGGCCAATATGATAGGGGTTCACAAGCGCATCATTGCGGTAAATATGGGTCCTATTAATGTGGCTATGTTAAATCCTGTGATTGTGAAAAAATCCGGCAAGTATATGACGGAGGAGGGCTGCTTATCCCTCAATGGAGTGCGGCCTACGGCGCGTTATAAAAAGATTACCGTGGAATATCAAGACATGCAGTTCAAGAAGCAGCGTCAAAACTTTGAGGGTTGGACGGCACAGATTATTCAGCATGAGATTGACCACTGCGATGGTATTGTGATTTGACGTCGCATGTTATTGAAGTGAAGTATTTCTCTACACTATTTTGCGAACATTTGCTCCCTACCGCGTTAGGGAGCAGGAGCGCAAATCGAACCGATTTCGCAGTGACAGTGAACAAATAGGGTAAAGCTAAGCGCCCCGATGTGGCGAGGAGATGATTGTGGTAATCATTTCTCGCTGTGCTGGGGCGCTATTACTTTAATATGAGCATAAATCGAAGTTATTGTACAGTTTTGCAAGGCAGGCGGTTGTTTCTATCTGTTTTTCCTATTATAATATAGGCAGGACTAAGCTTGGATAATGGTCTTTTCAGATGGATCAGTCTGTAGTCTTAAATATAGCTTGTAAAT
>SFCN01000075.1 GCA_004558595.1 Phascolarctobacterium sp. | reverse complement strand
TTCAGGGGTACGGTCCTCCCAAAAGCCTAGCTTTTCAAAATCAAGAGTAGTTAGCATATTAAATACGTGGCGCAGTTTTTCTGACGCCAATTCACCTCGCTTTTCCTGAGTATGTATCTTTATTTTATCACATTTTGACTGAGAATGCTCGTACTTTGGGGATAATTTACAGCCTTTTGCTTTGCCTGTAAAATGAAGGTGTGATATAATTAAAAGTCGTATTCACGCAGGAGGTGGCGCAATGAAAAAGAAAGAACAGGGGCCTTTGCAGGTGGAATTTATTTGTCCTGGCTGTGGGAAGCATCTGGCGTGGGCGCTACCGACCGCTCAAATAAGCTGTCCTCAATGCGGTACTTGGGTGACTTGTAAAAATCGCAAGCGGCCCCAGGTGGAGGTTTTTCTGCCGGTGGACAGCGAACAAACAGTGTTATTTTAAAAGTGAGGGTTAAAAAATGACTAGTATTTGGGGGCAGGCCCAGGGCCTGCGTGATGAAATGATTGCTCGTCGCAGAAATCTGCATCAGCATCCGGAGACTGGCTGGACCGAGTTTCGCACTGCCAGCATGATTATTAAGGAGCTGCATAGTCTGGGCTATGAGGTTAGCTTTGGCGCTGCTGTTGTTAATGAAGAATATATGATGGGCGTACCTAGCGCCGAGGTTTTAGCTGGCTATATGGAGCGTGCCATCAGTGAGGGCGCGGATGAAGAGCTGGTACAGCAAATGGCCGGCGGTAAAACCGGTATCGTAGCTACGCTCAGTACCGGTAAGGCTGGTAAAACTGTGGCCTTCCGCTTCGATATGGACTGCAACGATGTGGAGGAGGACAAGGGTGAGGCTCATCGCCCCACCAGCGAGGGCTTCGCCTCCTGCCATAAAAACGCTATGCACGCCTGCGGTCATGACGGACATGTGACCATTGGTCTGGCCACAGCGAAGCTGTTGGCAGAGCATAGGGAGGAGCTGGCCGGCACCATTAAGCTGATTTTCCAGCCGGCGGAGGAGGGCGTGCGCGGAGCCTACGCTATGGTTAACGCCGGCGTTGTGGATGATGTGGACTACCTTTTTGGCGGACATATTGGCTTTAAGGCTACTACTGACAACGCCTTGGTCACCATGACCGACGGCTTTTTAGCGACTACGAAGCTGGACGCTGAATTCAAGGGCGTTTCCGCCCATGCGGGGGCTGCGCCCGAGCAGGGTAAGAACGCGCTGCTGGCTGCTTGTCAAGCCGCTATTAGCTTAAACACTATTTCCCGTCACAGCCAGGGCTCCAGCCGCATTAACGTGGGCGTTTTGAACGCCGGCACCGGACGCAACGTGGTGCCGGATATCGCTTCCCTGAAGTTGGAAACCCGTGGCGCGACCACGGAAATCAACAACTTTATGGTCAGCGAAGCGCGGCGCATGCTGGCAGCCTGTGCCGCCATGTATGACGTGGAGCTGAAGGTGACCATGGCAGGCGGCGCTCCTGCATGCCTGGCCGATGCGGAGCTGGGCCACGAGGTAGCCGAGCTAGTGAAGTCCAAATGCCATTATGACGAGGTTTCTGAGTATGTGGATATGGGCGGTAGCGAGGACTGCGGCTACTTTATGGAGCGTGTGCAGCAAAGGGGAGGTCGCGCTCTGTATATGATGTACGGCACTAAGATCGCTGCAGGCCATCATAATAGTCATTTCGATTTTAATGAGGAATGCTTGTGGAAGGCAGCTGCTACTTTGACCGAGGTCGCCATTCATTTTAGTAATAAATAGGTATTTGTCACGGTTTAGACATATTTTTATGATATACTACTATCAGAAAAAGTAATTTGACGGAGGTATATCGTAATGAAAAACTTGCTAAAATTAGCTTTGGCCTTAGGATGCGTATTGGTGTTGGGTGGAGCTGTGTCCATGGGCAGCGCTGAGGCCCATGGTCAGCTGCATTGCCGTCCTGCCCGTGACTGCTGGTCTACCTTTGAGGTGGATCAGAGCAAGCTGCGTGCGCCCAGCATGCTGCGCATGAGTGGCGTGATTACGGAAATCGATGGCGATAAGGTGATCATTTGTGGCGATGGACAGGAGCGTGTGGCAGCCATTATTGGCGCTGACACGAGGATTGTGAAGGGCGCTAAGGGTAAGCTGCGCTCTGCTAAGGAGCTGAAGGTGGGCCAGGGGGTTATGGTTTATTATTCTGCCAGAATGACTCGCAGTCTACCGCCCCAGGCTCAGGCTTATGCTCTGGTGATTGGGGATATGCGTAAGGAGTTTTTGCCCCAGTATTTTGTGGTTGATCAGGTACGGCGTTCCGCTGACGGTAGCTGTGTACGCGTGCTGAACAGCACTAATGATGTGATCGCACGCATCGATGGGAACGCCTGCAGGGATTTCGCCAGCATTAAGGAAGGGGACGAGCTGCTTTTATGGAGCAGCGTTATGACTATGAGTCTACCCGGCCAAACCAACGCAGAAAAGGTAGTAATCTTGCAGTAACAGAGTAATATAAAGAATAGTAATAATAATATCATTACGTTCAGAAGAATTTCTTAACGCTCATTTCGTGGGGTACAATCACGAATCTGCGGTGTCCAATCTGTTCGTAGGATAATTTACGTTTTCGAAACCTTGCTTCTATTATACCAACCACTCATGAGCTAAAATTCTTATTAGCTTCATGATATTATTATTTCGCTATATACCCTTTAAATATTTACGGTTAATAATTTGAGTAACAGGGAGAGATATGTATGAAAATTTTTATGGATACTGCTAATGTAGATGAGATTAAACAATATGTGGACTGGGGCGTAGTTTATGGTGTTACGACCAATCCGAGCCTGATCGCTAAAAGCGGTCGCACCCAGGCTCAGGTCATTCCTGAAATCGCTGCTCTGGTAAGTGGTCCCGTTAGCGCCGAGGTTATTAGCACCGAATGTGCTGGTATGGTTGAGGAAGCGCGCAAGCTGGCTAAAATCGCTGAGAATGTAGTTATAAAGATCCCTTGCATCCCCGAGGGCTTAAAGGCTGTGAAAATCCTCAGCGCTGAGGGTATCAAAACCAACGTAACCTTGGTTTTCAGCATGTCCCAAGCCCTCTTAGCCGCTCGTGCCGGCGCTACCTTTGTCAGCCCCTTTATCGGTCGCCTGGACGATATCGGAGAAGATGGCGTGCAATTGGTGGATAATATCGTCAAGGCCTTCAAGCTTTATGGCATCGAAACCGAGGTCATCGCCGCTAGCATTCGCAACCTGGAGCATGTGGAAAAGGTGATGCTCACCGGCTGCCAAATCGCTACCATTCCTACCAAGGTTTTGGCGCAGATGATTAACCATCCTCTGACTGATAAGGGCTTGGCTCAATTTATGGCAGATTATCAAAATTCTTTAAAGTAATACTTAATGTTTTGCTCCTCGGGTTCGCGGGGAGCTTTCTCTTTTGCAAGGTGATGCTAAATGAATTTCCAAAAATATCTATGTACTTTGGCCCTAGGCGCCCTGTGCTGCTGGTCTAGCTTGGCTGCGGCCAAGGAGTCCCAGGCTTTTCTCATGGTAAATCCGGACCTGCAGGTGGAGAACGTGGAGGTGGAGCGTACTTATAGCGGACCCACCCTACTGTTTTCCGATAGCCCGGAAATGGTTTACCAGAACGGTATTCTCTATCAGGACAAGATTCAGGGAAGGGTACGGCTCTTTTTTCACCATGTGAATGCTGTGGAGCGCAACAAAAAGCTGGCCGTGGTTTTACGCAATGAAAAAATGCGTCCCCTGCGCTATAAAATCCTGCGTCAGGGGATGGCGGGTAAAACCTATAATTATTTATGGGATGGCAAGGAGTCCCAAAAAAGGTATTTCGCTGAGGCCAAGCCCAAGGTCAAGGAGGGTAAGCTGGGCTTTTACCAAAGCCAGGAGCTTTTGAGCGGCAAGGGCGTAATTTTGCCCAATAATCAACTCTATACCGGCACCATGGATTTAGAGGTGGATAGGCCGGCCTTGCTGAGCGTTTTTATGTGCGAGGCCAATGCTAATCTGGAGCTCTTTTATGAAAATGCTCAGGTGCAGCCCATGGATGAGCATCCTTTGCGGGGCACCTTCCCTCAAAGCGATTGGGAATACACCATTACTAAGCCCATAACTGGTCAAAAGCCTGTGAAGCTAAAGCTGGCTAGCGCCGAGGAGGGCTATATTAAGGGCGTGGATGCGACCACAGGCCTACCTGCAGAGAATTATGGCAATTATGGTGTGGTCTACAAGGTTAATTTTACCGTGGATAGTAGACGGCCTGTAAGCTTTATCGTGAATCCTACTGGTGGTTATTTCGCAGGCTACGGTGTGCTTGAGCATAAGGGCAAGCGTCAGCTCATGGCTATCCCGGATTTTGACCTGAGCCTAGGAGGTAGGGTGGAGGAGGCCGTGGAGCTGTGCCGTTTGAAGTCCGGCCAATATAGCTTCATTTGGTCGCCGCCGGGAGCTTCTAATTTGCCCATCGAGCTGCTTTGGGCGCCCAGTAGACGGGCTTTGGAAAAATAAATAAGGAAACCAGAAACAAAAAAGACTGTCACAGAGCTTAAGCATAACGCAAAAGCCCGGGACAGTCTTATTTTTTAGTTGAAGCCTAGCATGAGACCTATTTGACGCACTACAAAGGCCACGATCCAAGCGATACCAAGCTCGTAGGCGATGATGGCCGCCGTGCTGGTCGGGGAATCCAGTTCCTTGCGCATGGTGGCCAGGGAGGCGATGCAGGGTGGGTAGAGCAAGCAGAATACTAAAAAGGTATAGGCCGTCAAGGGAGTGAACAGATTGGGCAGATTAACGCTGCCACTAGCGTCCACAGCCAGCACGGACAGGGTGCTGATAACTACCTCTTTGGCGGTGATGCCCGTGATTAAGGCGGTGGACATACGCCAATCGCCAAAGCCTAGAGGAGTGAAGATGGGAGCGGTAATCTTGCCGATTTCCGCGATGATGCTTTCGTCACTGTTCACCATGTAGAACTGGGAGTTGAAGTTTTGCAAAAACCAGACGATGATGCTAGCCATAAAAATCACGGTGAAGGCCTTGTGAATAAAGTCTTCCGCCTTTTCCCACATGTGCATTAATATGCTGCGTCCAGTGGGCATGCGGTAAGCGGGCAGCTCCATAACGAAGGGCACCGGCTTGCCGCTGAACACGAAGCTGTTTAGCAGGGCCCCTGTGAGCACAGCGATAACTACGCCTAAAAGGTAAATAGAAAGCATCACCAGAGCGCCCGTATGGGGGAAGAAGGCGCCGATAAAAATGCCGTAGACCGAAAGCTTGGCGCTGCAGCTCATAAAGGGCGTGAGCATGATGGTCATCTTGCGATCCCGCTCGCTGGCTAGGGTTCTAGTGGCCATGATGGCGGGCACGCTACAGCCGAAGCCGATGATTAAGGGGATAAAGGAGGAGCCGGAAAGGCCGATTTTACGCAGTAGCTTGTCCATGACAAAGGCTACTCGAGACATATAGCCGCTATCCTCTAGCAGGGAAAGGAAGAAGAACAACGTTACAATCGTGGGAATAAAGGAGAGCACGCTGCACACGCCGGCGAAAACGCCATCAATAACAAGGGAGTGCATGGCGGGATTGATGCCCCAGCTTGTCAGAGCAGCGTCCGCCGAGGCGGTGATGCTGTCCAAGGCCTCCCCTAAGAGACCGCTTAAAAAGGCTCCGATAACATCAAAGGTTAAGTAAAAAACGGCGCCAATGATAAGGATGAAGATGGGGATACTTAAATACTTATGGGTCAGATAATAGTCCAAGCGCACGCTGCGACGTTGAGCCTCCGTATCCTGGGGCTTGTGCACCGTGTGAAAGCACAAATCCTCAATATAGGCGTAGCGCATATCTGCTAGGGCAGCCTCTCGATCTGTGTTGAGGGCGTTTTCCATTTCCTGAGTAAAGTGGCCTACGATATCCCTTTCGTTTTCCGAAAGCTGCAGCTCCTGCATAATATCCTCGTCGCCCTCCAAAAGTTTGGTGGAGGTGAAGCGCAGGGGCAGGCCTTTGCGACGTACCTTTTCTTCGATCAAATGGGCCACCGCATGGATGGCGGTGTGGACGGGGCCGGAGCAAAAATCCAAGCGCTTGGGGAGAGTAGCATCCTGAGCCACGGCCACGGTACGCTTAATAAGCTCAGCTACGCCCTCGCCGCTATTGGCGGTAATGGGAATAACGGGGATGGTCAGCTGCTCTTCTAGAGCCTTGATGTCGATGCTGCCACCGCTGGTAGTCAGCTCGTCCATCATGTTCAGGGCCAACACTATGGGAATATTCAGCTCGATGAGCTGTAGGGTTAAATAAAGACTGCGTTCGATATTGGTGGTGTCGATAACATTGATAATGGCGCTGGGCTTATTGTAAAGCAATAAATCCCGGGTCACTATTTCCTCGGAGGTGTAGGGTGAAAGGGAGTAGATACCGGGTAAATCGATGACCGTAATATCCTCATTGGTACGCAGGGAGCCCTCTTTTTTCTGCACGGTGACCCCGGGAAAATTGCCCACATGCTGATTGCTACCGGTCAAATAATTAAAAAGTGTGCTTTTACCACAGTTCTTGTTGCCTACTAGGGCGAAATGTAGCTTCATGCTTCCTCTGCCTCCAAAATAACAGTGATTTTGCTGGCTTCGGAGGCTCGCAGAGTCAATTCATAGCGGCGAATGTAGATTTCCAAGGGGTCGCCTAAGGGAGCACGCTTGCGCACGATGACTCTGGTACGGGGAGTGAGTCCCATATCTAAAAGGCGACGACGTAAAATGCCTTCGCCACCAACACTCTGAATAATTCCTTCCTGCCCGATGGGCAGCTTGTCTAAGGTTACTTCCAACATTGCTATTACCTTCTATACTTATACGAGATTTCAGATTTAATTATATATAGCTTGCTGGCTAATGTCAAACGGCACGAATGTGAATTTATTTTGCTAGGGATTTTTGCAAAGCACATTCATTTTTTATCAAGGATTTGCAATGTTTTTACTAGATAATACCATTTCTGAAAATTAATTCCTGTTTGTATTTTTATTACAAATAGATTTTAGAGAATTTGAGAATGATTCAGTTATTAGAGGAGCACGGGCTGGAAAATATGCTTTTTATTTGTGAATTAAGTGTAGCTTGTGCTAAAAAACACTTGACAATTTGAGTATAGAATGTATAAT
>SFCN01000074.1 GCA_004558595.1 Phascolarctobacterium sp. | reverse complement strand
TCTATAGGAGATTTCTCTATCATATTCATCATAGATAAGCTGTAAACAATCCGCATAAATACGATGATTACTGTTACTTGCCAAATAGTTAAAAAAGCCAACTGGAATTATATCAAATAGGTTGGGCACAGTTTTGATTCTTTTGTTTGTATCCTGTTTGTTAACCATTTATTTGTTCTCCTCTAAAAATTCTCAAAGCTTGCCCCTATACTCCTTGCCCAACCCCAGAATGAATTTCTTCAGCTCTACAAAGCCCACATGCTCGAAATCAAAAGCCCCTAATTTAGCTGCTTCTGCTATAGTGCAGCCCACGAATTTTTCCGTTCCTGCAAAGTAAGTATATAATAAATGGCGATTATAATTACTTAGCCTATGATCTATGCCCCTATTATTCTCGACACACATTAAATATTCTCTAGCGATATTTTTCATATTTATGAAATCACCGTGCTCCGCTGTGTCCCTTTTCAATGCCTCTACTAGCAAATCCTCTAAATAGCCACCAAGCCAACGCCTACCAGCTATTCTCCCTGGAAAGAAAAAATGCGCACAGTAATCCCTTGTACGAAAAAAATCACTGCTACGCATATCTAAAACTTTATTTCTTCTATTTTCCAAATCGTTTTGAGCATCGGCAAAAATCAGCACTCTTTGTACCTGTTTGCTACCGGGAATATTGGACAAACGCTTAGCCAAGCCCTCCAGCTGCTGCAAAGAACGATAATTCAAAAGCTGCACAGTGGGCAAACTAATCCCTTGCCGAAATAAATATTGCAGATAAACATGCACAAATTGTGCCATCTCCAAGCGTTCACATAACAGCAAGGCCTCGCCGTTAATGGTCAACTGCTTATTCATGAGCCTCACCATGCTTAGCCAGCATCGCTTCAGCTGCCTCTACCACCTGCTCTACAGTAAGGCGAGTCATGCACTGCATATCACTGCACTTATGCTTCATACCATCAGCGCATCCCGGACAGGGTGGCACCGCGGTCACAATAGTAGCGTCTTCAGTATAAGGTCCATACAGCTTGGGACTGGAGGGGCCATACATAGCTACGATGGGCACCTTTTGGGAAATAGCCACATGCATGGGACCGCTGTCATTGGTAATAATCAGGCTGCAACGACGCATGGCCGCAGCCAGGCCACCGATGGTAAAGCTACCAGTGGCTACCACAGGCGTAGTTTGCATAAAGCTAACAGCCTCCTGCACCATATCTTCATCCATGGTACCACCGAAGAAAACAGGCTTATAGCCTTTCGCAGCGAGGGTATCGGCAACCTTGGCAAAGCGCTCCGGGGCCCAACGCTTGGTCACCACAGCGCTACCGATATTAAAGCCGATTAGCTTATCACGGCCAAAGACGCCATGGTCACGCCAAAATTCCTCCGCATAGGCCATGTGCTCCTCACTAGGGAAAATTTCTAAGCCATTGTGCTCCAGCTTAGTCACTCCTAACTGCGTCAAAACATCAAGATACATATCCGCAGCATGAATTTTGCGGTTCAAGGGAGTGAATACATCCCACACAGGCTTAAACATCGTGTGGGTAGTGCCACAGCGTTGCTTTACCTTGGTCAAAGCGCAGATAAAGGAGCAGCGCTCGTTAGGATGCAAATTAATGAGTACATCAAAATCCATCTTACTTAAACGACGAGCGCAGGCAGCCAAGGCCAAAAGGCTGTTATCCCTGCCCTTTTTGTCAATAGTAATCACTTCGTCCAAATAAGGGTTATGGAGCACCACATCTTTAAGCTTTTCATCTGCCAAGAAAGTGATGTGCGCATCTGGAGCTGCCTTGCGCAAAGCATGGATAAAGGGCGTGGTTAAAGTTAAATCTCCCAAATGCATTAAAAATGTTACCAATATTCTTTTGCCATTTAATTCCACTGCTTTAGCCATGAGCCTTCACCTTATTTCGATAAATTTCGTATACCATCTCCGGCGTTATATCGTGCATACAATGCCAGTCAGCGCATTTCTTTTTTAAACAGCCTGCGCATTTAGCTGGGGACAGCAATACTGTTGAATTATTACTGCCATAGGGTCCCGTTCTGTCCGCCTTAGTGGGCCCATACATGGCCACCAAGGGCTTTTTCAGCGCCGCTGCGAAATGCAGCGGACCTGTATCCGCGCTTATGTAAAAGCTACAATTCTTTATTAAAGCAGCCAACTCACGCAAGGAGGTCTTGCCCGTCATGTCCAGCACCAGAGCGCTATCGCATTGCTCCGCAATGGCCTTGCCCTTGATCGCATCATCGGGACCACCAGCCAAAACCACGCTGGTGCCTGCGTCCACCAGCTTTTTGGCTAGGGCCACATAATGCTCCACAGGCCACTCTTTGGTCCACCAGCGCGCTCCGGGCACGATAACCACGTAAGCGCCGCCGCTCCAGCCCAACTGGCTCAGCTTCTCTTGAACGCTGTCGGTTTCTTTGCTTAAATCAGGCATAGGAAACTGCACATCATCAAGGCTGTCCACCTTAGCGCCAAGATAACGCGCCACATCAAGATAGCGCTCGATAACGTGATCCTTGCTGTGAGCCCCGCCGATGGCGCGGCTCACAAGGCCGCTACCCTCGCGCATTTCACAGTAACCAATGCGATTGCCGCATCCGCTAATGGCGGCTAGCACCGCGCTCTTGAACAAGCCCTGCATATCAATCACTAAATCAAAATGCTTGCTATGAAGGAGGCCCTTCATTTCACGAAAATATTTTAGCTTACCAAAGACGCCCATTTTCTTAAATTTCACCTTGTCGAAATAGAGCACTTCATCAATGACGGGAGGATCCGGCACAAAGCCAGCAAATTGCGGATGCACCAGCCAGGTAATCTTTGCCTTTGGGTAGCGCTGACGTAGCGCTGCCGCAAATGGCAAGGTGTGCAATATGTCGCCCAAGGAGCTCATTTTGATAAGCAAAATATTATTGTATTCCATAGTCATACTTTCTAGGCACGCCAGAGGGTAGAATCTATCCGCTAACGCGTCTTACTTTTTCTCTAAAATAGTTTTTACAAAATCCAGGAGATTTCCACCCTTAAACAGGTAGCCTTTAATCCCGGCAGCCTCAGCCGCCTCCACATCCCTTGCGCCATCGCCAATCAAGAAACATTGCTCCTTATCTAAAGCATATTCCTCAAAGGCTTGGTTCAGCATGCCGGGCTTAGGCTTGCGGCAGTCACACTCATGAGCAAACTCTGCAACCTTGCCCTCCTTATGATGGGGACAATAATAAATCTTGGCGATTTTACCACCGCAGGCTGCAATCTCCTGCTGCATAAAGTCGTGAAGCTCCTGCATTTGAGCCACAGTATAATAGCCACGGGCAATACCGCTCTGATTAGTTACTACAAAAATCTTATAGCCTAGCTTAGTCAAATAAGCCACAGCCTCGCGAGCTCCTTCAATCCAACGTAAATCGCTGATTTTATACAGATAATCCACGTCCACATTGAGCACGCCATCACGGTCGAAAAAAACGGCCTTATCTTTCATAGACATAATAACCGCCGGTCTTATCCAAAATTTGGCAATATTCTTCCGCAGCCTCTTCGATAGGAGTAAAGCCACCGTCATAGCCTGCCGCTAAAAGATTGGTAGCATCGGCCTCGGTAAAGCTTTGATATTTACCCTTCAAAACTTCAGGGAAGGGAACATACTCCAGCTCACCGCTGCCAAAATGATTCAACACTGCCTTAGCGCAGGTGTTGAAGGGATGGGCATGACCAGTACCGCAGTTAAAAATACCGCTGATTTCCGGATGATCCCAGAAGTAGAAATTAACCTTCACAACGTCCTTCACATAGATAAAGTCACGGGTTTGCTCGCCGGGGCCATAGCCGTCATATTCGCCAAAAAGACGTACCTTGCGCTCAGCCTTCCACTGATTATACATTTGGTAAATCATGGAAGCCATTTTACCCTTGTGATTTTCTTGAGGACCGTACACATTAAAATAACGCAGGCCAACCACTTGGCTTTGAGCAGTGGGCAGCAAACGACGCAGATAATTATCAAAGAAAAGCTTGGAGAAAGCATAGACATTCAGCGCTTCTTCGCAAGCAGGCTCTTCTCTAAAGCCATGAGCACCGCTGCCATAGGTGGAGGCAGAGGAAGCATACATCAATTGGATTTTGCGGTCCAAGCAAAAATGGAGCACGTTTTTGGTGTACTCAAAATTGTTTTCCATCATGTATTTGCCGTTATATTCCATGGTGTCGGAGCAAGCTCCCTCGTGGAAAATCACGTCGATCTTTTCGTGATTAAATTTGCCTGCCTTTAAAGCATCCATAAAGACATATTTATCCATATAATCATGCACCTTAAGGCCTTGGATATTCTTGAACTTCACCATATTGGTCAGATTATCAACTACTAAAATATCATCACAGCCACGGTCATTAAGGCCCTTGACAATATTACTGCCGATAAAGCCGGCGCCACCAGTTACAATAATCATAATTTGCCCTCCTTCACCATTTTGGCAATCTTTTCTACTACTCCGGTAGTGGAGTAGCCATCTTCAAATTCTATAATGCGCACTTCACCTGCATATTGACGGCCTGCCACTTGGTCCGGACGATAGTCGCCGCCCTTGACCAAAATGTCGGGACGTATTTTTTCAATTAGCTCGGTGGGCGTATCTTGGTCGAATAAAACCACCGCGTCCACGCAAGCTAACGCAGCAAGCACTCGTGCTCTGTCCAGCTCATGGACTAACGGTCGCGTTTCGCCCTTCAGGCGACGCACGGAAGCATCTGTATTCAGGCCCACGATTAAATGCTTGCCCAGATTACGAGCTTTCTCCAAGTAGGTTACATGTCCCACATGAAGGATATCAAAGCAACCATTGGTAAAGACGATTTTTTCGCCGCAAGCCTTCCAGGTTGCGGCTAAGGAAGCTATCTCCTGCCAGCTCAAGGTTCTATAGCCACGGCCCTGCTTGCGCTCCTCGGTAAGCAAGTCCTTCAGCAGCTCGTCCCGATGCACGGGATAGGTACCAACCTTCGCCACCACGATGCCGGCGGCTCGGTTGGCCATATAAATGGCGTCCGCCAGCTCCAACTTGCCGGCCACACCGGCCAGCAACGTAGCTGCCACCGTGTCCCCTGCGCCCGATACATCAAAAACCTCGATAGCAGTGGCCGGACTGTGTAACACCTCATTGTCATTCACAAGGGACATGCCCCGCTCGCTACGGGTAACCACCACATTTTTAATGTGGTATTTATCCTTGGCGGCGCGGGCCATTTCCACAACGGCTCCATCCTCATTATCGCGAGAGCAGCCAGCTGCCTCGCACATTTCCTTCAAATTAGGAGTGATGAAATCACAGCCACTGTACTTAGTCCAATCCGCACCCTTGGGGTCGATGAGCACAGGAATATTATAAGCATGGGCCTCATTAATCACCCATTGACAAAAATCATCGGAGCATACGCCCTTGGCATAGTCGGAAACGATGATACCGTCCAAGCCATGGTCTAAAAGATTTGCCAGCCACTGACGCAACTCTACAATTTCTTCAGGATACAAATCACCGGTTTCTTCAAAATCAAGACGCAGCATTTGTTGATTGCCGCCTAGCACCCGCAGCTTAGTAATGGTTTTGCGGCGAGCGCTTTTTACTAAGCCGCTGTGGTCAATGCCGGCATCATCCATGAGCTTTTCTAAAAGCACACGATTCTCGTCATCACCGGTTACACCGCCCATGAAAACCTGGCACTCCAAGTGAGCCAGATTCGCAGCCACATTGGCGGCACCGCCTAGTACAGACTTAATGCGGTTGATTTTCGTCACCGGCACCGGCGCTTCAGGGGAGATACGCTTCACCTCACCATGAAAGTACCTATCCAGCATCACATCGCCAATCACGGCGATACTCACATTTTTAATTTGCTCTGCTAAAAAGGTTGTTACAGCTAAGCCCAAATTATTCACCATCCACTAACTCACACAGAATGTGGCCGATCAAAATATGCATTTCCTGAGCGCGTGCCGTAATCTTAGCCGGCACAGCGATGCACTCATCGCACAGGGAGGCCATTTTGCCACCACCTGCTGCAGTCATGCCCACACAGTACACGCCATTTTCTTTAGCCAGCTCGATAGCTGCCACTACGTTGGGACTATTGCCACTGGTGGAAATGCCCACCAGCACGTCACCTGCTTGCGCCAGGGCTTCGACTTGACGCACGAAAACCTTGTCAAAGCCGTAATCATTGCCCACAGCAGTCAGGATGGAGGTATCCACGGTCAGGGCAATGGCAGGCAAGCCCTGGCGCTCCTTTTGGAAGCGACCTACGAATTCAGCAGCCAAGTGCTGACTATCCGCAGCGCTACCGCCATTGCCACAAAAGAGCACCTTATGCCCCTCGCCCAAAGCCTTTTTAATGGCCGTAGCGACGGTCTCAATCTGAGACATAATTTCACTATTCATTACCGCCTGGGCCACCTCAAGATGGTCCAAGAAGCGTTGTTTAATAATTTTATTCATAATTAACCTCTTGCTTATAGATTATAGAAATAATACATTACTTTGAGGGATTTATCTCCTCCATCGTAATGCTCCTGTTCATAAGTAAATTCTAAAGCCCAGCAGCAGAACTTGTGCAGCCAGCGATAGTCTGTTTCATAGTTATTATGCTTACCCATATCATAACGATTAATAATACTTACAACGTTACGGCTGTCGGGAACCCATTGCAAGCCATTACGTAGCTCACGAGCCATATCCGGCTGACCAATATCAAACATTTCACTAGTTTGTTTTTCACGATAGTAGCCAACCCAGGTGCGCCATTGAGGAGCCAGCTTCTGACCCAAGGTTGCATAATACATATCAGTGGAAAGAGTATCTCCGGTAACACTCTCATTAACCCACTTTTTACCAACAGTCAGATTTAAAACGGTGTCTTTCGAATTGAAAAGGTATATGGGATCATGGTTTAAATACACAGCATATTCCTTATGCCAGCTTTTACGACTTGACTTTTTAGTTTCAGGATCCCAACGATTCCACAAGCCATATTCATAATAAGCAGAATAACTCAGGGGCAAGCCGTCAATAATATGGTGGTTTTTATAGTCAAAGCGCCAAGTGTTTTGCTTTTTATACCAATCGCCATCATCCTCATCCCAGCCATTGAGATAAGAGATGTGGAAATTG
>SFCN01000018.1 GCA_004558595.1 Phascolarctobacterium sp. | reverse complement strand
CAGCTCACTGCTTTTGGTGTAAAATAAGATTGAATCGTATTTTACACCAAGGGTGGTGAGCTTATGACTTTTATTAAGAGAGATTTGGCGAATAAGATATTGGAGCTATCGCAGGATTATGCTTGTGTTTTGCTAACCGGACCGAGGCAGGTCGGTAAAACTACGCTGTTGCGCCAGCTGATGCAGCAAAATAGAAATTATGTAACACTGGATGATTTGGAAGAACGCAGATTGGCCCAACAGGAGCCAGCCACTTTTTTGTCAGTGCATGAGACTCCGCTGTTTATTGACGAGGTACAATACGCGCCACAGTTATTTTCTTATCTAAAAATTGCTATTGATAATGGGGCGGAGCCAGGATCATTCTGGCTGAGCGGCTCGCAGGCCTTCCGTATGATGGAGCTCGCTCAGGAGTCTTTGGCAGGACGTGTAGCAATACTACACATGTCGGGGCTTTCTCAGCATGAGATTTATGGTAGTGGAGAAGCCCTGACCTTAACGATAGATTTACAAGCTTTAAAGGCACGCAAGGAAGCAGGACAAGCCACCGACCTAAAGGGGATGTATGAGCGTATTTGGCGTGGCTCGTTACCAGGCTATGTTAGCGGTAAGTTTAAGGACCGCAATGTGTTTTATTCCAGTTATATTCAAACCTACATCAATCTTGATGTAAGCGAGCTTTTAGAGCCTGTAGATAAGTTATTATTTCAGGATTTTATTCGTGCTGCTGCTTGTCGAGCTGGGCAAATGCTCAATATACATGATATAGCTCAGGATATAGGGGTATCTGATGATACTGCTAAGCGCTGGCTACAGGTTTTGGAAAAGTCGGATGTGATTTTCTACTTGCGTCCCTATTCTAATAATCTTTTAAAACGTACAGTGAAGACGCCCAAGCTTTACTTTTTTGATACAGGCTTAGTGGCCTATTTGACAAAGTACACTACCCCAGAGATATTACAGAATGGCGCTATTAATGGGGCTATTTTAGAAAACTACGTTGTGGCTGAGATTAGAAAGAGTTATGCCAATGTCGCTGAAGAGGCACTGTTATGGTATTATCGCGATACGCGTAGCAATGAAATCGATATGATTTTGGAGCAGGACGGTAGGCTTAATCCTTTAGAAATAAAACGATCTGTTAATCCTGCGAATCAGCTTGTCAAGGCTTTTGAAGTTTTGGATAAGGGGGCTGTGCCTAGGGGCAAGGGTGCTATATTATGCATGCGACCCGAGCTTACCGCTATTGATGCAGATAATTACATAGTTCCCATATGGATGCTCTAGCCTTTTTTAACGTGCTACATCATGTAAGCAATAATTTGTTGATATAAAGTTAAACTAGTGTATTTCAAAGATGAATTGAAAAACACATTGGATAATGCTATTAAGATAGCTATTTCTGATACTACATACAAATAGAAAATTTCTGAAAATAGATTTGTAATTCATTTAAGTTCTTGCCTGTAAGAGTGCTAGATGATATAATAAATAGAATGCTTCTTGAAAGAGAAGAAAGATGCATAAATAAAGAATGTTTTATTATATGATAAGGGGAAGGATTTTGAGAATGAAAAAAGATTGGAAGAAATTTTTAAAACAAACTGGCGTTGCCATGACAGAATATGCAGTGCTATTAGCCTTTGTTGCAGCTGTAGGTGCATCATTTACTAGTGACAGTGGATTATCTAGTGGTATCAGCGGAGCTGTGAGCAAGGTAGTGTCTGTATTTGGCTATTTTGGAGGCTATAAGGAGGTTGCGGATGGCAATCAGCCTAATTTTGCCGGAAAAGGACAAAGTGCGCTGGGCGGACTTGGCAGTGGCCAGTTTGCGAGCGGCAGTTGGAGCTGGGAGAAGATTTATACTGATGACGCTGGGCAAGAGGCTGGCTCTGCCTTTTTAGAAAATGGTAATCCAAAAAGTCAATTAGCCAGTGAATATGCCAAGACGCTTTTAGATCAATTGTATGCTGCTGGTAGCTTTGGTGGGGTTGATCCCATGTCTTGGGCTTTCACTGAAGGCTTTGGTACCGGTACCCAATCCTTGAACTTGTTTTGGTCCAATGCTGATTGGTCCGCCTATACCGGAAGCAGTGTGCCTGTCATCCAGATGAATAAAGAGGCCAATGGCGAAGTGAAATATTATGTAGCTATGGCCAATGTAGGTAGTAATGGTAGTATTGGATTATTTAACCAAGCAGCTGCTTTAAAGGGTAATGTTACCTATTATGGGCCATCCGGCGTTACCCAAAGCTTTAGCTGTAATCCAACTAATCCGCAACAAAGTGATAAATATGCAAACTCATCTGTGAATTTAAATAATAGTGGTCTTGCCTTTACCGACTTCAACGATGCACAAAAGGCATACTATGACCTCGTAAGCAAAAATAATATCCAAACTCAAAATAATTACAAGCCCTAAAGTAGTTTGCAAAACGAACAAAATAAGTAACAAAGTAGCCACCGAAAGTATACTTCCATAAGTAGCTTTCGGTGGCTGAATTTTTTGTTGCTCAAGGTATTCGAGTAAGGTTGAGTAACAAAACGTTACTCAAAACGTATGTTTTTGTTATTCTAAATAAATCTCAGCATCAAGCTGTTCGGTTACGTAGCCGATAATACTTGCAGCAGGAGCGATTTTTTGCAGCTCGGCTAAGCAAGCAGCAGCTTCGGCTTCAGGAAGGGCGCAGAGCAAGCCGCCGCTAGTCTGTGGATCGTAGCAAATATCCTGCAGGGGCAGGGGAACATCGCCTACGACCTTCACGTGAGCTTCGGCAAATTCCCGGTTGCGGTAGGCGCCGGCGGGGATGAAGCCCATGGAAGCCATCTCATAGGCTTCCTGATGGTAGGACAGCCCTGCTACCTGCACGTGCAGTGTAACCCCACTGCCTTGGGCCATCTCCAGACTATGGCCCAAGAGCGCAAAGCCTGTCACATCCGTGCAGGCGTGCACGCTATACTTCACAAGTACGTCGTGAGCATACTTGTTCAGCGTGCTCATTTGATCATAGAGCTTATGTAATAGCGTTGCGTCTACCAGCTCCGCCTTGGCCGCAGTGGTGAGTATGCCCACGCCCAAGGGCTTGGTCAACACAAGCACGTCGCCGGGCTGCGCACCGCAGTTGCGCCACAGCCTGTCCGGATGGACAAAACCAGTCACGGCCAAGCCATAAATGGGCTCGGCCCCGTGAATAGTGTGTCCACCGGTAATGATGGCCCCGGCCTCATAGGCCTTGGCATAGCCACCGCGCAGGATTTCCTGCACGGTGTGCTGCTCCATTTTTTCGGGGATGCACATAATATTCAGCGCCAGCTTGGGCTCGCCGCCCATAGCGTACACATCGCTGAGAGCGTTGGTGGCGGCGATTTGTCCGTACATAAAGGGGTCGTCTACGATGGGTGGGAAGAAGTCCGTGGTTTGCACAATGGCAAGCTCCTCGCTCACCGCGTAAACGCTGGCATCGTCGCTCTTGTCGTAGCCCACAAGCAGCTTGGGGTCCGTGTGGGTAGCAAAGCCCTCTAAAAGCTGGCACAGGGTGCCAGCGCCCACCTTAGCACCACAGCCAGCACAGCTGGCTAGCTTGGTTAATTTCACTTGATTTTCCATTGAGTAGTCCTCGCTTAAGAAGGTCTTTATTCTTCGGCTTGGTATAGGGTATGATAGCCATTTTCCTCCAGCACCAGCTGCTCTAGCTCCGGCGTGATGAGCTTGGACACATCGTCCTGACTAAGCGCCTCGGCCTCAAACAGCACACAGGTGCCACAGCTGCTGCTCAAGGAGCGCGGCACGGGAGCTAGTCGCGCCATTAAGTGCAGCTGCGTACATAATTTTTGGAAGCGTATGGCTCCAAAATGGGAGAAAAAGGTTGCAAGATACTGCTTCATTTGCGTAGGGACAGGGTATATTCCCCATCCTGCTCGCTAATGGTAACCTCATAGCCCTGATGGTGAGCATAGCGAGTAACGTTTTCTTTAGAAGTGTTGTTGTCCACAATAACTTGATATGCAGCCTCGCCACTGGCCAGAGCCTGACGAGTTAAAATAACGGGTTCAGGGCAGGAAAGTCCGCGAGCATCGATGATTTTCATAAGTGGATGCCTCCTTATTTTTTATAGGTGTTCAAATAAGCGATCATGGCTACGACGATGATACCTGTGACAACGGCGATTTGGCCGTTGGCGGTGGGGCCGGCGCCGCTGGAAGCGAGGCCGAAGTTGTGAGCGAAGGCAGCGCCAGCCACAAAGCCTAAAATAGCGATGGCGCTGTCAGAGTTACCTTCACCGGCTAGAATGAGCTGGCGCATGGGGCAACCGCCCAAGAGCACACAGGCAAAGCCAGCTAAGAAAAGGCCCAGAGCGTTCCACAGAGCATCGGTGTGAGCGATGGGCTGGCCGACGAAGCCCAGCTTGAAAAAGCTGGTGCCGGTAGCGGCGGTAAGTCCTAAATTGCAGAGTAGGGCAGCTACTGTAACAGCTACAAAGCCGTACAACATCTTGGTTTCGCGGAACAAAATGAAATCGCGAATTCCGGCGATCATGCAAAAGCGAGTACGCTGGGCAAGTGCGCCAACGGCAAGACCTGCCACAAGGCTGACAGCGACAGCCGCGTGCTTAGCACCGGGGCCGCCGCCGGCCTTAGTGAAGTGGATAAAGGCGGGGGCGGTGATGAGCAGGGCTAATAGGGCAAGGGCTGCTGCTGGCAGCAGGCTGCCCTCGGCAATAGTCATTTTATAAGTGCGCTTCAGGCTATAGCCACGATTAAGGAAGAAGATACCGGCGTAAATACCGCCTGCAAAGCCCACAAGGCCGGCCCAGGCGTTTAAATCGCCACCGGCGATGCGCAGCAGCATTCTAAAGGGGCAGCCTAGGAACATGAGGCAGCCAATCATGGCAAAAAAGCCTAGGAAGAAGCGAGTCAAGGGTGAGCTGCCGCCTTTAGGCGCGAATTCACCGTGGGCATAGGCTGCGCCCAGAGCGCCAAGAATAAGACCGATGATTTCGGGACGGATGTACTGTACAGCCTTGGCGTTATGTAGACCTAAGCCACCGGCAGTGTCCCGTAAAAAGCAGGCAATGCAGTAGCCCATATTGGCTGGATTACCAAAATAAACTAGCATGGAGGCGATTAAGCCTACAATCACACCAGTTGTGATAATAATTGCGCGTTCGTTTTTCATGAAAACACCTTTCCTTCTTTAACATGATAAGAAAAGTATATCATAGGCGGGGCCAGTGCTCCAATAACATTTATAGATAAAGCAGATGGATTGATTGGAATTTATAATAAATTGTGCTACAATGATGTTAAAAAACTTCACTATAATATGGATAAAGTCGACGCTTATCCAAGGGAGGGTTTTTCATGAAGCAGATTTATATGGATAACGCCAGCACCTCTTTTCCGAAACCCCAAGAGGTGGCCGAGGCTGTGTATGCATATATGACGGGGGTGGGCAGTAATATTGGCCGCGGTGGCTACGCCAGCGCTTATGCGGCCGAGGAAGCGGTGTTCGCTGCTCGCCAGCTTTTGTGCGATTTTTTCGGGGGCGAGGATGCGAAAAATGTGGTTTTTACGAAGAATATTACGGAGTCCTTGAATGTGCTTATTCGAGGCTTGCTAAGGCCCGGTGACCATGTGCTGGTTTCCAGCATGGAGCATAATGCGGTGATGCGTCCCTTGCAGCTTTTGGGTCGCGAGCTCACAGCAGGTGAAGAGGCTCCCGGGAACGCCATTACCTTTAGTCGCGTTCCCTGCGATAGGGAGGGGAATCTAGAGCTTGCAGCTTTACCTAAATTGGTACAGCCTAAAACGAAGGCAGTTATCATGACCCACGCCAGCAACGTGTGCGGTACCCTCATGCCCTTAGCTGAGGTGAGCGCTTTTTGTAAAAACCATGGATTACTTTTTATGGTGGATAGCGCTCAAAGCGCAGGCTTATTTCCCATTAATATGCAGATCTTGAGCATTGATGCCCTAGCCTTTACCGGGCACAAGGGACTCCTTGGGCCCCAGGGGATAGGTGGCTTCATTTTAAGAGAACACATGATTGATAAAATTATGCCCTGCATTGTTGGGGGGACTGGCAGCATGAGCCATACGGAAAGCACACCTAAATTTATGCCGGATAAATTTGAAGCGGGAACACTCAATCTGCCGGGGATCATGGGCCTGGCAGCAGGTGTTCGTTGGCTCAAGCAGCGTGGCCTGGATGGGCTACGGAAGCACGAGCTGGTACTTACTGAGCAGCTTATGGCAGGCTTACAAGACCTAGAGGGACAGGGGTTGCTGCACATTGTCGGCCGTCAGGATATGAACAAACGCACCAGTGTAGTGTCGATCGCGGATACCCACAAGGATATTGCTCGGGTGGCCTACGAGCTAGCCACAGAGCACGGCATTGCTACCCGTGTGGGGCTGCATTGCGCGCCTAACGCCCACAGGACCTTGGGCACCTATCCCACGGGCACGCTGCGCTTTTCCCTAGGCTGGCATAATACTGCGGAAGAGGTCGCTACCGCCATAGCGGCCCTTAAGGAGGTGCTGGGCCATGGAGTTTAAGCAGCTCCAAAGCTTCGTTGCCGTAGTGCAGGAAAAAAGCTTTACTAAGGCTGCCAGCAAGCTCTTTCTGTCCCAGCCAACCATAAGCACCCACATTTATCAGCTGGAGGAGGAGCTGCACACCAAGCTCATTGTGCGCACTACGAAAAGCATTACTATCACGCCTAAGGGTAAGGAGCTTTACGGTTATGCCATGAATATTTTGGAGCTGAAGCAGCGCATGCTGGAGGCTTGCTCCGTGGAAAGCAAGCGCATCATTCATTTAGGCGCTTCCACTATTCCCTCGGCCTACATCCTGCCCCAGCTGCTACCGGAGTTTGGTCAAGCTCATCCGGACATATATTTTGTTATGAACCAAAGCGACAGTCAGGGAATTATTGATGGGCTCAAGGATGGGCTCTTCAATCTGGGCTTTATCGGCATGGACTGCGAGGATGAGGACATAGTGTGCCAGCCCTTTTGCCAGGATAAGCTGGTGCTGATCACGCCTGTTAATGAGCATTATTTGGCTATGCAGGCGCAGGGGACCAGTTCGGTGCCCAGCCTCCTGCAGGAGCCCTTGATTCTGCGGGAAAAGGGCAGTGGCAGCGAAAAGCTGGCGGAGCATTTTTTAGCCCGCTCCGGCCTTGAAGAGGATAAGCTGCATGTGGTTGCTCGGGTCAACGACCAAGAGGCTATTAAAAATTTAGTGGCAGGAGGCTTGGGAGTGTCCTTGATTTCGGCAAGAGCAGCGGAAAATTTTCTCTTGGAAAAGCGCATTTTAGCCTTTGAGCTACCGGAATATTTGGCGGCGCGCCATATGTATATTATCTATCGTAAGGATTATCTACTGCCCTCCTATGTGCAGAAGTTTATTCGTTTCATTAATACAAGAGCGAACAAAAGGTAAAATGAGTCGATAATATAGAAATCATGTTCAAAAAGTGCTATAATAAACCTAGTAAAGTTTGCGCGTTCGCAGCTAAAATAGGTGGTGGTACTGATGGACAATTTGATTAAGCCCACAGAGAGAATCTATGCCTGCATCGATTTAAAGAGCTTTTATGCCTCGGTGGAGTGTGTGGAGCGTGGTCTGGACCCCTTCCAAACTAATTTGGTTGTAGCGGATCCTTCTCGTGGGAATGGGGGCATTTGCCTTGCGGTTTCGCCGGCTCTGAAAAAGCTGGGCGTGCGCAACCGCTGCCGCATTTTCGAAATTCCCTCCCATATCCAGTACATCACTGCCCTGCCTCGGATGCAGCTGTATATGGATTATTCGGCAGGCATTTATAAAAGCTATCTAGAGTATTTAAGCGCTCAGGATATCCACGTTTATTCTGTCGACGAATGCTTTTTGTATTTATCTCCATACCTATTATTGTATAAAATGAAGCCCAAGGCCCTAGTGCAGCTCTTGGTGGGGCGGATTATGGAAAAATTTGGCATTTGCGCTACAGCTGGCATCGGCAGTAACCTGTTTTTGGCCAAGGTGGCTTTGGATATTTTGGCCAAGCATCAGCCTGATAATATAGCTTATTTGGATGAAGCCTTATTTAAGGAAAAAATGTGGCATCACCGTCCTCTGACGGATTTTTGGAATATCGGCAGGGGCACGGCCAATAGGCTGGCGCGTAAGGGCATCTATGATTTGTACGGAGTGGCTCATTGCGAGCCCCAAAGGCTGTACAAGGAATTTGGCATCAACGCGGAATATTTAATCGATCATGCCTGGGGACGGGAGGACTGTACCATGGAGTCCTTGCGCAATTATCAGCCCAAGACTCATTCTCTTAGCAACAGTCAGATTTTATTTGAGGATTACGCTTGGGGCGATGCCCTGATTGTTATGGTGGAAATGGTGGAATTCTTGTGCCTGAAGCTGGTGGAGACCCAAATGCTGTGTAATTCCTTTAGCCTCAGCATTCGCTATAGCAAGGATTGCAGGCCGCCCACAGGGGGCTCACGGCGTTTGCCCCAGGCCACGGATTCCTTTGCGGTGCTGGAGCAGTTTTTTCGCCAGCTTTTCGCTCAGACTACCTGGAAGAACGCGCCCATCCGGCAGATTTGCGTCAGCGCCAATGATTTAGTGTGGCTTGGCGATGCGGAGCAAAATCTTTTTTCAGCCTATCCAGTGGACGAGCTGCGGGATAGGGATCGGCAGCAGGCGCTGCTGGATGTCAAGGCCAAGTATGGCAAGAATGCGCTGCTGCGAGGCTTTAGCTATCGGGAGAAGGCCACGGGCAGGCTGCGCAATAAGCTCATCGGCGGCCACAATAGCGGTGTCTAGCTGCTTAGAAAAAATTTGCCTTTTTGCTTGACACAATACCCAGAATGTGATAACATAACATACTACATCATTATTAAAAATTGCAGGTGTAATTGACAACAAATATGGCCGGGTCAGTGGTTGAACGGCGTATCTTGCTTATAATGAAGGATGAGGCACATCATCGCAGACAACAGACAAGGTCCTTGTGGTAAGAACCTTGTTTTTTTTGTCACGCATGTATGTGCTAGCTTTAGTGTGTTCAAGAATTAACGAAGGGGTGAGGAATTACATGTTTAAACCGGTTCAAGTAGGTGACAGAACTCGGTATAGTTATGCCAGAATCAATGAAATACTGCCCATGCCTCATTTGATCGACATTCAAAGAAAATCTTATGAATGGTTCCTCGATGAGGGCTTGGTAGATATCCTGCATGACATTTCTCCGATTAAAGACTTCTCCGGCAATTTGGAGCTTTATTTCGAAAACTTCAGCCTGGGCGAGCCTAAATATGGCGTAGAAGAATGCAAGGAAAGGGATGAATCCTATTCCGCTCCTATGAACGTCAAGGTACGCTTGGTGTATAAGGACACTGGCGAAATCAAGGAATCCACCGTATTCATGGGTGATTTCCCGCTGATGACCGAAACCGGTACCTTTGTTATCAACGGCGCTGAACGTGTTATCGTCAGCCAATTGGTACGTTCTCCCGGCGTATATTATAGCGTAGATATTGATCCCAGCGGCAAAAAGCTGTATGGCACCACCGTTATTCCTAACCGTGGCGCATGGATCGAATATGAAACCGATATTAACGATGTGATTTATGCTCGTGTGGACCGCACCCGTAAGCTGCCCGCTACCGTGCTGTTGCGTGCTCTGGGTCTGTCCTCCAATGAAGAAATCATCAGCGTTTTCGGCGAGCATCCCTTCCTGATGGCTACCCTGGAAAAGGATACCACTAAAAATAGGGATGAGGCTATGCTGGAGGTTTACAAAAAGCTGCGTCCCGGCGAGCCCACCATCTTAGAGAATGCTGTTTCCCTGATTGAAGCGACCTTCTTCGATAACAAGCGTTATGACTTGGCCAGTGTTGGTCGTTATAAATTAAATAAAAAATTAGGCTGGCGTCATCGTCTGGAGAATACCGTTTTGGCAGAGCCTCTGGTGGATGAAGAAACCGGCGAAATTATTCTGGAAAAGGGCACCAAGATGACCCCTGCCAACCTGGATAAGGTTGAAGCCAGCGGCGTTTATGCTGAGCAGGGCCTGCGTAAAATCAAGGTTCTGTTCAAGGATGAGCCCATGCTCATGCTCTTTACCACCGGTATTGACGAGAAGCAGCACACTGTAACCGTTGAGGATGTGCTGGCTTCCTTCAACTACTTGCTGAATTTGATGGATGGCTACGGCACCGGCGACGATATCGACCATTTGGGCAACCGTCGTGTACGCTGCGTAGGCGAGCTGCTGCAAAACCAATTCCGCATCGGCTTGGCTCGTATGGAGCGCGTAGTGCGTGAGCGTATGTCCATTCAAGATACCGAGGTTATCACTCCGCAAGCGCTGATTAACATCCGTCCCGTAGTAGCAGCTATTAAGGAATTCTTCGGCAGCAGCCAGCTGTCCCAGTTCATGGACCAAAACAACCCGCTGGCAGAGCTGACCCACAAGCGCCGTCTGTCCGCCCTGGGCCCCGGCGGCTTGTCCCGTGAGCGCGCAGGCTACGAAGTCCGCGACGTACACAACTCCCACTATGGCCGTATGTGCCCCATCGAGACCCCTGAAGGTCCGAACATCGGCTTGATCGGCTCCCTGTCCACCTTTGCTGTTATCAATAAATACGGCTTCATGGAAACTCCCTACCGGGTAGTTGATAAGGCTAATAAGCGCGTTACCAACGAAGTTATTTACATGACCGCCGATGAAGAGGATAAATATATTGTCGCTCAGGCCAACGAACCCTTGGACGACGAGGGCTATTTCTTAGGCGAGCGTGTTACCGCCCGCGCTAAGGACGACGTACTTTCCATCGCTCCGGAACGCTGCGATTTGATGGACGTTTCCCCGAAGCAGGTAGTATCCATCGCGACCGCTCTGATTCCCTTCTTGGAAAACGATGACGCTAACCGTGCGCTGATGGGCGCTAACATGCAGCGTCAAGCAGTGCCCCTGCTGTGCACTCAGGCTCCCATTATCGGTACCGGTATGGAATACAAGGTAGCCGTCGACTCCGGTGTATGCGTATTAGCTAAGCGTGCCGGCGAAGTTATTCGCGTAGTTGGCAACGAGATTCGCGTGCGCGCTGAAAACGGCGAGGTTGATATTTATCCGCTGCTGAAATTCAAGCGCTCCAACCAAGGTACCTGCGTAAACCAACGCCCCATCGTTTTCAAGGGCGACCATGTAGAGGCTAAGCAGGTTTTGGCTGATGGTCCTGCTACCGACCATGGCGAGCTGGCCTTGGGCCACAACGTAATCGTAGCTTACATGCCTTGGGAAGGCTATAACTACGAGGACGCCGTTTTGCTGAACGAAGATTTGGTAAAGGCTGATATCTTTACCTCCATCCATATTGAAGAATATGACTGCGATGCTCGTGATACCAAGCTGGGCAAGGAAGAGATCACTCGTGAGCTGCCCAATGTTGGTGACGAAGCGTTGAAGGATCTGGACGAGCGCGGCATTATCCGCATCGGCGCGGAAGTACGCCCCGGCGATATTCTGGTAGGTAAGGTTACTCCTAAGGGCGAAACCGAGCTGACCGCAGAAGAGCGCCTGCTCCGCGCTATCTTTGGCGAAAAGGCTCGCGAAGTACGCGACAGCTCCCTGCGTGTCCCCCATGGCGAAGCTGGTAAGATTGTCAGCGTAAAGGTCTTCAGCCGTGAAAATGGCGACGACCTGCCTCCGGGAGTAAACGAGCAAGTACGCGTACACATCGCGCAAAAGAGAAAGATTTCCGAGGGCGATAAGATGGCAGGCCGCCATGGTAACAAGGGCGTTGTTTCCCGTATCATGGCTCGCGAGGATATGCCCTTCCTGCCCAGCGGTGAACCCGTACACATCGTGCTGAACCCCTTGGGCGTACCTTCTCGTATGAACATCGGTCAGGTTCTGGAGAACCATTTGGGCTGGGCCGCTCGTGCTCTGGGCATGCAAATTGAAAATGATGCCGAGGGCTTGGTAGAGCGCCTGACTAAATATGGCTATGACGTTGAAAAATACGGCATGCCCAAGACCGTGGAAATCGATAAATTCGGCGACAAGAGCATTAAGGCTGTCCAAATCTCCGTGCCCGTCTTCGACGGCGCCCACGAGCAGGACATTGCCGACGCTCTGGAGCTGGCCGGCATCGATAAGACCGCCAAGACCATCCTCTATGATGGCCGTACCGGCGAGCCCTTCGATAACCCGGTAACCGTAGGCTTGACCTATTACCTGAAGCTGCACCATTTGGTTGATGATAAGATCCATGCCCGCAGCACCGGTCCGTACTCTTTGGTTACTCAACAGCCCTTGGGTGGTAAAGCCCAATTTGGCGGCCAGAGATTCGGTGAAATGGAAGTTTGGGCGCTGGAAGCTTACGGCGCAGCCTACACTCTGCAAGAAATTTTGACCGTGAAGTCCGACGACGTAGTTGGCCGTGTTAAGACCTATGAAGCCATTGTCAAGGGCGAGAATGTGCCCGATCCCGGCATTCCCGAATCCTTCAAGGTTTTGGTTAAGGAGCTGCAATCCATTGGCCTGGACATCAAGGTGCTCAACGAGGATGAGGAAGAAATCTCCCTGCAGGATGATGAAGATGATGATATCCCGACCCGCGAAATAGATGAAGAAAACATCCGTGAAGCAGGCAACATGGAAAATCAGTATGAGGAAGGCCAGGTTGTAGAGCAGGACGATTATGCTGATAACGATGCCAACGATGATATTATTGCCGACATCGGTAATTATGACGATGGCATGAGCATCCGTGAAGAACCTGATGCTAATCTGGATGACTACGATAACTAAGAGAAGGGAGCGAATGATTCTTGTTAGATGTAAATAATTTCGTTTCTATGCGTATCGGTTTAGCTTCTCCGGACCAGATCAGAGAATGGTCCTATGGCGAAGTAAAAAAACCGGAAACCATCAACTATAGAACCTTAAAGCCGGAACGTGATGGCTTGTTCTGCGAAAGAATCTTTGGCCCTACTAAGGACTGGGAATGTCATTGCGGCAAGTATAAACGCATCCGCTATAAGGGTATCGTCTGCGACAAGTGCGGCGTTGAAGTAACCCGTAGCAAGGTTCGTCGTGAGCGCATGGGCCACATCGAGCTGGCTGCCCCCGTTTCCCATATCTGGTATTTCAAGGGTATCCCCAGCCGCATGGGCTTGATTTTGGATGTATCCCCCCGTAATCTGGAAAAGGTACTGTATTTTGCTAGCTACATTGTGCTGGACCCGGGCGACACTCCCCTGAGCAAGAAGCAGCTGCTGACCGAGGCTGAATATGTGGAAGCTCGTGATAAATATGGCGATGCTTTCCGCGTGGGCATGGGCGCCCAAGCGGTGAAGGAGCTGCTGGAGGAAATCGATCTGCCGGCTCTGACCAACGAGCTGCGCGCCGAAATGAAGGACGCCAGCAACCAACGTAAGGTGCGCGTGGTACGCCGCCTGGAGGTGTGCGAGGCCTTCTTAAAGTCCGGCAACCGTCCTGAATGGATGATTATGGATGTAGTACCGGTTATTCCGCCCGAGCTGCGTCCCATGGTGCAGCTGGATGGTGGCCGCTTCGCTACCTCCGACCTGAACGATTTGTATCGTCGTGTTATTAACCGTAACAACCGTCTGAAACGCCTTTTGGAGCTCCATGCTCCCGACATCATCGTGCGCAATGAAAAGCGCATGCTGCAGGAGGCTGTGGACGCATTAATCGATAACGGCCGTCGCGGCCGTCCTGTAACCGGTCCTGGCAACCGTCCCTTGAAATCCCTCTCCGATATGCTGAAGGGCAAGCAGGGTCGTTTCCGTCAGAACCTGTTAGGTAAGCGTGTCGACTACTCCGGTCGTTCCGTAATCGTAGTAGGCCCCGAGCTGAAGATGCATCAATGCGGTTTGCCTAAGGAAATGGCTCTGGAGCTGTTCAAGCCCTTCGTTATGAAGCGCTTGGTAGCTAGCGGGATCGCTACCAATATTAAGAGCGCTAAACGTAAGGTAGAGCGCGCTGAAACCGAGGTATGGGATATCCTCGAGGATGTTATTAAAGAGCATCCCGTACTGCTGAACCGTGCACCGACCCTGCACAGACTAGGCATTCAAGCTTTCGAGCCCATTCTTTCCGAGGGTCGCGCTATTAAGCTGCATCCGCTGGTATGTACCGCTTATAACGCTGACTTCGACGGCGACCAGATGGCTGTCCATCTGCCCTTGTCCGTAGAGGCTCAGGCCGAAGCGCGTATGCTTATGATGTCTGTAAACAACATCCTGGCTCCCAAGGATGGCAAGCCTGTCGCCGTGCCTACTCAGGATATGGTTTTGGGCGCATATTATCTGACCATCGTGAAGGAAGGCGCTATGGGCGAAGGCAAACGCTTCAGCAGCGCTGACGAGGCTCAATTAGCATACTTCCACCATGCAGTAGCGCTGCAGGCCTTGATTAAAGTATATATTCCCAATAGCGAAATTTTTGAAGAACCCCAAAACGAGGGCGTATCCCTGGTTACTACCACAGTCGGTAACCTGATCTTCAATAGCGAGCTGCCTCCGGAAATGCGTTATTTCCACAAGGAAAAGGATGCCAACGGCAACGAAGAATGGCATCTGGGCAAGCTCATCGACAAGAAGGAATTGGGCAAGCTGGTGGCTAAGGCTCACAAGCTCTTTGGTAATCTGCGTACCGCTGAAATTCTGGATATCGTTAAGAAGATGGGCTATGATAACGCCTGCAAGTCCGGTATTTCCATCGCTACCTCCGACATCAAGATTCCTGCTGAAAAGCAAGCCATTCTGGATGCAACCGAAAAAGAGGTTGATAAGGCAGAGCGTATGTTCCGTCGCGGTTTAATGAGCGACGAGGAACGTCATAAGAAGGTTTGCCAGCTGTGGGAAGAAGCTACCAATAAGGTAACCGATGTTTTGATGAAGTCCACCATGGATAAGTTCAACTCCGTGGCTATGATGGCTGACTCCGGTGCCCGTGGTAACAAGCAACAGATTCGTCAGCTGGCAGGTATGCGCGGCTTGATGGCAGACCCCTCCGGTCGTATCATCGACCGTCCTATTAAATCTAACTTCCGTGAAGGCCTGACCATTTTGGAATACTTCATTTCCTCCCATGGTGCCCGCAAAGGCTTGGCCGACACCGCATTGCGTACTGCCGACTCCGGTTATTTGACCCGTCGTCTGGTAGACGTTGCCCAGGACGTAATCGTACGCGAGGACGATTGCGATATCGTGGGTATGAACCTGGTTAAGGAGCGCAATCGTCTGAGCAAGGCTGTTTTGGGCTCCAGCCAAAACAAGATTCGTGACCGCATCATGGGCCGCACTCTGGCTAGCGGCGTGCTGGATGCTGAAGGCAATTTAATTGCCGAAGCAGATACCAACGTTACTCCGGAGCTCTTCGCTAAGCTCAACGATGCTAAGATCGAAGAAATCAGCCTCTATTCCACCGATGATTTGAACGGTGAAGATGCAGAAAAAGTTCGCATCAATATTAGCGATGAATTCGCCCACAAGGTGCTGAAGGAAGCTATGATGCACAACTTCGCAGATAAAGAAGTTGCAAGTGATATTGTCAATGGCGCAGGGGAGGTGCTGGCAGCTGCTGGCTCCACCATGACCGAAGCGACCATCGACGCTATTTTGGCCGATGGCACTGTGAAGGAAATGCGCATCCGTAATAACGACATCGCCGGCATCGAGGTTGAGGCGATTGTCGAAGGCAAGAAGGACAAGACCGTTATCGAAACCCTGTACGACCGCATTATCGGTCGTAACTTGGCTGAGGATATTCTGGACGAGAATGGCGAAGTTCTCTATCATATTAACGATTATGTTACCGAGGATATGGCAGAGCGCATTTGCCAATTGCGTACCAAGGTTAAGATCCGCAGCGTACTGACCTGTAAGGCTAAATACGGCGTATGCCGTAAGTGCTATGGTCGCAATCTGGCCACCGGCAAAAACGTGGATGTTGGCGAAGCAGTTGGTACTATTTCCGCTCAATCCATCGGCGAACCCGGTACCCAGCTGACCATGCGTACCTTCCACACCGGCGGTGTCGCAGGCGCTGACGATATTACCCAAGGTCTGCCCCGTGTCGAGGAATTGTTCGAAGCCCGTAAACCCAAGCATCCGGGCCTGCTGTCCGAAAATGCCGGTACTGTGCACATCATCGAAGAGGGCGGTAGCCGCAAGGTTATCGTTACCGGCGAGGATGGTCTGGGTCAAGAATACCAGATTCCTTACGGCGCTAAGCTGGCCGTTACCGAAGGCGAAGAAATCGCTCAGGGCGACCGCCTCACTGAAGGCTCCCTCAATCCCCACGATGTGCTGCGTATCAGTGGCGTAAAGGCTACCCAGCATTATCTGGTTTCCCAGGTTGTAGGCGTTTACAAGTCCCAGGGCGTAGATATTAACAGTAAGCATATCGAGGTAATGGTACGTCAAATGATGCGTAAGGTACGCATCGACGAATCCGGTGACACTACCATGCTGCCGGGCGAGTATGTGGACGTGGCAGAATTCGAAGAGCAGAACACTGCTATGATCGAGGCTGGCAAGGAGCCTGCCGAGGGTCATCCCATTCTGCTGGGTATTACCAAGGCTTCCTTGGCTACCGATTCCTTCTTGTCCGCCGCTTCCTTCCAAGAGACCACCCGCGTGCTCACCGATGCCGCTATTAAGGGCAAGGTCGACCCGCTGCTGGGCCTGAAGGAAAATGTTATTATCGGTAAGCTGATTCCGGCTGGTACCGGTATGAGCCGTTATCGTGACGTTAAAGTTAAATATAATGTTATGCAAGAGGAAGAAAAGCCTGCTGAGCAAGCTGCAGAAGCTGCAGAGGAAGCTCCGGCTCAGGAATAATTACCTGTAATTGCCTAACTAAGCGCTCCATTGCTTCCGGCTTTGGAGCGCTTTTCTTATAGGTGGGCCGGCATAAGAAGGAGATATTTATGCATTTTACATTTTGCCCTCAATGCGGCGCTAAGCTGGGCAGCGTGCCCTTTGGCGATGATGGTCGTGTGCCCTGGTGCAAGGCCTGTCACAAGCCCTTCTTTGATATCTTTCCCGTAGTCGCCATCACCATGGTGGTTAACGAAGCGGAGGAGGTGGCGCTGCTCAAGCCCAAATATATGTCCGAGAAATACTATAATTTTGTCTCCGGCTATGTTCAGCCCGGTGAGCAGGCTGAGGTTTGCGCTTTGCGGGAGGTGCAGGAGGAAATTGGCATAGCGGCCAAGGATGTGCGCTTCGTATGCAGTCAATGGGAGGCTGAGCAGCAAATGTTGCTTCTGGGCTTTGTAGCCCGTGCTCACAAGGGCGATTTCGCTCTCTCCGAGGAAATCAACGCCGCCTGCTGGGCGCCCGTAGCTGAAGCTCTGGCCTTGGTTTATCCTGAGGGTAATATTACCCATAGACTGCTGGAGAAATATTTGCAGCGGTAAAGCGCCTGCTGGCAAAGGTTTAGGAGAAGATTAAATGCTAATGAAAAAATTCGCAGCTCCCTGCCGGGTGAACTATGTGCCCTCCCCCTATGAGCCCGATGAGGACGGTGTCATGGATGTGGGCTACAAGAATGGCGTGATGAGCGATGGTCGCCCTTTTCGCTTGGAATGCTGGCGTATGGATGAAATGCTCATGCTGACCGTGCTCTTTTCCAGTGAGGGCCTGACCGCCTATAAGCGGGCGGATATGCCCTTGCTTTTGGAGGGCGAGGACATACTGCGCTTCGTGGGCGAGGGCAAGCCACGCTTGCAGGCTACCCAAAGCACCGATGATGTGGGCCAAAGCATGTGGGCCTTGAATTTAATGCTGGCTAATGGGCAAGGTACCTATGCGGAGCTGACCATGAAACTTAATAGCTATAGATCATAAATCATTTAGAATAGTTCTCCTGCCGCAAAACGCGGTATGGAGTATATGTTCGCGTTAAAGAGCGGAGCGGCGGAGGCTGCTCCGCTTTTTTGATGCTATGGCTTTGGCAGCAGAGCTGCTCCGAGCGGCTGTCTTTTAGCTCTGGAACAGCGTTTGCTCAGCTTTCATCTAAATTTCAGCTTTAAGCAATATACTCTAAAATGGTATAATAGTTATGGAGGGTGGACTTATGAAGATTCTCTTAGCTGAAGACGATTTAAACTTGGGCAAGCTGATGAGCATGCTCTTGAAAAAACAAAATATCCTAACGACCTGGGTGCATGATGGGGAGGAAGCATATAATAAGGTTTATACCGATGGCTATGATGTGCTGGTGTTGGATTGGATGATGCCGCGTCTGAGCGGGGTGCAGCTCTGTGCCCGCCTGCGTGATGAGGAATATCAGGGTAAAATCATGCTGCTCACCGCCAAGGATGCGGTGGCGGACAAGGTGCAGGGCCTCAATGCGGGAGCTGATGATTATTTGGTGAAGCCCTTTGCCATGGAGGAGCTGGTGGCACGACTGCACGCCCTTTGCCGCCGTCAGGAGAGCTATAAGGTCAGCAACCTGAGCTATGGCGATTATGTGCTGGAGGCAAACACCTATTGCTTAGCCTACGGCGAGAAAAGAGTGGAGCTGCGCCCCCGTGAATACAAGCTGCTGGAGGTCTTGCTACGGAATAGATGTCAGGTGATGCCGCGCACGGTGCTCCAGGACCGCATTTGGGGCATTGATAGCGATGTTACTGAAAATAATTTGGATGTACATATCAGATTGCTGCGCAAAAAAATTGCCAGCCTTAATAAAGAGGAATTGATAAAAACACTGCGTGGAGTGGGTTACTATGTGGAATAAGCTGTTCGAGGGCCTGCAGTGGCGCATGACCTGCATTTCAGCGGCGATTTTTGGAGTGCTGATTTTGGTCATTGTTTTTGTTGCCTATGGCTTTATTTGGTGGAATGTGCTCCAGCATGAGAAGGAAGAGCTGGTGGACAATATTTATCATGAGGCCGAGGAATGGGTTGAAAGCGGCGAGCTGCCCTGCTCCACCATTTCCATCCGCGAGGGCAGTATGCTGGCTTATTATGTGAAGACTGATGGCAGAACGGTGATTTTGGATCAGCTGGGCAAGGGCAGTCTGCGTGAGGGCCTGCTCAAGCATCGCAGCGATTGGCCGCAAAAGCTGGATACAGCGCGTATGCTGGATAATCGTATTTATGATAATGGGGGAAGGGCGCACAGATATTTGATCGCGGTGGCTCCGGTGCTGCGTGAGCAGCAGGTTGAGGGGCACCTCTATATGTTTAAGGATATGGAGTTTTACTACCAATCCGCATATATGACTCTGTTTAAACTTCTGTGCGTGGCGGCTCTACTCTTCGCTTTGGCCTGCTATTTTGGCTATTGGCTCGCAGGTCGCAATATCGAGCCCATCAGCAGGATGTACGCGCGCCAAATGCAGTTTACAGCGGATGCGTCCCATGAAATGCGTACTCCCTTGGCGGTGATGGCTCTGGCCACTCAGGGGCTGCAGGAGGACGAGGAGAGCCATTATAGTGATTTTGCTAAGGAGTCCATTTCTATGCTGCAAAGTGAAACTAAGCGCATGGCTAAGCTGACAGAAAACCTGATGGCTCTTGCCCGTAGCGATGAGGGAATTGTGACGCAGCAGAAAAGGGTGGATGTTACGCAGCTTTGCCAACAGGTTGGTGCACAGCTTGGGCTTTTAGCCAAGGAAAAGGGGCTTGTACTGCAGAGCGAAATCCAAGCAAATTTGCAGCTTTGGGGTGACGAGGCAGCCCTGCATCGGCTTCTGGTCATTATTTTGGACAATGCCATTAAGTATTCTCCTGCGGACACGAGCATAAGCTTTATAGCCAGCCAGAGCAAAAGCAGGCTGCGGATAGAGGTGCGTGATCAGGGCTGTGGCATTAGTGATGAGGATAAGGAAAAGGTTTTTGACCGCTTTTATCGAGTGGATAAAGCTCGCAGCCGCAGTCAGGGCGGTTTGGGGCTGGGGCTGTCGCTGGCGCTGGCCATTGCCCGACAGCATCACGGCGAGATAAAAATATTCGATAACAAGCCCGGTGGCACGATTATGAGGGTGCTGCTGCCCATGTAGGGTGTATAACAATATTTTCTTCGAAAATTTTAATAAAATTTAATTCTAGTATGAATTTAAAATGAAAACCTCCTTCAGTAAGCATTAAGCAAGCTGTTTTATACTATGCTAAATGTTAAAGAAAACGGCTTCTTTGCTGAAGGAGGTATTTTTATGTCGAGATGGCATTGGTTTGTGCTTTTTTTGGTAGCAGCCTTGCAGCTTTTTGCAGGCAATAGCAGTCTGCTGGTTACGGACAATGTGGAAGCGAATTATGCGTTGACGGCTAAGGAGATGGTTCTGAGCGGTGATTGGCTATCACCTCAGATTTATGGGCATTATTGGTATGACAAGCCCATTTTCTTTTATTGGCTAACGGCCTTGGCCTACAAGCTTTTTGGCTTTACGGAGTTTGCATCACGCTTCTTTCCGGCCCTGTTTGGTCTTGCGAGCATGGGATTGCTGGCTTGGGGCGGAAGCAGGCTCTATAATGCCCACACCGGCTTTTATAGTGCACTGATTTTGGTAAGCAGTGTCGAGTTTTTTCTGATTAGCAAATCCATAATTACCGATGCGGTGCTCTTTTTCTTCTTCAGCGCCACGCTGCTATACTTTTATTTGGGCTATCGGGAGGGGAAAGCACGCTATTGGTATTTGATGTATGCTGCAGCAGGCTTTGCTGTCCTGACCAAGGGACCCATAGGCGTGCTGTTGCCGGGATTAATTATTACTATCTTTTTGCTGTGGCAGCGAGATTGGCGTGTTTTACTGCGGGCGCATCTTTTTAGTGGCACCCTGCTCTGCTTTTTCATTGCTGTGCCCTGGTACGCCGCAATGTACGCATTACACGGCCAAGAATTTTTGACTACCTTCTTTGGTACCCATAATTTTTTGCGTGCCACTGTGTCAGAGCATCCTCGTGATAACGTGTTCTATTATTATGCTTTGGTGAATATTTTAGCTCTATTCCCTTGGAGCGGGCTCATTCCCGGTATGGTATATGACTGGTGGCATGGGGAAAGGCAAAGCCTGAATGGCCTGCAGAAATTTTTGCTGGTATGGGCATTGGTAGTTTTTTGCTTCTTTCAATGCATGGCAACGAAATATATCACCTACACCTATCCGCTGCTCTTTCCTGCGAGCCTGCTTTTGGGCAGCCTGTTGGCGAAGCAGGAAGAAGGCTACATAACGCGCAAATATTTGGTGGGCGTAAGCATTGGCTTCATAATTTTGCTGGCTGCTGCCTATTGGACAGCTAAGCAGGGACTCGTGGCCGCTGAGCACCTATTACTTCTGCCCTTATCGCTATTTGTGGCCTGCCTGCTGGCTTATGCTCTGTTTCGGAAGAATAATAAAAAAGCCTATGCTCTTGCCTGCACGGCTGTATTATTCTATATGGCTTTGATTTACAGCATAGCTATTCCCTTCAGCCATATTCGCAGCGCCAAGGCTTTGGGCACAATGCTCGTCCAAATCAGGGTGGGAGAGGCTGGCCTTTATGGCAGCTATCCCACCTCCGCAGTCTTTTATAGCGATGCACGTCTTGTGAAGCTGTTGCCAGAAAGGGAGCTGGCTGCTTATAAGCCCAAGGGCATGTCCTGGAGCAGCAAGAACGTAATGCCCTATGCTGCCATGGAAAGAAACGCCTATCCCTTGGTAATTGTTTCTGAAAAGAGCGTGTCGGACTTTTTGCAGAAAAACAAAAGCGCTTGGGTTATGGCGGGGCGTAGTTCCCGTTATGTGCTGCTGCGCTCCGAGAATAAACAAGGAAAATTGGACGAGTATCAGCTAAAGTGTTATAATAAAAATGCTAGGCTTTCAGCCAAAAATAATTGGAGGAATCATCATGGAAGAACATAAGCATTGTAACGAAGCTAACTGCACCTGTCCCAAAACCACCTGCCCGCGTCACGGCAACTGCTGTGAGTGCATCATGAACCATCGTGGCAATGGCTCTTTAGTATATTGCATGCGTGAAATTGCCGCTAAGCAAAAATAAGAGTTTTTCTGAAAAAAAGGCTTGCTTTTTTCTTTGAAGTGTACTATAATAGCGTACATAAGTAAATAACGAGTGGATGACGCTTATGGGAGAAGGCCACGCCTACCGAAGGAGCAAAACTCTCAGGTGCCTCGCAAGAGGCGGAACCGTAAGCTGACACAACTCTGGAGAGTCCCTTAAATGGGCGCCGAAGGTGCAAAGTTGATCCTGTGCAAGTATAGGATGGACTAATCTCTCAGGCCAAAGGACGGAGCAAAGCTTTTATATGGGCATTTCTAGGAAGCTAGGGATGCTTGTATGGGTTTAAACTTTACCGGAGTATATGCGCGATACTCCGGTTTTTTATTTACTTATGGATTTTGAATATGTAACCCATGAGAGAGGGATAGTAAAGGGGGATGTTTTATTATGTTGGAACTGTTGAATGCGATTGATGATTTTGTCTGGGGCCCACCCTTATTGGTGCTGTTAGTAGGCACTGGTATTTGGCTGACCATTCGCCTGGGCCTGATCCAGGTTTTCAAGCTGGGCTCTGCTTTGAAGCTGATTTTCAGTGCGAAAAATGATGGTAGCGGTGACGTAAACTCCTTTAAGGCTCTGTGCACTGCTCTGGCTGCTACCGTAGGTACCGGTAATATCGTGGGCGTTGCTACCGCTGTTAAGGCCGGTGGCCCCGGTGCTCTGTTCTGGATGTGGATGGCTGCCTTCTTTGGCATGGCTACTAAATATGCAGAATGCTTGCTGGCTGTAAAATATCGTACTGTGGACGCAGATGGCAACATCTCCGGCGGCCCCATGTACTACATTGAAAACGGCCTTGGCAAGTCCTACAAGCCCTTGGCGGTAATTTTCGCAGCCTTTGGCGTGCTTTGCGCTTACTTTGGTATCGGTACCTTCGCTCAGGTAAACTCCATTGTAGAAATCACCAAGATTACCGCCGGTATCCCTGTTATGTACACCGGTATCGCTTTGACTGTGGTTGTAGCTTTGGTAACCATCGGCGGCCTGAAATCCATCGCTAACGTCGCTTCTAAGGTTGTTCCCGCCATGGCAGTGCTGTATTTCCTTACCACTGTCGGCATCTTAATTTGCTTTGCAGATAAGGTTCCCGCCGCCATCGGCATGGTGCTGCAGGATGCCTTCACCACCACCGCTGCTCAAGGCGGCTTCCTGGGCGCAACTGTAATGCTGGCTATGCGCAGTGGCGTGGCTCGCGGCGTCTTCTCCAACGAATCCGGCTTGGGCTCCGCTCCTATCGTAGCTGCAGCTGCCAAAACCAAGTGGGCTGCTGAGCAAGGCCTTGTTTCCATGACCGGTACCTTTATTGATACCATCATCATCTGCTCCTTAACTGGTCTGTCCTTGATCGTAACCGGCGCTTGGTGCGGTCCTCTGAAGGGCGCTGCTATGACCGATGCTGCCTTCGCGGCCGCCTTCCCGGGCTTTGGCTCCATGCTGCTGATGGTTGGTTTGGTGCTCTTCGCCTTCACCACCATTTTGGGCTGGAACTACTACGGCGAGCGTTGCGTTGAGTATCTGATGGGCGTTAAGGCTATTATGCCCTACCGCATTATCTTCATCATCCTCATCGCCTGCGGTCCCTTCCTGAAGCTGGAGGAGATTTGGGTATTGGCCGATATCGTGAACGGCCTCATGGCTATTCCTAACTTGATAGCTCTCTTAGCCTTGACCGGTGTGGTTGTAGCCGAAACTAAGGCTTATGAAAAGCATCTTAAAGAAATGGAAAAATAAGCTCTAAAGCTATTAAAAGAATTGAAAATGCATTGGGCCTGAACTGCTGCACTGTGGTTCGGGCCTTTTTATGCATAATCCTGCAACATTCGTTACAATAATCTGACAATCTAAGAAAACATGTTAAATCACTAACATTTTACTTGCATTATCATGACACTTCATATACAATATAGTGTATACTAATCAATACCTAATGGAGGGAAGTTTTATGACAATGACATTACGTGAAGAGGCTTTAAAATTGCATTTAGACAACAACGGTAAAATCGCCGTTAAGTGCAAGGTGCCCATTGCCAACCGCCATGATTTGGCTTTGGCTTATACCCCCGGTGTTGCTGAACCCTGTAAAGACATTAAAGAAGATAAAACTTTGTCCTTTGAATACACCTGCCGTGGCAACATGGTAGCCATCATTAGCGATGGTACCCGCGTGCTGGGCTTAGGTGATATTGGTCCTGAGGCCGCTATTCCTGTTATGGAAGGTAAAGCAGCTCTCTTCAAAACCTTTGGTGATGTGGATGCAGTTCCCGTTTGCCTGGGTACCAAGGATCCCGATGAATTCATCCGTACCGTAAAAATTCTGGAGCCCAACTATGCTGGCATCAACTTAGAGGATATTTCCTCTCCGAAATGCTATGACATCGAGGATCGTCTGAAGGAAATCGCCGATATTCCTGTTTTCCATGATGACCAACACGGCACCGCTATCGCTTGCTGCAGCGCAGTATTGGGCGCTCTGCGCTATGTAAAGAAGGATTTCCGCACTGCTCGCTTCGTAGTTAATGGCTGCGGCGCTGCCGGCTCCGCTATCGGCCGCCTGCTGGTGAATATGGGTGCGCAAAACGTAATTATGGTTGATCGCTGGGGCATTCTCTATGACGGCATTGACCAAAAGCTGGACCGCATCCAGGCCCAACTGGCTAAGACCACTAATAAAGAAAAACTGCAAGGTACCTTGGCAGAGGCCGCTAAGGGCGCTGACGTTTTGATCGGCGTATCCGCTCCCAATGTATTTACCAAAGAAATCATGCAAAGCATGGCTGAAAAGAACGTTGTTTTCGCGCTGGCTAACCCGGTTCCCGAAACCAGCTACGACGCTGCTAAAGAAGCAGGCGTAACTGTTGCCGGCACCGGTCGCAGCGATAGACCTAACCAGGTTAACAACGTATCCGTTTTCCCCGGCGTATTCCGCGGCGCTATCGATGTACGCGCCAAGGCTATTACCGAGGAAATGAAGGTTGCAGCCGTATTCGCCATCGCTGAATTGATTGACGAAAAGGATCTGCGTGAGGACTATGTTGTTCCCGATGCCTTCGATCCGCGTCTGGCTCCTGCTGTAGCCGCCGCTGTGGCTAAGGTCGCTATCGAGACCGGTCTGGCGCGCAAGATCGTGGACCCTGAAGAGGTTAAGGCTAACACCGCTAAACGTGTCGCTCGTTAAAAAATGCGTTTATCCTGAGAAGGAGGAAATCAATGAGAGAAATTAATGTTAGTGAAGTAACCAGCACTGTCGCTAAGCTGTGCATGGATTCCTGCTACTATCTGCCGGAGGCTGTGAAGGAAAAAATTCGCGCCGCTGCCGTAACCGAAGAATCTCCTTTGGGTAAAGAAATTCTCAACACTTTAATCGAAAACTATGAGCTGGCTCAAAAGAAGGCCGTACCCCTGTGCCAGGACACTGGCTTGACCGTGGTGTTCATAGAAATTGGCCAAGAGGTACATTTCGTAGGCGGCGATTTGTACGAAGCTATTCATGCGGGCGTGTCCAAGGGCTATGTGGATGGTTATCTGCGTAAGTCCTCCGTAGGCGACCCCGTTTTTGACCGCAAGAATAGCGGTGATAATACTCCTGCCATCATCCACACCAAAATCGTTCCCGGCGATAAGGTAAAGATGGTTGTGTGCCCCAAGGGCTGCGGCAGCGAAAACATGGGTGCTTTAAAGATGCTCAAGCCTGCTGACGGCGTAGAAGGCATCAAGAAATTTGTGGTCGACACCGTGCGTGCCGCAGGTCCTAACCCTTGCCCGCCCATCACTGTGGGCGTAGGCATTGGCGGCAACATGGAGCAGGCTGCTATTTTGGCAAAATATGCTCTGACCCGCCAACTGGGCGAGCATAATGCTGATCCTCGCTATGCGGCTTTGGAGGACGAGCTGTTAGAGCTGGTCAATAAAACCGGCGTAGGTCCCTCCGGCTTGGGTGGAAGTACCACTGCTTTAGGCGTAAATATCGAGTTTACCCATACCCATATCGGTGGCCTGCCCTGCGCAGTTAACTTGAACTGCCATCAGGCACGTCGTGCGGAAGCAGAAATATAAGGAGGGCGCCAAGATGAGTGAACAAGCAACCATTAAATATATCCAAGCGCCTCTGACTGCTGAAACCATTAAGGATTTGCGCGCAGGCGACGTAGTACGCATCAGTGGTTACATTTATACCGCCCGTGATGCCGCTCACAAGCGTTTGTACGAAGCATTGGGCCGCGGCGAAAAGCTGCCCTTGGATTTAAAGGATAATGTGATTTATTATGTTGGTCCCACTCCGGCTAAACCGGGGGAGGTTGTGGGCAGCGCCGGCCCCACCACCAGTGGTCGCATGGATAAATATACTCCCACCATGATTGAGCAGGGCATGCGCGGCATGATCGGCAAGGGCCTGCGTAGCCAAGAGGTTATTGATGCCTGCGCGAAGCATGGAGCTGTGTATTTCGTAGCTGTGGGTGGCGCGGCAGCCGTTATCGCTCAATCCATTAAAAGCGAAACCATGATCGCTTACGAGGATCTGGGCCCCGAGGCTATTCGTCGCTATGAGGTTAAGGACTTCCCTGCCATCGTGTGCATCGATGCCCAAGGTAACGATTTTTACAAGGTTGGCATCGCCAAATATAGTAAAGAGTAACAAATTTTACAAAAACGGGATAAGAACACCTTATCCCGTTTTTTTGTGAAGTTAATGTTGACAAAAATGGTAGGATAAGATATATTACATTCAATATCTTTTGGCTATCATCAAGAAAAGGAGTGAAAGATGATGAAAAAATTACTTATTGGTATGGTCGCTTTGGCTAGTATTGCTGTGGTAGCAGCAGGCTGCGGCGGCGAAAAGAAGGCGGCTCCTGCTGCCGATAAAAAAGTGGCTATTAAGGTGGGTGCGACCGCTGTTCCCCATGCTGAAATCCTGAACCACATTAAAGCTGGTTTAGCTAAAGACGGCGTGAACATGGAAGTAATCGAATTTAGCGACTATGTAAAGCCTAACCTGTCTTTGAACGACAAGGAATTGGATGCTAACTTCTTCCAACATGAGCCCTATCTGAACAAATTCGTCGCTGAGCGCAAGCTGAATCTCGTGAGCGCTGGTAAGGTGCATATCGAGCCCATGGGCATTTATTCCAAGAAGATTAAGGATATTAACGCTGTTCCCAACGGCGCTAAAATCGCTATTCCTAACGACCCCACCAATGGTGGCCGTGCGCTGGCTATTCTGCAAAGCGCTAAGCTGCTGAAGCTGAAGGACGGCGTAGGCGTTAACGCTACTGTTGGCGATATTACCGGCAACGACAAGAAGCTGAACATTGTGGAAATCGAAGCCGCTCTGCTGCCTCGTTCCATGGATGATGTGGATCTGTCTGTAATCAACTCTAACTTCGCTATGGAAGCTAAGCTGAACCCGGTTAAGGACTCCCTGTTCACCGAGCCCAAGGAATCTCCCTATGCTAATATCGTAGCCGTTCGCAAGGGCGATGAGAAGCGTCCGGAAATCCAAAAGCTGATGAAGGCTTTGCAATCTCCTGAAGTAAAGAAATTTATCGAAGAGAAATACAAGGGCGCCGTAGTTCCGGCATTCTGATTTAACAATAAGTAAAGGGTCCGGCTGCCATGGGCAGCCGGGCTTTTTCTATGAGGTGCAGCAGATGCGATACACCAATATTATGGCGGGCAAATTTCTTGCTCGTCCTAATCGCTTTATTGCCCATGTGGAAATAGCAGGCCGCGAGGAAATCGTGCATGTGAAGAATACCGGTCGTTGCAAGGAATTGCTCTTGCCCGGCGCAACTGTGTATGTACAGCATTTTCCTGAGGGCAAGCGTAAAACGAAATATGACTTGATCGCGGTGGAAAAGCAAAATCTATTAATCAATATGGACTCCCAGGCGCCCAATAAGGTGGTACAGGAGTGGCTTATGGAGCAGGAGCCCTTTGGGAAAATCACCTATCTAAAGCCCGAATGTAAGCATGGGGACTCACGCTTCGACTTTTATTTGGAAACGGAAGCCAAGAAAATGTTCATCGAGGTTAAGGGCGTAACCCTAGAGGAAAAGGGTGTGGTCATGTTCCCCGATGCTCCTACGGAGCGAGGGGTAAAGCATGTGCAGGAGCTGTGCCACTGCTTAGAGCAGGGGTATGAGGCAGCCATCGTTTTCGTGGTGCAAATGAGCGGCATGCGCTATTTTACGCCCAACAGACGCACCCACGCCGCCTTTGCCGAGGCCTTGGAAAGGGCGGAGGCCTGCGGTGTGGGTATGCTGGCGCTTAGCTGCGAGGTAACGCCTGAATCCTTGGCAATAAATGGCGAGATACCTATACATCTGGCAGGCTAATGTGCTATACTTTAAGGAGCAGTGTGGGCTGGGTACTGGTTTTAGCTTAAACTTTCGTCCTGACCACGCCATTCTAAGGTGAACGAGGTTAATTATGCGCAACTTTGCAAAATTTTTTATTACTCCTAAGGGAGAACGAGCTGCTCGCAACGGGCATCCTTGGGTTTTCGGCGAGGAAGTAACCAAGGTAGAGGGCAGTTATACCAATGGTGATTTAGTAGATGTAGTGACCAATAAAGGGAAATATTTGGGCACGGGCTTTGTGAACGATAAGTCCAAGATTCGCGTGCGTATTATTTCTACCAATACTAATGATAGATTTGACGAAGCCTTCTGGGAGCGTCGCTTGCGCTATGCGCTGGAATATCGGCGCACGGTCATGGGGGATACGGATTTTAAGTGCTGTCGCTTGATTTTTGGCGAGGCTGATCAATTTCCGGGACTCACCGTGGATCGCTTTAACGATTTGCTAGTGACTCAGACTCTGTCCTTGGGCATTGAGCTGCGTAAGGAAATGCTCTTTAATTTGCTGATTAAGATTTTGCAGGAAATGGGCGAGAATATTCGCGGTCTATTCGAACGTAATGATGTAAAAATTCGCTTGCTAGAGGGTATGCAGGAGGGCAAGAATTGGTTTGCTACGCCACTTTTGCCTAATCATGGCGATGTAACCACGGAAATCCTGGAAAATGGCATCAAATACACTGTGGATGTGGAAAATGGCCAAAAAACAGGCTTTTTCCTAGACCAAAAATACAATCGTCAAGCGGTGGCGAAAATCGCCAAGGGCAAGCATGTGTTGGACTGCTTTACTCATACGGGCAGCTTCGCCTTAAATGCGGCTCAAGGCGGCGCGGCCAGCGTCACAGCGGTGGATATCAGCGCTGAGGCAGTGCGTATGGCCGACCATAATGCGAAAATCAATGGTTTTGATAAGGTGATGAAGGGTCTGGAGGCCAATGTTTTCGACTTGCTCAGCGAGCTTTTCAATAATCATTCCCATGCCTATGACTTCATCATCCTAGACCCGCCGGCCTTTACCAAGTCCGGCAGCACGGTGAAGAATGCTATCCGCGGCTATAAGGAAATCAATCTGAAGGCTATGAAGCTCTTGCCCCGCGGTGGCTACTTAGCTACTTGCTCCTGCTCCCATTTCATGAAGGAGGAGCTTTTTGTGGAGATGCTTAAGGACGCGGCTCGGGACGCCAATGTGTCCCTGCGTCAGATTGAAGCCCGCCAACAGGCTCCCGACCATCCCATCCTGTGGAATGTGCCGGAGACGTATTATTTGAAATTCTACATTTTCCAAGTAGTGTAAAGAAAAGCATAGTATAAACAAAAAGCCCAGCTGCTTATGCGGCTGGGTTTTTGCTTATTGTTCCTCTTTCTTATTGCGTCTTAAAACCTTTACCAGTGGGTCATAGCCTAAATCATACAGTAATTCGTTGGCTTCCATAGTGCTAAGACCACCATTAATGGCAAAAATAATCACATCATCCCACTCATCCTTAGCATAAAGAGCGCTGAATTTAGCATATTTCAAGGCGTTGTCTGTTTCTGCGAGGGTGAGCTTGCCGGCGATGGCCAGAGCGATGAGCTTGTTGCGGTCGAATTGCTTGGTATGGGAAAGAATATGCCTTGCTTGGGTGCGCTCAAAGCCGCTTTGCGCGGCGATAACATTGGCTGTTACACCATGGGCAGCGGCGCATTGCAGCAGGTAATCAATAGGGTCAGGGTATTGTAAAGCCTGACAGTTTTCTTTAAAAAATTTTCGCAAAGCCTCGTTATTAGGCTCCGTTTTATTCAGCTTCACCTTAGTGGCTTCCTTGCGCAAAAAATCAGTATCCTTTTCCAATGTATTCACATCCATTCTTTCATGGTATAATTATAGTATCACAATCCGAGGAGCTTGTAAAATGGGTCATGCAGCTGCTTTTATTTTACAAAAGTATATTGTGGTCAAAACTCTTAAGCAATCTGCTCTGGGTACGACGGAGCTCGTTTTGGGACAGAATCAGAAGGTCTATGTGCGTAAATGTCTCTTTAATGCTGCCTATCCGGTGGAGGCCGTCCGCGGTCTCAAGCAGCGCAATTTGTCCCATATCATCCATGCTGTGCGTTCTGAGGATAAGACTTACCTCATTGAGGAATACTTTGAGGGTGAAACCTTGGATAATGTTCTCAAAAGCAAGGGCTACCTTGATGAGCAAAGGGTTATCTCTATTGCGGAGCAGGTGTGCGAGGCCTTGTCGTATTTGCATCAGCATAATTTGGTCCATCGTGATGTGAAGCCAGCCAATATTTTGCTCCAGAGCAATGGGCATATCCGCCTTATTGATTTGGGCTCTGCGCGCTTGTGCTCTGCTCATGAGGCAGGGGATACGGTGGTAATAGGTACACAGGGCTATGCTGCACCGGAGCAGTATGGGCTCCAGAGCACGGATTTTCGTGCGGATGTATATGCCTTGGGTGTGACTATGAAGGAGCTTTTAGGCGCTGGCTATGAGGGTCGCTTGAATGATGTTATCGATGGCTGCACGCGCTTTATACGGGGTTATCGCTATGATAATATCGCTAAGGTCAAACGGGCTCTGTTTTTCGCCAAGTATCATCGCAGCCTGCGCATGGGCTTGTTAGGTTTGCTTGTGGCAGCGCTAGGCGTGTGCGCGTTCTTCTATCTTCGTCCTGCTCCTGATGGGGTTGCGCCAACTCCTAAGGCTGTGGAGAAGGCAGTGCCCACTACACCTGCGTTAGATACGCCAAAGCAAGAGGTAGAACCACCAAAAGCAACAGCAGCGCCTGACGCAAAGCATGAACCTGTGGTTCCTCAAGAGCAGGCTGCGGAGACGAAAGCTTCTAAAGCTCCAAAAACTTATCCGGAGATAAAGATGACACCCCAACCGCAAGCAAGACTGCAGCTTGACATAAAAGGCTTTAATTTAAGTTTTTATAAAATTTTTGGACATCCATCAGATAAAGAGCTTATTGATGAAGCCCAGGTTAAGGGGGCTTGGCCCATAAGCAGTAATTCCAGCACAGCCTTGCCCTATTGGGAAATTATTTACAAGGGCGATTTAATTAATCCTATATTTACTTTTCAGTTTCAAGGCATCGCCTTTAAAGGAACCAATATGCAGTATGGTGACAGTCTTAGCCAAAAAAACTGGAGCGTGGATAATCCCAACGGCTGGTCGACTACTGTGCGTTTAGCGGAAACGGGTACTCGTCAGGCTCCACGAAAAATTTACTTGGTTAATGTGCATAAATGGTTCTGGTTCACTAATGTGGCTAAGCCCTATGTGACTGTGACCGTGCAGGCTGACAATGCCGAGACGACAACAAAAGAGTATCCTATTAAAATTTTAGATTTTTGATTTTTAAGGCTTGGCCCTCAGGGGTCAGGCCTTTTGTGACTTCTTAGGCACAAAATAACGTGGAAAATGTATTATACTATGCTCAAAGGTCAGCAAGGGCAGAAATTCATCCTTGCAAAGGAGCTTTTGTCGTCTATCTTAGATATATGTCCGATATGTTGGGCAGTCATGGTACAAGGTATGTACTATAATAAATATATGAACAGGAATGTGGCTATGTTTACGAATGAGTATAAAAAAATAGGTTTAAATATCCTATGCGCACGCCGCCTAAAAGGGCTATCGCAGGAGGAGTTAGCTGTGAAATCGGGCGTTTCTCGCTCAAGGATTTCTGATTTGGAACGTGGCAAGGATGTTTGCAAGCTGGATACATTGATGCTTCTGGCCCAGGCGCTGGACATGGATTATCGAGATTTATTAAAAAGTGAATGAGGAGGGTAAGGAAAGTAAGAAGAAGATTAGCTATGCTGAAGCAATTTACTAAAATAATCTGTTTGTTAACGATGTTGCTATCATTTTATGCTGCTTCTGTATGTAGCGCAGGATATTCAACATATCTCAATAATGATAAAAATTACATCCTTTGTGATGGGCACATGGGCAGAGGCTGGTATATCGTGCGTGACTCGCTGGCGGTGGAAAAATATGAGCCGCCTGAATATGTGATCAAGGTACAAATGGTTTCTGCTGAAAGTGCTATCGGTAACGTAGATGATTTTTATAATGGTGGGAAAGGAAAGATTATAAGCCATTTCAGTAAGCGTTTCAAGTATAATTGGGATGCAAAGACAATGTTTGTTGAGTATAACAAAGGTTGGCGTTATTTGAATCCTGTTGGGTGCTGGGCAGAAAGCGGTATTTTTATGCCGGCTGGAGAAATTGCCTTTGCCTTGGCTTACAATATGAAATTCTATGGTAGCCAAAAGTATTATGTCAAGGACTTGCGTCAATACGTTGATGCTTTCGATAAGGGTTTTTATGACAGAGTGGGGCTCTAAATTAAGTATAGCGTGAGACAGTCTGAGAGTTTTATAATTGCTATTTTAACAGTGTTTGGAAGGATGTTTAGAAATTAAG
>SFCN01000073.1 GCA_004558595.1 Phascolarctobacterium sp. | reverse complement strand
ATGTGATTGAGGAAGCTTTAGACAGTGGTGTTAATGATATTTGTATTGTTACTGGATTTAACAAACGTGCTATAGAGGATCATTTTGACCGTTTATATGAATTGGAAGAGAATTTGGCAGAGCATGGCAAGGAAGAATTGCTGAAAATGGTACAGGGTATTGGAAACATCAATATTCACTTTGTCCGTCAAAAAGAACCTAAAGGCTTGGGTCACGCAATTTTGTGTGCTAAGAGGTTTATCGGTTATGAGCCCTTTGCCGTGCTATTAGGTGATGATGTTGTTCATAATGATGATTATCCTTGCTTAAAGCAGCTGATTGATGTATATAACGCAACCGGCGGCAGTGTATTAGGCTGCCAAACTGTTCCACAGGAAAAGGTTTCTGCCTATGGAATTGTGGATAGCATACCCGCCGATAATGAGCGTATCTTTAAAGTAAAGGATATGGTGGAAAAGCCTGCGGTGGAAGAAGCACCAAGTCGGCTGGCTGTGTTGGGGCGTTATATTATCACGCCAGAGATTTTCCGGATCTTAGACCATACTGCACCTGGAAAGGGTGGAGAAATACAGCTGACAGATGCGCTGAAGGTATTAGCACGCCAACAAGATATGTGCGCCTATGATTTTATAGGTAGAAGATATGATGTGGGCGATAAGCAAGGCTATCTTGAAGCACAGGTGGAGTATGCCTTGAGAAGAGACGATTTGGCTGAGAAGTTTAGAGAGTATTTGAAGGGCCTTGTTAGAGCTGGATTGAAAAGTAATTAATAATATTGAGCGAAGATTTCGATAGGATTCATTTTAAATCATCCCAAGGCATGCAAAAAATATGGGCAGATGTGAGCAAAGCAGCGAATGTTTTGCATTGGAGAGCGACTAGAAGTTTGGAAGATATGTGCCGTGATGCTTGGAATTGGCAGGTCAAGAATCCGAATGGGTATGAGGATTGACAGAACATCTGGTTCCTACCGCGTTTGGGATTAGGAGTGTGGAGTGAGTATTTAGGGATGCTGGAGCTATGGGTGTTTTAAGAAATGCTATTTTGCACCAGTACGCAAACATTCTTTTCGGTAACTGTACGTTACTGATAAAATTTCAGTACTGATATACTAAAAATAAGCATACAAAGGGATAAACATTACAATATAAAGAGATAATAGAGTATTTTAGGAGAATTATGTTACAAATTAGCACGCTGCTTAAAAGTGTACTTACGTTTGAAACAAGAGGAAAATCATAGGGCTCTTATATGGGGTAAAATTGGTATACTAGGCAATAAAAAACTCCCCTGACGGGGAGTTAAAGTGGGCGGTTATTGAATGGTAAATTCTTTAAAAAGCTTATCTCGGAACTGTGCATCCTCAATAGCACGATTTAAGTCATTGGTTCTACCAAGAGCCAAAAGCGTTTTAGTTAAATTAGCAAATTTTTGTACTCCTAAATCTTTGCCTTGTTGAATGCCCTGTTTAATGCCTTGTTGTATACCTTGCTGCATGCCTTCATTTCTCAATTCTTCCATAACAGTGCACATAGTTCGAATTCCCTCCTCTGTTTCTTTATAACGTTTAACACACTCTTTTAAGGTTTCATCATAAATGTCTTTGCAAAAGGCATAGGTATGTAAGTGTGCAAATTATGCGTGCTGTTCTTCAAATCGCTGTTTTAATGCGTCTTGAAGTACTCTTGAGAGGCTAAGTCCCGATTCTATGACTAAGTCATCCATCCATTTAGGTATGCTAACAGTGCGCTTAACAGCCCGGTTTTCCTTGTAATCTATGCATATAAAGTTAACAAATTCTTCTGCTTCTAAATGAATAGATGCTAAAGGACTTGGTGCAGGGAGTTGTATTTTCTTATCATTTAGATATTCAATCCACTGTGTTAAGGCAGCTTGAGACATGAATATAGCATTGGCAATAGATTTACCTTCAGAAATGCATCCTGGCAAATCTGGAAAAGTTATGGTATAAGTGCTGTCCTCATTTTTGTGAAAAATAGCAGGATATGCGTATTCCATAGTGTGTGCCTCCTATTTAATACCTGCAGCTTTTAAAATTGCTCTAGCGGTATTCTCGTTAATTTCACGATGTCTTGGAATTTGAACAGGGCGAAAGCCATCTTTTTCGTAGATGGAATGGTTGCCATCGTCTCGGTCGAGTCTATAGCCATTAGACTCTAGCTTTTTAATAACTACGTAATTTACGTAATGTAAAGTAAGAAATCTATCCTCCTTTCGTAAAAATCAACCTAATAAACAAAAATAGTAGTGCCCGAAGACACTACTACTACAAAAATTCGCGATGGAACGATTATGAGCTCCATGTTATTAAGTTGTTGAGTATATATTAACATATAGTTATAGAAATTGCAAGAGGGAAAAGTAAAAAAGAACAGAAAATTTAGAGAAATAGTGAATTGTTGGGTTTTAGTACGAGAAAGTGAAAAAAATGTGAAATATGTAATATAAAGTGACAGTGATAAGGAGGAACCATAATTGCAGGACAAGCATTATTTAATAGGTCAAAGAATTAAAGAAATCCGCATGCGGGCAGGGCTCAGCCAGAGCAAAGCTGCCGAAGCCATAGGCGTAGCCCAGTCCCACATGAGCAACATCGAAACAGGCCGCAGCCACGTAACCATGGAAAACCTCATGGCCCTGAGGGACCTTTTCGGAGTGAAAATGGCCGACTTTTTCGTAGATTTGGACTACCCGAAAACAGGTGCCGAGGGCGAGGGAGACGAGCCTAACGAAGACGCTCTCGCAGGGGATCAAGCTGTAACATTGTCCGACCTCATCGAAGCCTTTACCATCATCAAGGGTAAAAAAAGCGGCCTGGCGAAATAAGCGGAACGCTCCTCCACCAGCAAAAACAGCTTGCGTAGGGAAAAGGCAAATGCTATAATTTTGGCAAATACATTTTCTAGGATGGAGCAAATGAAGCTATTATTTGAGCACGAGGAATATATAGACAAATATGATGCGGTGGCCCTGTTCAGCGGCGGCCTTGACAGCATCCTCGCCATGCGGGTCATTATGGACCAAGGGCTAAGTGTTTTAGGACTGCACTTCATATCACCCTTCTTTGGCGAGCCTCAGTCCATTGCTAAATGGCGAGAGCTGTACGGAGTAGAGGTCAGAGCTGTAGATATCTCTGATGAAATCATTGAGCTCATCCAAAAGGGCCCGAAAAACGGCTTCGGTTCCGATTTGAACCCCTGCACCGACTGCCACACCCTCATGGCTACCAAGGCCAGAGAAATCATGGAAGCAATGCATGCTAAATTCATCATCTCCGGGGAAGTACTGTGGCAAAGGCCCATGAGCCAAAGACCCGACGCCATGAATATAGTTCATCGCGACGCTAAAGCCAAGGGCATCCTGCTACGACCCCTCACAGCCTTGAAGCTGGAGCCCACCGAGGTAGAAAAAAGCGGCCTGGTGGACCGTAGCAAGCTTTTAGGCATCTATGGGCGTGGTCGCCTCGACCAGCTGCAGCTGGCCCAAAGCTACGGCTTTAAGGAAGTGCCCTCCTCCGGCGGTGGCTGCATCCTGACCGAGCCCAAGAGCAGCGTGCGCATCTGGACCATCTTCCACGAGCTGGAGCACCCAACTGGAGAGGACTTTTTGCTGGCCAAGGCCGGTCGCTTCTTCCATTATAAAGGCTGCATCTTGGCTATTAACAAGACGCTGGAGCAGGCCCAGCTCTTAGAAAGCTGCGCTAAGGACAGCGATATCGTGCTGGAGCTGGCGGACTACATGGGTCCCTTGGCCGTGGGACGCAGCGAAAAGCCTTGGGATGAAGCTGTGGTAGCCCAGGCTGCAGCGCTGATGGCTAGCTACGCCAATAAAGCAGTGCGTAATCTGCCCGTGGGAACTCCCCTGCGGGTCAGCGTCAAGCATAATAAAGAAGAACGCTTCATCAGCGTGTTGCCCAGCCGTGAAACCATCTTTAAAGAAGCAAGTCGGGAGGAAATGGCCGCCAGCCTCATGCAGGTCAATAAAGCCATGACGGAGCAAAGAATGGCTGCCAAAAAAGAAAAATTCTACACCTGGATTTCTCGCAAAGAATACCAAAGGCAAAGGGCAAGGGAAGAAAACGATAAATAGAAAAATAAAAATGCTATAGCTTAAACTACAAAACAAAAAAACCTGCTCCGAAGAGCAGGTCAGTCTTGTAAAAGTCACGTTAGCTACGTGGATTAAGCCATAGCATTTACTTTTTTTGCAAGTCTGGATTTTTTGCGAGCTGCAGCATTCTTGTGGATAATGCCTTTGCGAGCTGCTTTATCGAGCAAACCGGAAGCAACAGCCAGAGTAGCTTGAGCGTCTTCTTTAGCTGCGGTTTCAGTCAGAGCAACTACTTTACGGGAAGCATTACGAACAGCTGCTTTAACCGGAGCGTTCTTTGCACGACGTTCTGCGTCGGTTTTTACACTGCGGATGGAAGATTTAATGTTCGGCAACGAATTTCACCTCCTGATAATTCTTGTACTGCAATATTCTAACATATTAGCGCCCCGAGCGCAAGGGGTTTGTAAAAATAATTACTGAATTTAAGAAAAGCAGAGATTGCTCGCTTTCTTGTTTACAGCCTTGACAGCAAAATGTTATAATAATAAATACTGATAAAATAACTATTCTGCAAAAGGAGCTTAGAGCATTTCTATGATTGGAAAAAATATCCGCAACTTTTCTATTATTGCCCATATAGATCATGGCAAATCTACGCTGGCTGACAGATTGATAGAATATACTGGTACCCTGAGCAAAAGAGAAATGGAGGAACAGATTCTGGACTCCATGGACTTAGAGCGTGAGCGTGGCATCACCATCAAGGCTCAGGCCGTGCGCAGCATGTACAAGGCCCGTAACGGTCAGGAATATATGCTGAATTTTATCGACACCCCCGGCCATGTGGACTTTACCTATGAGGTTTCCCGGGCCTTGGCGGCCTGCGAGGGAGCCTTGCTGGTAATCGACGCTACTCAGGGCATTGAAGCCCAAACCTTGGCCAACGTGTACCTAGCCTTGGACAACGACTTAGAGATTATTCCTGTTATCAACAAGATAGATTTACCCAGTGCCGACCCGGACCACGTGAAGAAGGAAATCGAAGACGTTATCGGCATTGATGCCAGCGACGCTGTGCTGTGCAGCGCCAAGACCGGCCTGGGCATTGAAGAGGTGCTGGAAGCCATCGTGGAGCGCATACCTGCTCCTGAGGGCGACAGCGAAGCGCCCCTGAAGGCATTAGTATTCGACTCCAAATTCGACGCTTACAAGGGCGTTGTGCTCTACATCCGCGTCATGGAGGGTCGCATCAAAAAGGGCATGAAAATCCGCATGATGGCCACCGGCGCTGAATTTGAAGTAACCGAGGTAGGCTACTTTAAGCCCGGCATCGTCAACGTGGAGGAGCTGGAGGAGGGCCAAGTAGGCTTCTTCGCCGCCAGCATTAAAAACGTGCGGGACGCTCGTGTAGGCGATACCGTAACCGATGCTAACCGCCCGGCGGAGCGCGCTCTGCCCGGCTATCGCAAGGCTACGCCTATGGTCTACTGCGGACTATACCCGGTGGAAAACAGCGATTACGATAATCTGCGTGACGCTTTAGAAAAGCTTCAGTTAAACGATGCCTCCTTAGTATTCGAGCCTGAAACCTCCACTGCTCTGGGCTTTGGCTTCCGTTGCGGCTTTTTAGGCTTGCTGCACATGGATGTTATCAAGGAGCGCTTAGAGCGTGAATACAATCTGGCCCTGATTACCACTGCTCCCAACGTAATCTATGAAGTAATTCGTACCAATGGGGATGTGGAAATGGTTGATAACCCCTCCCTTTTCCCGGATCCCACGGTCATCGACCATGTGGAGGAGCCCTATGTGAACGCCACCATTATCGTGCCCAAGGATTATGTGGGCGCGGTCATGGAGCTGAGCCAGGAAAAACGGGGCGAATATGACAATATGACCTATCTTGATGATACTCGGGTCATGATTCATTATGCCCTGCCCTTAAGCGAAATAATTTTCGACTATTTCGATAGACTGAAATCCGCAACTAGGGGCTATGCTTCCCTGGATTACGAGCTCAGCGGCTACCGTTACTCCAACTTGGTGAAGGTGGATATCCTCTTAAATGGTGAGCCCGTGGACGCTCTGAGCGCCATTGTCCATAAGGAAAGCGCTCAGGTGCGGGGTCGTCAGCTGGTAGAAAAGCTACGCAGCATTATCCCTCGCCAGATGTTCGAAATTCCCGTGCAGGCAGCCATTGGCAACAAGGTTATTGCCCGGGAAAACGTGCGAGCCATGCGTAAGGATGTATTGGCCAAATGCTATGGCGGCGATATTAGCCGTAAGCGTAAGCTTTTGGAAAAGCAAAAGGAAGGCAAGAAGCGCATGAAACAGGTAGGTAGCGTGGAGCTGCCTCAGGAGGCGTTTATGGCTATTCTAAAGATGGATTAAGTGGGAACCTTCTGAACTGTTTATAGTATGGTATAATTTAGATAGTAGGTGAGTTTTATGATTGTACAACTGCAGGGCCTGCTTGCCACCATCGGTATCTTGGATATTATCGATATTGTGGTAGTGGCCTATTTCCTCTATCGCGTATATTTGATGCTGAAAAATACCCGCGCGGCTACCCTGGTCAAGGGCCTTTTAGTATTGGTGGGCTTTATGATTATTTGCCGTGCCGTGAATTTGCATGTTATTAGCTGGCTTTTGGAAAAGAGCATGACCGTGATCATGGTGGCCCTGCCCGTAGTCTTCCAGCCGGAGCTGCGTCGCGCTCTGGAGCAAATTGGTCGTGGCAAGCTGTTCCGTAAGGGCAGTGAGCTGGACGAGCAGGAGCTAAACGCTATGCTGGATGACGTGGCCAATGCTACCAAGGCCATGAGCGCTAGTAAGGTGGGCGCCTTGATGGTTTTTGAGCGGGCTACAGGCTTGGTAGAGCGTATCGAGACCGGTGTGCCCATTGATGGTGTGGTTTCCAGCGGTCTTATCCAAAACATCTTCGTTAAGGATACTCCCCTGCACGATGGCGCCGTCATCATTCGCGGCAACCGTATTGTGGCTGCCTGCTGCCTACTGCCTTTAACGGAAAATCGTAATTTAAGCCAGGAGCTGGGCACTCGTCACAGGGCTGCTCTAGGCATGTCCGAGCAATCCGATGCCATGGTGCTGGTGGTCAGCGAGGAAACCGGCGCTATTTCCATTGCCCGCAACGGCGAATTAATGCGTTATTTAACCGTGGAGGATGTCAAGGCTATTTTGCGCAATGCTATTATTCAGCCCCACGCAGCAGTGAAGGATAATCTGCTGGATAAAATCAAGGGTATGTTGGGCGGTGAGAAAAAATGAAATTCTTCGAGGATTTAATACGCAAGGAGAATCTTTTAGCTCGTATTGCTTGCCTTTTAGTGGCCTGTGGCCTGTGGGTTTATGTAATGACGGACCAAAACCCCATTGTGGAGCGCAATGTGGAGGTGCGCTTGCAGCAGCTGAACCTGCCCAATAATATGATGGTTTTCAATGTGCCCGATAAGGTGATGGTGAAAATTCGCGGCACGAGAACCAAGGTCTCCGACAATTTGGAAAATAAAATTACTGCTTCCTTAAATTTAAAGAATGTAACCGAGGGTCAGCAGAGCCTGCCGGTAAAGGTAAGCTTCGCAGCCGGTGATGTGGTGCAGATAACTCCCAATGAAGTCTCCGTCTATGTGGATACGGTGAGCGAGAAAAAGGTACCCGTCATTACTCGCATTGTGGGCGCGGTTTCCAGTGATATGACCATTGGTCACAGCATTATTACCCCGGCTCAGGTTACTTTGCGTGGTGCAACCCATCGCATGAATAAGGTGAATAAGGTTGTAGCTCCCATTGATGTGACGGACCATCAGGGGGATTTTCAGACTGAGAGCGAGCTAGTCGCCGTTAGCGACGACGGCTATGATATTCCCAATATGAAGATTATTCCGGAAAGAGTTATGGTACAGGCCACCATGGTCAGCCAGATGCTGTCCGTGGATATTCCGGTGCAGCTGGTGGTTAGCGGTGAGCTGCCCAAGGATGTTACGGTAACGAAAACCGAGATCTTGCCGGAAAAGGTGCGTATTACCGCGCCTCCTTCCCTGCTGAAGGATCTGAAAGCCATTAATACGAAGCCTGTGGATGTAAGCAAGCTGACGGGCAGCACAGTGGTGGCGGCGGAGCTGGATTTACCGGAAAAGGTAATTCCGGAGCTGCGCACGGTGCGTATTCGTCTGTCAGTGGAAAGGCAAAGCAATAAATGATCCAGCTTAAAATTAATAATGTGCGGATCAGTCTCCTGCACGAGTGCAGCTTGGAGCAGGCGGTGTGCAAAAAGCTGGGCCTGAGCGCGGCGGCGCTGGGCCGGGTGAAGCTTTTGCGCAAGGCTGTGGACGCACGCAAAAAGAACGAAATCTGCCTTAATCATCACGTCTTGATTGAGGTGGATGTAAATAAAAACAGTCGCTTGGGCAAGCGACTGCTGGCCGACAGGGACGTGGCGCTTTACGAGCAGCCTCGCCAAGAAGGCTTTAGTCCGGGCACGCTGCCACTGGCGGCGCCGCCAGTGGTGATCGGGGCTGGTCCTGCAGGTCTGCTGGCAGCCCTGCAGCTGGCCCAGCAGGGCTATCAGCCCCTGCTCTTAGAGCGGGGCAAGCCCGTGGCTCAGAGGGTGACGGACGTGGACCGTTTTTGGCGCACGGGCAGCTTCGACCCGGCTAGCAACGTGCAGTTTGGGGAGGGCGGCGCCGGCACCTTCTCCGACGGCAAGCTCACCACTCGGGTCAACGACCCGGTGATGGCCGAGATTTTGCAGCTTTTCGTGGATGCCGGTGCTCCGGAGAATATCCTCTGGGAGCACAAGCCCCATGTGGGCACCGATAAGCTAAGAGCCATGGTTACAGGGCTCAGCAAGCGCATCTGTGAGCTGGGCGGTAGCATTCGCTATAACGCCCATGTCACCGATTTGCTCACTGAGGGCAGCAGGGTGCAGGGTGTGGTTTTAGCCAGCGGCGAGCGTATCGCGGCCGGGGCGGTGGTGCTGGCCTGCGGCCACAGTGCCCGGGACACCTACGCCATGCTGGCGGCCAAGGGCATTGGCATCGTCAGCAAGCCCTTCGCCATCGGGGTGCGGATTGAGCATCCTCAGGAGCTCATTGATAGAGCCCAGTACGGTAGCTTCGCAGGCAATCATTTGTTGGGCGCAGCGGACTACGCTCTGGTCTACCATACCCCTGATAAAGCTCGCACGGCATACTCTTTCTGCATGTGCCCCGGCGGCCAGGTGGTGGCCGCGGCCTCTGAGAGCGGGGGCGTGGTTGTCAATGGCATGAGCATGTTTAAGCGCGATAGCGGTATCGCCAATAGCGCGCTGGTGGTGAATGTGAGCGCAGAAGATTTTGGTAGCGACCCCTTAGCAGGCGTAGAGTTTCAGCGTAAGTACGAGCGTTTGGCCTTTGCTCTGGGCGGTGGTAATTACCATGCGCCGGCCCAGAATTTCGCCAGCTTCCTGGCTCAGTCCACGCCTGATTTAACGAGCATGGTGCAGGGCTCCTACCGCCCAGGACTGACGCCCTGCGCCTTGGATAAGGTCTTGCCCGGCTATGTGACGGACACTCTGCGGCAGGGCATTGTGAGCTTTGGCAAAAAGCTCACGGGCTATGATGACGGCGGCGCGTTGCTCACCGGCGTGGAAACACGCACCTCGGCCCCTGTGCGCATTGAGCGTGATAAGCTCAAATACACTTCTGTGACCCATGATTTGCTGTACCCTTGCGGTGAGGGCGCCGGTTACGCCGGTGGCATTATGAGCGCCGCCTTGGATGGTTATCATGTGGCCAGAGCGATTATGGAAAGATTTGCACCTATAAAATAATGATACAAAAATTATTAATCATTCCGTTCAAAAGCGATTTTTTAACGCTCATTTTAAGGTGAATTGGCCGCAAGGCCAAAAAAGTCGATCTGGGCCATACGACTGGCTTTTCAACTCTGAAACAGCGCGATTTTGCGCTGTTTCGC
>SFCN01000017.1 GCA_004558595.1 Phascolarctobacterium sp. | reverse complement strand
GGAGCTTACGCCGGAGCTGGCCTTTAAGCTGGGCTACGCAGCCGCAAAATATTTTAGCAGGGAGGGTCATGCTCCCAAGATTATTATTGGCCGCGACACCCGTCGCAGCGGCCAAATGCTGGAGGCGGCGCTGGCCGCAGGCATTTGCAGTGCCGGCGGCAATGCCCATTTGCTGGGCGTAATGCCAACCCCAGCGGTGTCCTTCCTCACCTCCGTGGTGAAGGCTAACGCTGGTGTGGTTATTTCCGCGTCCCATAATCCCTTTGAGGACAACGGCATTAAGTTCTTCTCCCAGACCGGTCACAAGCTGCCGGATACGGTGGAGGATGAGATTGAAGCCATCGTGAAGACTCCTATCGACTACAGTAAGGCTGTAAGCGGTAGCAGCGTGGGCAGCATCATTTATGAAAAGAATTTGGCTGAGCTCTATATTAAGCATATTCTGGGCACTGCCTATGCTGATTTAAAGGGCCTGAAGGTGGTTATGGACTGCTCCAATGGTGCGAACAGCGAGATTGCTCCCGTAATTTTGCGTAGTTTGGGCGCCGAGGTTGTTACTATTTTTAACGAGCCCAATGGCATCAATATTAATAATGGCTGTGGCTCCACCCATTTGGAGGCTCTGCAAAAGAAGGTTGTAGAGGTGGGCGCTCACGCCGGTATCGCCAACGATGGTGATGCTGATCGTTGCCTGGTGGTGGATGAAAACGGCGAAGCTCTGGACGGCGACCAAATCATGCTCATTTGCGCGCTGGAGCTGATGAAGCGCAAGAAGCTCAACGATAATATGCTGGTTGTAACCGTCATGAGTAATGTGGGCCTGCATCAGGCCATGAAGGCCCATGGTGGCAAGACCTGCAAGACCGCTGTAGGCGACCGCTATGTATTGGAAGAAATGATGAAGCATAATTATTCTATTGGCGGCGAGCAATCCGGTCACATTATCTTCTCCGAGTTCGCTAAGACCGGCGACGGCATTTTGACTGCGGTGCAGCTGCTATGTGCCATGGTTAAAAATAACAAGCCCCTGTCCGAGCTGGGCGCTGTGATGACTAAATATCCCCAAGTGCTGCTCAATGTGCGGGTGAAGGATAAAAACGGCTGGCAGGAAAGAGCTGCTATCCAAGAGGTTATTAAGAAATATCAGGATGAGCTGGGCGATAATGGCCAAATTTTGGTGCGCGCCAGCGGCACCGAGCCCTTGATTCGCATTATGGCCGAGGGACCGAATCAGGAGCGTTTGGAGCAGATCGCGAGCTTGATAGGCGATGTTGTAGTAAATGAGTTAGCTTAATATCACCATTTATTTACTTGTTTTTTTGCAGATAATATTGTAAAATAGATATAGTCACGAAGATGTGCCGCGTGGGGTTGCGCCTGCGCGGCATAATTGTATGCCATAAATTTTATGGCTGATAAGTGGCAGAGCGCAAGTACCGCAAAGAGATTTGCGGCAGACGAGGAATGAGGTTATCGAGTAGTCAGCGGATGCCTCACGGCCGGCTGTGGGCCGCAAGCCGATAACAAAGCCCATTGGTAACAGTGGAGGGAAAGCTTCGGTAGCAGAATAGCAAATAAAATATAGGAGGATACTATTATGTGTGGTATCGTTGGTTACATTGGCAGTAATCAGGCTGCTCCCTTTTTGTTGGACGGAATGAGCAAATTGGAGTATCGTGGTTATGACTCTGCCGGCATTGCCGTTATGGAAAATGGCGCTATTCGTGTTGACAAATGCGTTGGACGCCTTGATGCTCTGCGCCAAAAATTAGTGGGCAATATGCCCGTGGGCACTATGGGCATTGGTCACACCCGTTGGGCAACTCATGGCCGTCCCTCCGACCGCAACGCTCATCCCCATATGGATGGCAGCGGCAAATTCGTGGTCGTGCACAATGGTATTATTGAGAATTATTTGTCCCTGAAGGAAGATTTGATTACTAAGGGTCATGTATTCCTGTCCGAAACTGATAGCGAGGTTGTGGCCCACCTGTTAGAGGACCAATATGATGGTGATTTTGAAGAGACCGTTAAAAAGGTGCTGAAGCTGATCAAGGGCTCCTATAGTCTGGTATTTATGTGCCAATATGAGCCTGATAAGATTATCTGCACGAAGAAGGATAATCCGTTGGTTATTGGCCTGGGTGAGGGCGAAAACTTTATCGCCTCCGATATTCCGGCTATTATTAATCATACCCGCCGTACCTTTATTATGAGCGATGGCGAAATCGCTACTGTTACCGCCGAGGGTGTGTGGGTACAGGATATTAACGGCACTCCCATTAGCAAGAAGGTTTTCGAGGTTAACTGGAACGCTGAGGCTGCGGAAAAGGGTGGCTTTGAGCATTTCATGCTGAAGGAAATTTATGAACAGCCCAAGGCTATGCGTGATACCATGACCGGTCGTTTGAATGCCGAGGCCAAGACCATTGGCTTCCCCGAGCTGAACTGGACTCCGGAGGAAATGGGCGATATTAAAAAGATTTTTATCGTGGCCTGTGGCACTGCTTATCATGCAGGCATTGTGGGTAAATATTATCTGGAGCAGCTGGCTCGCGTTCCCGTTGAGGTGGATATCGCCAGTGAGTTCCGTTATCGGGATCCTCTGGTTGACGGCAACAGCCTGACCATCGTGATTAGTCAGAGCGGTGAGACCTCCGATACCTTGGCTGCTTTGCGTGAGGCTAAGCGTTTGGGCTCCCGTACCTTGGCTGTGACCAATGTGGTGGGTAGCTCCATTGCTCGCGAGGCTGACCAGGTGATTTATACTTATGCTGGTCCGGAAATCGCTGTAGCATCCACTAAGGCTTACACTACCCAGCTGTTGGCTATGCTGATGCTGGCTATTTATGTGGGCCGTTTGCGTGGCTCCTTGGCTGAGGATAAGGCTCAGGCGTTGTCCGAGGGCTTGGTTTCTATTCCGGAGCAGATTCACAAGATGCTGGAGAATGTGGACCAAATTAAGGTTTTCGCTCGGGAGTATGGCTCCAGTGAGGATGCTTTCTTCCTGGGACGCAGCTTGGATTATGCTGTAGCCTTGGAGGGTGCACTGAAGCTGAAGGAGATTTCTTATATTCATGCGGAGGCTTATGCGGCTGGCGAGCTGAAGCATGGCACTTTGGCTTTGATCGTGTCCGGGGTGCCGGTTATTGTGCTGGCTACTCAGATGGATGTGTACGATAAGACTGTCAGCAATTTGCAGGAGGTTAAGGCTCGCGAGGCTGTGGTTATCGCTATTGGCTTTGAGGGGGATACTTCCTTGGCGAAGTATGCTGATCATGTTATTTATATTCCAAAGACGGATAAGTATTTGGCTCCGCTGCTGGCAGTGTTGCCGCTGCAGCTCTTAGCTTATTATGCGGCGTTGACTCGCGGCTGCGATGTTGATAAGCCGAGAAACTTGGCTAAATCTGTTACTGTAGAGTAATATAGTAATTATAAATATTATTCCGCTCAAAGGAATTTTAGCTTCATAACATTTACAATTACATACAAATACATACAAAACAACCGCTCTAGTGTAATAGCTAGAGCGGTTGTTTTATGTGGTAATATTACATTTTAGTGCCATTAGTAAGCTTGATAACTTCTGCCTTAGCCTCAGCCAGTTGGGCTTGGTTGATCATGCCGTATTTATGCATGGCTGCCAGGACGAGAAGCTGGCGTTTTTTGCAATCCGTAGGGTTTTCCAGCGGATTGAGGGCGCTGGGGGCGTAGGGCAAGGCGGCGATGACGGCGGCCTCGGCCAATGTTAGGGCGCCGGGGGCTTTGCCGAAATATTTATTGGCAGCCTGCTTGATGCCGTTGGCGCCGGCGCCGAAGTAGGTGGTGTTTAGGTAGAGCTCAAGAATTTCGTCCTTGGTATAATTATCCTCCAGCATCAGGGAAAGGATAGCTTCCTCGATTTTGCGCTCCATGCTCTGCTCATGGGAGAGGAAAACATTTTTCACAAATTGCTGGGTAATGGTGCTGCCTCCCTGCACCACCTCACCGGCGGTAATATTCACCAATAAAGCGCGGAGCACGCCGTCCACAGCAATAGCTCCGTGCTTGTAAAAGTCATGGTCCTCAATAGCGATGAGGGCTCTGGGAATATCCTGACTCATGGATTTAAGGGGCGTCCACTGGGGATTTTGACGAATGGGGTCGATAACCTCCTCCATATTGAAGGCTAAATAAAATTTTTGCATGGGAGAAGGCCAGGTTTTTCTATCCGGCAGTAGGCTCACAAAAAGGGCTATGGCTGCCGATTTTTCATGTTTATTTATTTTTTCCTGTTGCTGCTGCTCCTGCTTGGTGGGCGGCGCAGTGGGCGTGGGCTTGCTCGTAGCCGAGTCATAGGCCACCATACCGGCGAAAATCAGCAGGGCCATAATAATTGTTTTTATCATAAGTATACCTCTTTCATTTTTCTACCCTCTATTGTAGCAGGAATTGTGTATTTTTGTAAAGTAAAGTGAAAAAAAGGCTAGGAAAATTCGGCGTGAAGTAGTAAAATAGGTAGTATAAAATGGATGAGTGTTTCTTGCCCTTTTTATAAAGAAATTTTACAAAGACCTTGCAATTTTATGCAAAGAAGTTGTATAATTATCATTCGTAAAGGAGGATGGATATGAGAGCAAGTGTTATCGGCGCAACCGGCTATGCGGGTGTGGAGCTTTTAAGACTTTTGGATGGTCATCCTGAGGCAGAAATTGCCTGCATTACCTCCGAAAGCAGCACGGGCGAGGCTATCGCCAGCATGTATCCCCATTTAGCCGGCAGAATTGAAAAAAATCTGCAGTCCATGCAGGATATTGAAGCAATTGCGGCTGACAGCGATGTGATTTTTATCGCCCTGCCTCATGGCCATGCCATGAAAATTGGTAAAAAGCTGCGTGGCAGCACAACGAAGATTATCGATTTGGGCGGAGACTATAGATTTAGAGATTATCGCGTCTTTGAAGAATGGTATAAGGTAAAGCACGAGGACCCTGAGGCCCAGGCTGTGTATGGCCTGACGGAGCTTTATCGTGAACAGGTGAAAAATGCTAGCTTAGTGGCCAACCCCGGCTGCTATACAACCTGCAGCATCTTGGCCATGGTACCACTTTTAAAGTACGATTTGATTGAGCATCAGGGGATTATTGTGGATGCTAAGTCCGGCACCAGCGGTGCAGGGCGCAGCCTGAAGGCGGGCAGCCTGTACTGCTCTGTCAATGAAAGCTTTAAGGCATACGGCGTGGCTAGCCATCGTCATACGCCGGAAATTGAGCAGATTTACAGCGAGTTTGCCGGTGAGCCCGTGGTAATCCAGTTCACTCCTCATCTGCTGCCGGTGGACAGGGGCATTTTGGCTACCTGCTACGGTCAATTAAAGGAAGGCGTTACCGACGCGCAGATTGAAGAGGCTTATCAAGCCATGTATGGCAAGGAGTTCTTCATTCGCCTGCGTGGCAAGGGCGGTTGTCCGGAGCTGAAAAATGTGCGTGCCTCTAACTATGCGGATTTGGGCTGGCAAACCGATAAGCGCACCGGGCGCATTATCGTCATGAATTGTATTGATAATTTGGTGAAGGGCGCGGCCGGGCAGGCGGTGCAGAATATGAACGTCATGTTCGGCATCGATGAAACGGCAGGCCTGCGTGCTTTACCGATTGTGCCGTAAGCTAGAAGTTCGTAAAAATAATATTGTTACGCTCAAAGGAAATTTCTTAACGGACATTTCGTGGGGAATAATCACGAAGCTGCGGTGTCCAATTTGTTCGAGAAGGTATTTACGTTTTCGAAACCTTACTTCTATTATTCCAGCCACTCATGTCCTAAAATTTCCATTCGCTCCACAATTATTATTTTTACTCAGTCTAGTTTTGTTATTTTGATTATCATAATAAAAGAGGGATATACATGAATAAAATTGAAGGGTGGGTAACAGCTCCGCAAGGCTTTATCGCTGCCGGTGTGAAGGCGGGCATTAAGGTCAGCGGTAATCATGATGTGGCAGTGATTTATAGCACTGCTCCTGCTGCTTGTGGCGCTGTATTTACTCAAAATAAAATGTGTGCTGCTCCGGTTATTGTGAGCCGAGAGGTTAATCAGCACGGTTATGCGCAGGCTATTGTTGTCAATAGCGGCTGCGCTAATGCTTGCACCGGTGAGCAGGGCCTTGCCGATGCTCGTAAGATGCAAGCTCACGCAGCGGAGCTGCTGGGCATTAAGCCGGAGGAGGTTTTCGTATGCTCCACCGGCGTTATCGGGCAGTTTTTGCCCATGGATAAGCTGCTGACCGGCATTGCTGATGCGGTGGACAGCTTGGACGAGTGCGAGGGCGAAAGCTGCGCTATGGCTATTCAGACCACGGATACCTTTATTAAGCGTGCTGCTTATGAAACGGAAATCGGTGGTCACAAGGTGAAGTTTGCCGGTATTGCTAAGGGTGCTGGTATGATTCACCCCAATATGGCAACTATGCTGACCTTTATCACTACGGATGCGGCTATTGCTCCCGATGTGCTGAAGCGTGCGGTGAAGAAGGCTGCGGATCAGTCCTTTAATATGGTTGTGGTTGATGGGGATACCTCTACCAACGATAGCATGATTGTGCTGGCCAATGGTCTTGCGGAAAATGAGATTATTTTCAGCGAGGAGCATCCCGATTATCCCGCCTTCTTCGAGGCTTTGGTAGCCTGCGCTACGGATTTGGCTAAGATGATCGCTCATGATGGCGAGGGCGCGACGAAGTTCTTAGAGGTTAATGTGGTAGGAGCTGCTACCTGGGCTGACGCTAAGACTGCGGCTATGGCCATAGCTAAATCTCCTTTGGTTAAAACTGCTTTCTTCGGTGAGGACCCGAACTGGGGTCGCATTGTGTGCGCGGCTGGCTACAGCGGCGCGGAGATGATTGCGGACAAGGTTAATTTGGAAATCGGCGGTATCCGCTTGGTGGAGAACGGCATGAACTGTAATGTGCCGGCGGAGGCTTTGGCTCCGACGATGAGTCAGCATGATATTTCTATGACCATTGATTTGGCCGCTGGTAGCGAGAAGGCTACGGTGTGGACCTGCGACTTTAGCTATGAATATGTGAAGATTAATGGTGAGTATCATACTTAATTCGTAAATATAATAATTACTCCATTCAAAAGAAATTTCTGTTTTTACATAATTATTATATTTATTTCTTTTATTTTAACATTTGATAGTTTATTCTTTTCAATATAATATAAGGAGGATTTTACAATGTTGATGAACGATTCCCAAGTACAAACTCTCGTGGAGGCATTACCTTATCTGAGCAAGTTTAAGAATAAAACCATCGTGGTTAAATATGGCGGCAACGCTATGCTCAACGATGAGCTGAAGAACAAGGTGCTGCAGGATATCGTTTTCCTGCAATGCGCTGGTATGCGTCCTGTTGTTGTGCACGGCGGTGGCCCGGAAATTACCCGCATGCTGATGCAGGCTGGCAAGAAGAGCGAGTTTGTAAGCGGTCTGCGCGTAACTGATGCTGAGTCCGTGGGCATTGCGGAGATGGCTCTGGTTGGTAAAATCAACACCGATCTGGTGTCTCGGCTGAATACCTTAGGTGGCAAGGCTGTGGGCCTGAACGGTAAGGACGCGACTCTGATTCAAGCTAAGAAGCATTTGGCTGATGTTTATGAAAACGGCGAGGTTAATCTGGTAGATATTGGCTATGTGGGCAATGTGGAAAAGGTTAACACCGAGCTGATTGATGTGCTTTTGAATGCAGGCTTTATCCCTGTTATCGCTCCTACCGGCGTAGGCGCTCAGGGAGAAACCTATAATATTAACGCTGACAGCGTGGCTGGTGAGGTTGCTGGCGCGTTGAAGGCTGAGAAGCTGCTGGTATTGACCGATGTACGCGGCATTTATTCCGATTATCGTGATGAGAACAGCTTTATTTCTACCCTGACCTTTGAAAAGGCTCAGGAGCTGATTATCCGCGGTAAAATTGACGGCGGTATGATTCCTAAGGTACGCGCTTGCATCACCGCTTTGAGCGGCGGCGCTAAAAAGACCCACATTATCGATGGTCGTGCTGAGCACACTATTTTGATGGAAATCCTGAGCGACAAGGGTGTTGGCACCGAGGTAGTGAAGGAATTAAAATAAAAATTCCTCAGTCAGCTTCGCTGACAGCTCCCTTTGAAAAGGGAGCCTAACTTAGAGCTCATGGTTGCCTCCCTTTTTCCCTAAAGGGATTAGCATGACCAGCACGTTCTCGCTGCACTGCGCTTGCGACAACGTGGGTCTTAGCGTTAAAAGGGAGGTGCCGAGCTTGCGAGGCGGAGGAATTAATAAGAGGGGACCTTATATTGATGAATAAACAAACTGTTATTGAACAGACCGAGAAATATTATCTGCCCGTTTTTGGTCGTTACCAAATGGTGATGGACCACGGACAGGGCTGCAAGGTGTGGGATAATGAGGGCAACGAATACATCGATGCCTTCGCCGGTATTGCGGTAAACTCCTTGGGCTATAATCATCCGGTTTTGGTAAAGGCTATTGCGGAGCAAGCTACTAAGGTTATGCATTGCTCGAATTTGTACTACACGGAAATCCAAGCGAAGGCTCTGCGCTTAGTTGCTGAAGCCACTGGTATGGATCGTATTTTCTTCGCTAACTGCGGCGCCGAGGGCAACGAAGGAGCTATGAAGCTGGCCCGTAAGTATGGCGTGGCTAAATCTCCCACCAAGTATAAGATTATTTCCGCAGACGAGTCCTTCCACGGACGTACCTTCGATACGTTGGCCGCTACGGGCCATGATTATTATCACGTGGGCTATGGTCCGCTGAGCCCGGGCCATGTGCTGGTGCCCTATGCTGATATCAAGGCCTTGGAGGCTGTGATGGATGAGGATGTGTGCGCTGTGCTCTTAGAGCCCATTCAGGGCGAGGGCGGCGTGCATGTGCCCAGTGATGAGTATTTGCAGCAGGTACGTGCTTTGTGCGATAAATACGATGCACTGCTGATTTTTGACGAGGTACAAACCGGTGTAGCTCGCACGGGTAAATGGTTTGGCTATATGCATAGCGGCGTGAAGCCCGATGTGCTGACCTTTGCTAAGGGCATTGGCGGTGGCTTTCCGGTGGCAGGCTTTGCTGTGACGGAGCGTTTGGCCCATGTGTTCAAGCCTGGCGACCATGGCGGTACCTTCGGTGGTAACCCGCTGGCCTGCGCTGCTGTTTATGCTACCTTGGCGACCATTAAGTCCGAGGGCTTGGTGGAGAAGGTTGCCCAAAAAGGCGAATACTTCATGGGTGAGCTGAAAAAGCTGCAGGCTAAGTATCCTGCTCTGGTCAAGGAAGTGCGCGGTCGCGGCCTGATTTTGGGCATGGAGCTGACCAGCGAGGGTCGTCCTGTGGTAGAGCATTGCTTGGCTAATGGGGTTATTGTAAACTGCACCGCTGGTAGCGTTATTCGTATTGTTCCGCCGCTGATTATTAGCGAGGAAGAAATTGATATGGTAGTGGCTGCTTTGGATAAAGCCCTGGCAGCTATGTAAAAAGGGGATAAAAATGGGTTTAAGAAATAAGGATTTGCTTTCCATTCACGACTTGACTGTCGGTGAAGTGGCTACTATTTTGGATGTTGCTAAAAAATTAAAGCGTAAACAAAAGGCTGGTGAGCCCCATCAATATTTGAAGGGCAAGACCTTGGCTATGCTTTTCTCCAAGGCTTCCACTCGCACTAGAACCTCCTTTGAGGTTGGCTTTTGGCAGCTTGGCGGTCACCCCATTTATTTGAGTGATTCCGCTTCGCAAATTGGCCGTGGCGAGCCCATTCGTGATACTGCCCGCGTACTTTCCCGTATGGTTGATGGCATCATGATTCGCACCTTCTCCCACGAATCCGTAGTGGAGCTGGCTAAATATGCAAGTGTGCCGGTTATTAACGGCCTGACCGACCTGTTGCATCCCTGTCAAGCCTTGACCGATATGTTCACCATCCAAGAAAAGATGGAGGTATTGAAGGGTCGTAAGATGGTTTATGTGGGCGATGGTAATAATATGGCCCATTCTCTGATGTACGCCTGCGCTAAGGTGGGCATGAATATGGTTTGCGCTAGCCCTAAGGGCTATCAGCCAGACCCCGAGGTATTGGCTGAGGCGCAGGAGGACGCTTCCCATACTGGCTGCACCATTACCGTGGAGGAGGACCTGTTTAAGGCTGCTAAGGGCGCCGATGTGCTCTATACTGATGTATGGACCAGCATGGGCGAGGAGGCTGAGCGCGATATTCGCTTCAAGGCTCTGCATAATTATCAAATTAATCAAGCGTTGCTGGATGTTGCTCGTCCGGAGTGCATCGTACTGCACTGCCTGCCCGCTCATCGTGGCGAAGAAATTACCGAGGATGTGCTGGAAGGACCGCATTCCGTGGTGTTTGATCAGGCTGAGAATCGCCTCCACGTACAAAAGGCCATTATGGCTCTCTTGATGAGTGACGAGGTACTGTAAAATAGAGAAAAATCCTGTATACATGAGTAAAAACTCTAGCATTATGCATAAAAAAGTGTTATAATACAGGAAGTTTGTAAGAATATACACTGCGAGCTTATATTATGCAGTTTTAGGAGGCTATTTGCAATGAAAAAAGAAGACATTAAAAAAGTAGTTCTGGCTTACTCCGGTGGCCTTGATACATCCGTAATCATTCCTTGGTTGAAGGAAAACTACAATGGTTGCGAGGTTATCGCTGCTTGTGCTGACCTGGGCCAAGGTGATGAGCTGGACCCCGTACATGACAAGGCTATTAAAACCGGCGCTAGCAAATGCTACATTCTGGATTTGAAGGAAGAGTTCATTAAAGATTATGTATGGCCCACCGTTAAGGCTGGCGCTGTTTATGAGAAGAAATACCTGCTGGGTACCTCCTTCGCTCGTCCGTTGATCGCTAAAAAATTGGTAGAAATCGCTGAAGCTGAAGGCGCTGACGCTATCGCTCACGGCGCTACCGGCAAGGGCAATGACCAAGTTCGTTTTGAGCTTTCTATTAAAGCTCTGAACCCTGACTTGGCTATTATCGCTCCTTGGCGTGAATGGGAGCTGCGTTCTCGTGACCAAGAAATCGACTACGCTGCTGCTCACAATATTCCCATTCCTGTATCCCATGACCATGACTATTCCATGGACCGCAATATGTGGCATCTGTCCCACGAAGGCTCCGATCTGGAAGATCCCTGGAATGCGCCGAAGGATGAGCTGTTCATCGTAACCAATATTCCTGAAAAGGCTCCCGATAAACCGGAATATGTTGAACTGGAATATGTGGAAGGCGTTCCCGTTTCTGTAAACGGCGAAAAGCTGAGCCCCGCTAAATTGGTAGAAAAACTGAATGAAATCGGCATTCGCAACGCTGTTGGTATTACCGATATGGTTGAAGACCGTCTGGTAGGCATGAAATCCCGTGGCGTTTATGAAAACCCCGCTGGCGCAATCATCTACTACGGCCACAATGATTTGGAAAACCTGTGCCTGGATCGCGCAACCCAATCCTTCAAGCAACAAGTTTCCATCCGCTACTCTGAGCTGGTTTATGATGGCATGTGGTTCAGCCCCCTGCGTGAGGCTCTGGATGGCTTCGTAAACGAAACCCAAAAAACTGTTACCGGTACTGTTCGCATGAAACTGTACAAGGGCAATATTTACAGCGCAGGCGTAAAATCCCCGTACTCCCTGTACAGCCAAGAATATGTAACCTTCGGCGAGGACGAGGTTTACAACCAAGCTGATGCCACCGGCTTCATCAATCTGTTCGGTCTGCCCCTGCAGGTTCGTGCGATGATGAAGAAAGGTACCCTGAAATAATGGCAAAGCTTTGGGGCGGTCGTTTTAGTAAGAATACCAATGAATTAGTGGACGCATTTAATGCGTCCATTGATTTTGATAAGCGTTTATATCACGAGGATATCCGTGGCAGCATGGCTCATGCGCGCATGCTAGCCAAGTGTGGCATCATTCCGGCAGAGGACGGGGAGAAGATTATTGCTGGTTTGAAGGATATTTTAGCTGATATTGAGGCTGGTAATTTTGAATTTAGCGTGGACCTGGAAGATATTCACATGAATGTGGAGGCTCGTCTGACCGAGCGCATCGGCAGCGCCGGTGCGCGTCTGCACACTGCTCGCAGCCGTAACGACCAGGTAGCGCTGGATATGCATATGTATATGAAGCGCGAGGTAACGGAGATTGCCGAGCTTTTGCTGCGCTTCGAAGAAGCGCTGCTGAGCGTAGCGAAGCAGCACGAGAAAACCTTGATGCCGGGCTATACCCATCTGCAGCGTGCGCAGCCGATTACTTTCGCTCATCACCTGCTGGCTTATTTCAATATGCTGCAGCGTGACTTCCGCCGTCTTTTAGGCGTGTGGGAGGGTGCGGATTTGATGCCTCTGGGCGCCGGCGCTATCGCTGGCACCACCTTCCCCATTGATCGTCATATGGTGGCTGAGGAGCTAAACTTTGGCACTGTGTATCCCAACTCTATGGACGCAGTTAGCGACCGTGACTATGTTATCGAATTTTTGTCCTTCGCCTCTACGCTTATGATGCACATGAGCCGTTTAAGCGAAGAGATTTGCCTGTGGAGCAGCACTGAGTTTGGCTTTGTGGAGCTGGATGATGCCTTCGCGACTGGCTCTTCCATGATGCCCCAAAAGAAAAACCCGGATATTTCCGAGCTGGTACGTGGCAAGACCGGTCGTGTCTATGGCCATTTGATGGCTATGCTGACCACTGCTAAGGGTCTGCCCCTGACCTATAACAAGGATTTGCAGGAGGACAAGGAGGGCTTCTTCGACGCTATCGACACTGTGAAATTCACCTTGGCCGTATATCGTGATATGATTTTGACTATGACCGTGAATGTGGATAAGATGGCTCAGGCTGTGGCTCACGACTTCTCCAACGCTACTGATTTGGCTGATTATTTGGTACGCAAGGGCTTGCCCTTCCGTCAGGCCCATGAGGTGGTCGGTAAATGCGTGGCTTATGCTATTGAGAAGGGTAAATTCCTCTTAGAGATTCCCATTGAGGAGTACAAGCAATTCTCCGATTTGTTTGAAAGTGATTTGTTGGCAGCCCTAGACCCTGCTAACTGTGTAGAAGCACGTCGTTCCTATGGTGGACCGGCCTTCTCTGAAAATGAGAAGCAGTTTGCCCTTGGTGACAAGGTGCTGGCAGCACAGGAAGCGAAGCTGGCTGAGCTGAAGGCTAAGATTTAAAGACTTGCAAAAAGTACATAATATGCTATAATAGACGTAGAAAGACAACCGCCCACAAGGTGGGTTGGCTTTGTTTAGGAAAGAAGAAATCCATCCCGCGCTCTGCCAAGTTTGGGATGGATTTTCTTTTTAGGGAAAATTATTTTACTGGACCATCAAGCGGATGAAAGTCAGCAATGCCAGGAGAAACATACCAAAGGACATCAGATCCTTGAAATCGTAGTTCTTCATACAGCATCACCTCCTTCGTTACTGGAGGCCAAACCACCCTGAAACACGGTTGTCCAGTACATTATAGCATATTTTTAAACATAAAGCAACATTTGTTCTAATAGAAGAAAGTTGGTATACCTTTGGAGTTGACTGAAAGTAAGGCTTGGCGCCAATATCAAGCCATATATGTACATATCCCCTTTTGTAAGCAGAAGTGTTTGTACTGCGATTTTGCTTCCTATGCTTGCTTTGGCGAGAGGGAAATGCGGGCCTATACGGAGGCTCTGTGCCATGAAATAGAGGTGCGAGGGGAGGAGGCGAGGAAGGTCGCTGCTGTCGCTACAGTGTATTTCGGCGGAGGCACGCCCAGCCTATTACCTACAGATTGCCTAGAGCGTATTGTGAACACTTTGAAGGCCTACGGCTTCTGGCAAAATACAGTTGAAGCTACCATTGAGGTGAACCCTGGCACAGCCGACCTAGCTAAGCTGCAGCGTCTGCGTGCCGCAGGCTTTGACCGCATCAGCTTCGGCGTGCAGTCCCTGCAGGATGAAGAATTACGGAACATAGGTCGCATTCACACAGCGCAGCAAGCATTGGAAGCCATCGCTCTGGCTAAGCAGGCTGGCTTTCGTCGCATTAGCTGCGACCTTATCTACGGCTTGCCCGGGCAGAGCCTGGCTAGCTTAAAGGATACGATTTTTAGGCTCACCAAAACCGGTATTGAGCATCTGTCCGTGTATGGCCTCATCCTAGAGGAAGGCACACCCTTGGAACGCTTAGTCACATCCGGTAAAATGCTTTTACCGGACGAGGATGAGGCAGCGGACATGTACGAGCTTGTGCAGAGATTGTTGGCAGAGGCGGACTTCGAGCGTTATGAAATTAGCAATTATGCCAAAAACGGGCAATATTCTAGGCATAATACTGTCTATTGGCAGTACCACCCCTACATAGCCTTCGGCGCTGCTGCCTGCGGCTTTGCTGTAAATGATAGCACCTACAGTGACGAGCGTAGTACATACTACGCCCGCGATCATCAAACTAGTTCGGCATCTGCGGATCCAGTTGAAGCGCATGCTAACTTCGCTTATCGTCGCACCGCAGTAAGCACAGTCCCTGAATATATTGAAGCGGCGAAGGCTTTGACCTTTAGGGATTGGCGCACCAGCGAGCTATACTCTATAGAAGCGATTACACCGAGTCAGCAGTTGGAAGAGTTTATGTTTATGGGTTTAAGACGTGTCGCAGGGGCCGACCTTGCGGAGGCGCAGGTACGCTTCGGTGTGGATGTGTGGCAGCGCTATGGCCTGCAGCTGGAGCCTTTTATTAAGGAGGGCTTGGTTCAATACGATGGGGATAAACAGCGCTTATGGCTCACATCCAGGGGCATGGAGGTAGGCAACCAAATATTCGCTATCTTTGTAGATGCTTAAATTATGACGGACGAGGAAGCAGCCTCGCCCGTTATTATTTTGCCCAAGCGCTTTAGTATTTGAAATATTTGTGACGAGCCAGTTTTTTTAGAAAAAGCTGTTGACAATAAAGGATGGGAGTGCTATTCTTATACCAAGATGTTAGCACTCCAACGATATGAGTGCTAACAACTAAATGAGGTGGGAATATGTTAAATGATAGAAAGAAAAAAATTCTCCAGCTCATAATTGAGGATTATATTTCGACTGCTGAGCCGGTTGGCTCCAGAACCATTGCCCGCAAATATGATTTGGGACTGAGCCCCGCCACCATCCGCAACGAGATGAGTGATTTGGAGCTGTTGGGTTATCTGGAACAGCCCCACACCTCGGCAGGACGTGTACCCTCGGCTCAAGCCTACCGCTTGTATGTGGACTCCTTGATTGAGCCAGGAGCCCTTTCTGATAACGAAAGAGCGCTGATCAATGGTTGGTTTAATGAAAGACGTAGAAGTCTGGACGAAATCTTCCAGTCCACCGCCAAGATTCTTTCCCGTATGACCCAGAACGTATCCATGGTTTTGGCCAACCGGGATGCGGGAGCCAGGTTCCGTTACATGAAGTTCTTGCCTCTGGATGAGCATCATGCCATCCTGTGCATCATTACTGATGACGGTAATGTGGACAACTGCGTGGTAGAAATTCCTTTGGGCATGCGACCTGAGGAATTGGATTATCTGGCAGGCAAAATTAGCCGCTTGCTGGAGGGCAAGGAGCTCGCCGATATTAGCGAGGAGCTTTTGGCTCTGGTACATAGCAATATTACCGAGGACAAGCTGCTCTTTACTTCTCTGGTGCAATCTTTGCGACGTTTGCGCAATAAGCATATGGAGCAGAAGGTGTTCCTAGGTGGCACCAAGCAGCTTTTGAATCAGCCGGAGTTCCGGGATGTGGAGCGGGTGCGTAACCTGCTAGGCATTCTAGAGGAGGAGCGCGTGGTGCGGGACCTTCTGAAGTCCGGTGAGGACAGCGGCCTTAAGATAACCATTGGCAGCGAGAACAAATTCTCCGGCATCCAGGATTGCAGCATGGTGCAGGCCACCTACCGCTTAAACGGTAAGATAGTGGGCACTATGGCCGTGCTGGGACCCACACGCATGGAATATGGCAAGGTAATTTCTGTTATGGATTATCTGCACAAATATTTGAAAACCATGTTTGAGCATGAAAGTAACAAATAGGATGATAAAATACAGTTAAAGGAGGAAGTGCTTTGCAAGAGAATGATGTAAAAGACACCATGGCTCAGGAAGAGGCTCAGGCCACTGAAAATGCCGAAGTAAAGCAAGAAGCCACCACTGAAGAAGCTCAGGCTGAGGAAACAGTTGAGACCAAGGAGGAGCCCGCTAAGGAAGCGGAGCCGGACCCCAAGGATGTGAAGATTGAAGAATTAACCAATCGTCTGTTGCGTTTGCAGGCTGATTTTGAAAACTTCCGTCGCCGCACTGCTACGGAAAAGGAACAGCTTTCCACTTTCGTGACTGCCGGTGTGGTAGGCAAATTCTTGAAGGTGCTGGATAATTTTGAGCGCGCTGAAGCCAGCGCAGCCAAGGCCACCGATATGGAGGGCGTTATCACTGGTATGCAAAAGATTCGCCGTCAATTTGAAGCTACCTTTAGTGAATTAAAGGTAGAGGAGATTCCGGCCCAGGACCAAAAATTTGACCCGCAGCTCCACGAAGCTGTAATGCGTGGGCATAACCCTGAATTAGAGGACGAAATCATTGATATGGTCTTCGAAAAGGGCTACAAGCTGGGCGATAAGGTAATTCGTCATAGTAAGGTTCGCGTCAACGCGAATGAATAAATTGTAAATAAACTTATTAAAATATTTTGCGAACAAGACTGGTGAGAAAGTATTAGATGCGAGCAATTTTGAGGAGTCGTACTGGAGGTACGTCGACGAAAAATTGTGAAGCAGATGATGCTTTATCGACAGTCGCTATAGGAGGAAAAACAAATGTCTAAAGTAATTGGTATTGACTTAGGTACTACTAACTCTGTTGTTGCTGTAATGGAAGGCGGCGAACCCACCGTTATTACTAACCAAGAGGGCTCCCGTCTGACCCCGTCCGTAGTTGGCTTCGCTAAAAATGGCGAGCGTCTGGTTGGTCAATTGGCAAAACGCCAAGCAGTTTCTAACCCTGACAGAACCATCAGCTCCATTAAACGTCATATGGGCGAGGGCAGCTATCGTGTAACCATCGATGATAAAAAATACTCTCCGGAAGAAATTTCTGCTATGATTCTGCAAAAGCTGAAGGCTGATGCTGAAGCATATCTGGGCGAAAAGGTAACCCAAGCGGTAATTACCGTTCCGGCATACTTCAACGATAGCCAACGTCAGGCTACTAAGGACGCAGGCAAAATCGCCGGTCTGGAAGTGCTGCGTATTATCAACGAGCCTACCGCTGCATCTCTGGCTTATGGCATTGATAAAACAGATGACCACACCATCATGGTATATGACCTGGGCGGCGGCACCTTCGACGTATCCATTCTGGATGTAGGCGATGGCGTATTCGAAGTAAAAGCTACCAATGGCGATACTCATCTGGGCGGCGATGACTTCGATAAGAAGATCATGGACTGGATGGTTGAAGAATTCAAGAAGGCTGAGGGCATTGACCTGTCCAACGACCGCATGGCAATGCAACGTCTGCGTGAGGCTGCTGAAAAGGCTAAAATCGAGCTGTCCGGTGTTATGAGCACCAATATCAACCTGCCCTTCATCACTGCAGGTGCTGATGGCCCGAAACACTTGGATATGGATCTGACCCGTGCTAAATTCGAAGCTATGACCGCTGATCTGGTAGAACGCACCATGGGCCCCGTTCGCCAAGCTATGAGCGACGCCGGTCTGTCCAGCAGCGATATTTCCAAGGTTGTACTGGTTGGTGGTTCTTCTCGTATCCCCGCTGTACAGGCTGCTATTAAGAAATTCATGGGCAAGGAGCCCTATAAAGGCGTTAACCCGGACGAATGCGTCGCTGTAGGCGCTGCTATTCAAGCTGGCGTACTTTCCGGCGAGGAAGGCACTGGCTCCGTGCTGCTGCTGGACGTAACTCCGTTGTCCTTGGGTATTGAAACTCTGGGCGGTGTCTTCACCAAGATTATCGACCGCAACACCACCATTCCGACTTCCAAGAAGCAAGTATTCTCCACTGCAGCTGATAACCAACCCTCCGTTGATATCCATGTTCTGCAGGGCGAACGCGAAATGGCCGCTGACAACAAGACTCTAGGCCGCTTTGAGCTGAGCGGTATCCCCGCTGCTCCCCGTGGAGTACCGAAGATTGAGGTTGCCTTCGACATCGATGCGAACGGTATCGTAAACGTAAGCGCTAAGGATCTGGGCACCGGTAAGGAACAAAAGATTACCATTACCTCCTCCGGTACCTTGGATAAGGACGAAGTAGAGAGAATGGTTAAGGAAGCTGAAGCTAATGCTGAAGCTGATAAGAAACGCAAGGAAGGCGTTGAGGTTAAAAACCAAGCCGACAACCTGATTTACCAAGCTGAAAAGACCATGAAGGACATGGAAGGCAAGGGTAAGGATGATTTGATCGCTAAGGTTAAAGCTGCTGTAGACACTCTGAAGGAATCTGTAAAGGGTGACGACCTTGCTAAGATTAAGGCTGATACCGAAGCTTTGACCAAGCCGCTCTATGAGCTGAGCGCTGAGCTGTACAAGGAAACCGAAGCGCAAAAGGGCGCTGAGGGCGCTCAAGGCGCAGGCGCTGGCGCACAAGGCGGCGCAAAGCACGATGACGATGTAGTAGACGCCGAAGTCGTTGACGATAAGAAATAAGAAGTTCAACAGCGACCGCATATAATGCACCATCTACTTCGTTGCGGCTCCTTGAAGTATTATTAATACGTCTGCGTCGCCGCGCCTCGTATCTGGCACATTCTATGCGGTCCATAGAATTGATATTTACTATGATAGTGCCCAATGGCCCCAAAAGCTTTTGGGCACTAACTTAATATATAATTGGAGGCCAAGATTATGGCTAAACGAGACTACTATGACGTCCTGGGCGTGTCTAAGACCGCCACTGCGGACGAATTAAAAAAAGCATACCGTAAACTGGCCCTGAAATATCATCCTGACCGTAATAAAGGTAATGCGGAGGCCGAGGAAAAGTTCAAAGAGGTTAACGAGGCCTACAGCGTGCTGTCCGATGAAACCAAGCGTGCCCAATACGACCAATTAGGTCCTGATGCCTTTGAGCAGGCTCAGCAGGGCGGCGGCCCCGGCGGCAATCCCTTCGGTGGTGGCTTTGGCGGCTTTAGCGGCAGCGGCATGGAGGATATCTTTGATATGTTCTTTGGTGGTCAGGGCGGCCGCAGTGGCCGCGCCAGCAACGCTGGACCTCAGCGTGGCGCTGACCTGCGCTTCGATTTGGAGATTACCTTCGAAGAGGCGGCCTTTGGCATTGAAAAGGAAATTAATCTGTACCGTGACGAGACTTGTCCTCATTGCCACGGCAATGGGGCGGAGCCGGGCTCCAAGGTAGAAACCTGCCCGGATTGCCATGGCACAGGCTACGTACGCTTTACTCAGAACACCATGTTTGGCCAGATGGTCAACGAGCGTCCCTGCTCTAAATGCCATGGGGAGGGCAAGATTATTTCTGAGCCCTGTAAGGAATGCCGTGGCAAGGGCACTGTAAAGAAGAATAAACACCTGAAGGTGAAGATTCCTGCAGGAGTTGATAATGGCTCCAGACTGCGTGTAGCAGGGGAGGGCGAGGCTGGCGCTAAGGGCGGGCCGAGCGGTGATTTGTACGTATATCTGTATGTGAAGCCACATAAGTTCTTTGAACGTGACGGCACTACTGTTTTATGCGAGATACCTATCAATATCGTACAGGCTACTCTGGGCGCTGAGGTTCAGGTACCCACATTGGATGGTCAGGTAACCATGAAAATTCCCGAGGGTACTCAGCCCGGTAAGGTGCTACGCCTGAAGGGCAAGGGCATTCCCAGCCTGCGTGGCGGTATGCGTGGTGACCAATTGGTACGCGTTAAGGTGGTTGTTCCCACCAAGCTTAGCGAGAAGCAAAAGGATGCTTTGCGGGCCTTTGAGTCCATTAGTAAGGACAATATTAACCCGGAGGAAAAAAGCTTCCTCAATAAAATTAAAAACCTTTTTAAGTAAAAACAAGCTTCCGTCATTGATCGTGGCGGAAGCTTTTACTTTCTTGATTTATAGGTAGCAGGGTTCGGTCATGCTTAATATATGTTGCTAACGCAACATACTTACATAAAACTTACTTTAATTACAAAATATTTACAGAAACCCAGTAGTTTGGCATAATTAAGGTGCATGAAGTAAGTATATGAGGGCGGTGACGAGGATGGCAGTGAAAATGTACACACCTAATTACATGGAAATACCCTTGTTTCAGGGCTTGGATAGGGAAGAAATCAACGAAGTACTACAAAAATTCCATGGACTCATTAAGCATTTTCCGAAGTCAGACTATATTTATTTAGCAGGAGATTGTGTGGAAAATTTGTGCGTAGTGCTGGAGGGCACTGTGCAGATGATTAAAGAGGATATTTGGGGCGAGAAGTCCATTATCGCTAATTTAGGCGCGGGCTCAGTTTTTGCAGAAAACTTTTTGGGTCAGCTGGGGGACCGCAGCGCGGTGAGCTATTTTGTAGCCAGCGACAGTGAGGTGTTGATGCTACCCCTAGGTCGGACTCTCTTTGATAGTGATACCAGCAGCAAGGCTTCGCAAAGGCTCATGTGCAATATTGTGTCCATTTTGGCAGATAATAATACGCGTTTAATCGAAAAAACGGAGATACTGTGTAAGAAAACATTGCGTAGCAAGATTTTGGCTTATCTGGAGCAGGAGGCTCGCAATCATGGCTGTCGCAGCTTTACCATTCCCTTTAATCGCACGGATTTGGCCAATTATCTAGATGCGGACCGCAGCGCTTTGACTAGGGAGCTGGCTCGTATGAAGGAGGAGGGCCTTATCGATTTTACGAAGAACAACTTTGAGCTGCTTGCTTCTGCACATGGAGATAATGTATAGTTATATCAAGAAATTGCATAAGTATAGGAAAAAGGAGACGTTTGTGGACGTCTCTTTTTTATTGGTTGTAAGCTGTTGTAGTTTGCTTAAAAAACTAAATAAACTTACTTAATTTAAGAAAGAATATTGTGTAATAATGAAAATGATTATCATTAATAAAGTTAACAAAATTTTCAGATTATAAAGCTGCTTCTGTTGCCTATGCAGCAAAAGCTTGCGTAAGACTGTGATAGTATAATGTCAACGGAAGGAGCATAGTAGAATATGCGATTTCTGGAATATTTTAAAAGGAGGAACTTATAATGTCCCCAGCAATTAAATGTTTAATTCTGTTGGCCGTAATTGCATTATTTTTCGTAACCGAACTTATTCCCCTTGCAGTTACTGCTACCGCTGGCGCCATTGCCTGCGGCCTGTTAGGCTTGATCCCCACTAAGCAAGTATTCAGTGGCCTGTCTAACTCCACCGTAGTTTTGTTCGCTGGCATGTTCGTAGTTGGCGCAGCCATGTTCTACACCGGCTTGGCTCAAGCCATTGGTAACACCGTTGTTAAAATGGTTGGTACCGGTGAAAACAGCCTAATGTTCGGCTTGATGGCCGTTGGTACCTGCTTGTCCGCCGTACTGTCCAATACTGGTACTGCAGCCTGCTTGCTCCCTGTAGCATTGGGTATTTGCGCATCCGCTAAGATTCCTGCTTCCCGTCAGCTGATGCCCTTGGCCTTCGCTTGCGGTTGGGGCGGTATCATCACCATGGTAGGCACACCGCCTAATATTATCGCTACCGGCGCATTGACCGCAGCAGGTCTGGAGCCCTTTGGCTTCTTCGAATTCGCTTGGATCGGTATTCCTGTTTCCATAGCTGGTATGCTCTATATGATGTTCGTAGGCAAATATTTGCTGCCCAAGCAAGAATTATCTGCGGACCAAGAAATCGAGCAAGAAATCGAAGCTAACGAAACATCCAAGAACAAGATGATTATCTCCGGCGTTATCCTGTTAGCCGTTGTTTTGGTAATGGCTCTAGGTATCAAGGGCGTTACCTTGGAAATGGCAGCTGTTATCGGTGCTTTGGTTTGCGTACTGACCGGCTGCTTGACTGAAAAGCAAGCTTATGCTTCCATCGACTGGGTAACCATTTTCCTGTTCGCAGGTATGATGCCCGTATCTTCCGCAATGGATAAGACCGGTGCTGGCAAGCTGATCGCTCAATGGACCGTTGGCCTCATGGGCGGTACTCCTTCTCCGCTGGTTGTAACAGCAGTTCTCTTCATTCTGTCCTGCGGCCTGACCCAGTTCATGTCCAATACCGCTTCCGCAGCTCTGCTGTGCCCCATCGGTGTTGCTATTTCCAAGCAATTGGGCGCTGACCCGAAGGCTGTACTGATGGCCATTGCCGTTGCAGCATCCTGCGCTTTTGCGACTCCTGTAGGCACTCCTCCCAATACCTTGGTATTAGGCCCCGGCGGTTATAAATTCATGGACTATGTAAAGGCTGGTACCGGCTTGGTGCTTGTTGCCTTCGTGGTATCTTTGGTGGTTATTCCTATGGTATGGCCTTTCTTCCCCGGAAAATAAATCCCGTATCTGACGTACTAGTCAGGATTTACAAGTAAGTAGAGTTTTAAGCCTGTCACTTAAATGTGGCAGGCTTTTTACTTTTTTGTGAAAAGTTAATTTAAAAAAAGGATTTTTGCTTATAGTGGAAGAATAAATTATAGTTACGAATCTAGTTTTAATTCGCAAAGGAGGATGACCATGCTGATTGGCGTTGGTTGTGATGTGATAGAGATTACGCGAGTGGCGAAGGCTCTGGAGCGCAGAGCTTTTGTGGAGCGTGTTTATGCTCCCGAGGAAATCGCTTACTGCGAGAGCCGTGGCAAGCAGGCGGCTGCAAGCTTCGCGGCTCGCTTTGCGGCCAAGGAGGCTGTGCTCAAGGCCTTGGGTACCGGGCTTAGAGGTGGCGAATTAACTGAAATCATTGTTCTCAATGATGCCTTAGGCAAGCCTAGCGTCCAGCTCAGTGGCTATCACGCAGAGCTAGCGGCGAAGCTGGGAGTCAAGAATATAGCGTTGAGTATGAGTCACAGCCGTGCAACGGCGTTGGCTTATGTAGTTATGGAGGGAGATAAGGAATGAAGCTTGTAACAGCTACAGAAATGAAGGAAATAGATAGGCTGGCCACGGAGAAATACGGTGTGCCGGGTATAGTATTAATGGATGCGGCAGCTAAGCAGGTGGCTGATGTGGTAACGAAGCTGCTTAGCGAGGGAGCCAAGGGCAGCGCTGCCCCTAAAGCAGCATCCAAGGTGGTTATTCTTTGCGGTGGCGGTAATAACGGCGGTGACGGCTTTGGCACTGCACGTTGGCTTACTAGCTATGGCGTTCCTGTCAAGGTGTTCTTGATTGGCTCCACCTTGGAGAAAATCAGTGGCGATGCCGCAGCTGAATTAGCTATGCTGCAGGCCGCAGGCGTTGCTGTAATGGTCGTTGAGAAGGACGAGGATTGGTTCACTGTGGAGCTGGCCCTGGAACGGGCCAGCGTTGTAGTGGACGCCATTTTGGGGACGGGCTTTCAGGGTGAGCTGCGTCCCGCAGCTCAACGGGCCTGCCGGCTCGTCAACGAGCTGGCCAAGCGCGTGGTAGCTGTGGACGTGCCCACCGGTGTCAATGCTGATGACGGCTCGGCCTGCGAGGACGCTGTGCAGGCCGAGCTCACTGTGACCATGGCTCTGCCGAAAACAGGCCTTTTGCTGTACCCGGGTAAAAGGCTATGCGGCCAAGTGCTGGTGGCCGGCATAGGCATGCCAGCCGCGCTTATGGCCGATTATCCCAGCCACAAGTATCGCATTACGGAGCCCATGGTGCAGCGCTTGCTGCCACTGCGCGCCGAGGATGCCCATAAGGGCGACGCAGGCCGCGTGGTAGTCTGCGCCGGAAGCCCCGGTTACACCGGGGCTGCGGCTCTAGCCAGCCACGCCGCTGTGAAGGCTGGTGCGGGCTTAGTGTCCCTGCTCACGCCACTTTCCAGCCGCGAGGTGCTGGCGGTAAAGCTGACGGAGGTTATGGTGCACGGGCTTTTGGAGCGGATGCCAGGAGTGCTGGGCAGCGCTGCTGCAAGTGATGTGCTGGCGCGGGCCAATAAGGCCGATGTGCTGGCCATTGGGCCGGGTCTGGGCCTGAGCGACAGCACTCAGCAAATGGTTAGGGAGATTTTGACTAAGAGTGAAGTGCCAGTGGTTATTGATGCGGACGCTATCACTGCGCTGAAGGATAATACTGACATTTTAAAGAAAATGACTGTACCCAAGGTGCTCACCCCTCATCCGGGAGAGATGGCTCGTTTAACAGGGCTGCCTGTGGAGGAAATCAACAGTAAGAGAATTAGTGTGGCTCAAAAATACGCTCAGGAATGGCAGGCCGTGGTTGTGCTTAAGGGTGCGCCTACGGTTGTGGCTTGTCCCGATGGTACGATTTATGTAAATAGCACAGGCACCAGTGCTCTGGCTACGGGCGGCAGTGGCGACGTGCTCACGGGCATTATCGTCGGCCTTGCGGCTCAGGGAGTTTCCCTTGACGAGGCTGCAGTTTGCGGCGTTTATTTGCATGGTTTGGCAGGTAGCTTGGCTTGCGATAACGTGGGCTTGGCCGCCGGGGAAATAGCCAATTGCTTAGGAGCTGCAAGAGAAATAGTGGCTCAGGAGTCGGTAAATATTTGCATTAATAGCTTAAAAATGTTAAAATAAAATGTTAGCATTTCTTCCTGAAAATCATGATTTAGTAAAAGAGGTGGCACTGTGCGTAAGATTTTTCTGTTGGCCCTTATGGTCTGGATGCTGCTTTGCGCAGCGATAGCCCAAGCGGCCCAGATAACCGATGTAAAATGGGGTGTGGATAAGAGCAATGTGCTGCGTTTGGTAGTGGATGTTACAGATTCAGCGGGCTATGCCGTGGAGCTAGAGGGCTCTAAGCTGAAGCTTACTGTGAATGCTAAGGTGGCCGGACAGGTTCCCAAAATTAAAAAGATTAAAAGTAGCTTGGCCGATGAGCTGCGAGTGGTGGACGGAGGCAGCTTTACCGAGGTGCATCTACCCTTAAATCAACAAATCACCAGCAGTGATTATAAAACCTTTGTGCTCAAGCAGGACCCTAAGACAGGTCGTCCCTTTAGAGTAGTGATGGATGTGACTGCCGCTAGAACAACTGCTGTGGTCAGCACTGGCGCACCGGGGCCGAAGGCAGCTCCTGTGGCCAGCAAGCCTACAACACCTGCTGCCGGTACTGCCGTAGCTACTAGCAATACCACCGTAGGTAATCGACCTGTGGTGGGCTCGCGGCCGGTGAAGGTGAATGCGGCTGAGGCTAATCAGCCCGTGGTAAGGTCCTCTGAAAATACGGCGCCAGTGGTTTCTACTACTAGGCCCTCCTCTAGCAGTGGGACTGCTAGCAAGGCTCCTGTGGTAAGTACGAGTCAGGGCTCTACGACAAGCAGTGGACCGAAGGTTATGAAAATTAGCCCCACCAGCAAAAGCGAAAGTAAGGCTAATGTGAAGGTTGGCAATAGCGCTACTACTACCACAAAAGCATCTACCAAGGTAGAGGAGCCCTTGGCGATTAAGAGTAAGACTAAGTTCCGCACCGGTGGCGGTATTAAGGGCAAAATTATTACCCTTGACCCGGGTCACGGTGGCAGTGACCCCGGCGCTATTGGCGCCAGCGGTCTCAAGGAAAAACAAATTACTTTGGAAATCAGCATGCGTGTAAAGGAGCTGCTGGAAAAGGAGGGGGCCAAGGTTTACATGACTCGTACTAAGGACGTGGATGTGTACGGGCCTAACGCCAGCGACAGAGCGGAGCTGCAGGCAAGGGTCAATGTAGCGGAAAAGAATGGCTCTGATTTATTTATCAGCTTGCATATTAATTCTTCCGTCAATAAGAGCGTGGGTGGCTTCTCCAGCTATTATTATCCCAAAACTGATAACGATTTGAAGATCGCTAAGGCTATTCAGGATAAATTCGCCAAGAATTTCGGCGTGGATAATCTAGGTGTTCGCCAAGCAAATTTCTATGTGGTGAAGCGTTGCAGCATGCCGGCAACCCTTTTGGAGATGTGCTTTATTTCCAATCCCAATGAGGAAAAGCTCATGAAGGGAAGATGGTTCCAGAAGAAAACCGCTCGCCTTATTGTGGAGGGCGTAGAGAATTATTTTAAATAAGCAACGGAGGCAGTATTTATGAAAAAGCTAGTTTTACTCGTGCTGCTTTTGTGCGCAGTAATGATTCAGGGCTGTGATTTTGGCAAAAAGGAGCCTACTCAGCCCACACCGCCACCTAAGCAGGAGATCAAGCAGCAAAGCTTTATTGTTTATCGAGCCTGTGCCGATGGCAGAGAAAAGCTATTGCCGGAAAAATTTACTATTAACGATAATGGCAAGCCCATTGCGGAAAACGCTCTGATCGCTTTGGTAAGCACCAAGCCTCAGGACTCTAGGATGGAGGATGTTTTTCCTATCGGCACCAAGGTGCTGGGCCTAAGGGTGGATGAGCAGGGCACGGCCTATGCGAATTTTTCCAAGGAGCTGACGAAAAAGAGTCAGGGCTCCTACGGAGAAATGATGCTTTGCTACGCTATTGCCAATACCTTGACGGAGTTTCCGGAGATTAAAAGAGTGCAGATTCTCATTGAAGGTAAAAAGGTGACCACTATCAGCGGTCATATGGATGTGGAAGAGCCTTTGATTAGAAATAAGGATTTTTTATAAGGTGAGTGTATGGAAAAATTTCTAGAGGATAGCGCAGCCACCGAGGCCCTAGGTGCCCTTTTAGGAAGGCATCTTCAGGATGGGGATGTGCTGTGCTTAAGCGGTGATTTAGGGGCTGGCAAGACCATGCTGAGCCGCGGCATAGCCACTGCTCTTGGGGTATCCCCTGAGGCGGTTACTAGTCCCACCTTTGCCATAATGAATGTGTACGAGGGACGGGAGCTAGAGGTGCGTCATTTCGATTTATATCGTCTTAATCGGCCCGAGGAGCTGGAGGACATTGGCTTTGAGGAGTATGCCGGAGGCGATGGGGTGACCTTGATTGAATGGGCGGAGCTTTTTCCTCAGCAGCTGCCGGAGGAATATTTGCAGGTGGTGCTGCGTCATGAGGGCGTGGGCCGCAGAGCGGTGCTAACTGCTCAGGGTGAGCGTTATGAGCACCTGCTCAAGGAGGTTGAAGAAGATGCTGACTTTAGCCATTGATACTGCTACCAAGGTGTGCACAGTGGCTCTGTGCCAAGGGCAGGAGCTCTTGGCGGAATATACGATTAATATGGGTATGACTCACTCCGAGGGCCTGTTGCCCCAGCTGGAGCAGCTGCTCCAGCGTACGGGCGTGGAGAAAAAGGAAATCGAGCTCGTGGCTGTGAGCATGGGGCCGGGTTCCTTTACAGGCCTACGCATTGGCCTTGCCACTGCTGAGGCCATGGCCTACGCCTGGGGCTGCTGCCTGCATGGGGTGGATACCCTGAAGGCTTTAGCTTATAATATTCAGCTGGAGGGTGTAGTGCTATCCCCGGTGCTGGATGCCCAAAAGGGTAATTTTTATCAAGCCCTATATGAATGGCGGGAAGGTCAGCTGGTGGAGCTGGCTCCTGTGGCGGTTGTCAATACTCAGCAGGCCTTGGAGCGTATCGCTCTGCAGGGCAGTCCTGCCCTGCTCATGGGTGAGTGCCAACGCTTAGTGAAAAAATGTCCGGAGGGACTACCAACTTGGCTTAAGGAGGCACCTGCAGCAGTATGCATGCCCCGGGCTAGCAGCGTGGCTTGGGCTGCCCAGGATGAGTTTGACGCTGAGGCAGATAAAAGAATTTTTGGCTTAGAGCCCTACTATATTAGAAGATCAGAGGCAGAGGAACTTTGGGAGAAGAGACAAAAGCAATAACATTTCGCACCATGGTGGCGGAGGATATTCCTGATGTTGTGGCCATTGAGGCTACGGCCTTTTATGACGCTTGGAATGCCGGAATGCTGCTAAACGAGCTGGAAAATGAGCTGACCACCTATGTGGTGATGGAGCAAGAGGGTCGCTTAGTGGGCTACGCCGGCTTTTGGCTGGTGGCAGGCGAGGCTCAGGTGACCCGGGTAGCCGTAGCTGAGGCAGAGCGTGGCCAGGGACTGGGCACGCGTTTGACGGCGGCCATGGTGAACAAGGCATGGGAGCTGGGGGCCGAGGCGGTGACCCTAGAGGTACGGGAGAGTAATCTGGCTGCTCAAAAGGCCTATTTAACCTGTGGCTTCGCCAGCGAGGGCATTCGGCCTAATTATTATGAGGACAACCATGAGAATGCAGTCATTATGTGGCTGTATAAAAATGGTGTAGCTTGATAAATGAGGAAGAATAGATGAATCAAGAAAAGGATGTTTATATTCTGGGCATCGAGAGCAGCTGTGATGAAACAGCGGCTGCTGTTGTGAAAAACGGTCGGGAGGTTTTGAGCAATATCATCTCCTCCCAAATCGTGATTCACCGCAAATTCGGTGGCGTTGTGCCGGAAATCGCTTCAAGAAAGCATATTGAAAATATCATGCCCGTTATCGATGCGGCTTTACAAGAGGCTAAGGTTTCTCTGGATAAAATCGATGCCGTGGCCGTGACCTACGGACCAGGTTTGGTAGGTGCACTGTTGGTGGGCCTTTCCGCTGCCAAATCACTGGCTTGGGCAACGGGTAAACCCCTAATAGGCGTAAATCATCTGGAAGGTCATGTTTTTGCCAATTTCCTGGCGGATGAGGAGCTGCAGCCGCCCTTCATGGCTTTAGTAGTCAGCGGTGGGCACACAGCTCTGCTCAAGGTAACGGGATACAATAGCTTTGAGCTTTTGGGTCAGACCCGTGATGACGCGGCGGGAGAAGCCTTTGACAAAATCGCACGGGTTATGGGGCTGCCCTATCCCGGTGGTCCCGAAATTGAACGCTTGGCCTTACATGGTAACGACGAGGCCATGCATTTTCCCCTGGCTAAGCTGGACAAGCCCTATGAGTTTAGCTTTAGCGGCCTAAAATCTGCTGTTATCAATTATTTGCATAACCAAGAGCAGGCCGGACGCCAGGTTAATTACGCTGACGTAGCAGCATCCTTTCAAAAGGCGGTTGTGGATGCTTTAGTGAAGCAGGCGGTGCTGGCTATGCAGGCAACTGGCTATAAGAAAATTGTTTTAGCAGGTGGTGTCTCCGCTAATAAAACCCTGCAAAACACCCTAGCCGTCGCTATGGAGGGCATTGGAGCCCAATTGGTGCACCCAACGCCCATACTTTGCACTGATAATGCGGTCATGATTGCTTGCCGTGGCCATTTTATGTATCAGGCTGGCTATGAAAGTCCACTGGATTTAAACGCAAATCCTTCCTTAAAGCTGGGTTGAACAAAGGTACAAACAGTGGAAAAGCCTGTGGATAATGTGGATAAAATAGAGAAAAGACCAGAAAAAAGCCGTTTTCTCAGTGGATAAGGCTGTGGATATGGTGGATAATTAAGTGGATTATTCCAATCTGACTGTGGAAAAGACAGAATTGGAAAGAAGAGGGGAAACATGCTGAGCAATTTAACAGCAGAACAAAAAAATAGTTTACAAACGATGCAGGCCGTTTTGGGTTTAGCTGCCGATATGGCCCATGGTATGGTTACCATTTATCTTCCCAGTGTGGATAAAAAGTTTTTATCCGTTTTCAAACAGGAGCAGGCCCACACGCAAAGGGGCAGCATTCGTCCTGATATGACCGGACGCCGTGTGCGAGTGGTGGAGGAGCCTCTGGTGGCACGGGCTCTGATGAAAAATATGCTCGTGCGTGGCAAAAGGGAATGGGAGCTAGGCGTGTTTAACACCATGGAGGTTTTTCCCTTGCGAGATGCTAGAGGCCGTTGCTATGCCGCCATTAGCTTTGAAAGCTCCAGTCCTGATGAAATCATCATCGCCCAGAGCATGGAGCTGATTTGTAATATGCATCAGGGACTGGTTGGCAATGAGCATTATAAGCGTATGGAGCCCTCCGATGGTATTATGGTGGTGGACTCTAATAAGCTGATTATCGCGGCCAATAATAGAGCTAAGCATATGTTTGATGTGATGGAAATTCCGCAGCTTATCGGCTGTCGTACCAATGATGTGTCCATTAATTGGCCCTTGGTGGGCATGGTTATGGATACGGGCACAGCGGAAAGCAAGGAGTTCAATATGCATGATTTGCTCTTGTCCATGCGTGTGCTGCCGGTGGTGCCCCGTCCCAAAGGTGGCTGTGCCATCGTTATTTTGCAGGACATCACGGAGCTCCGCAAGAAGGATCAGGAGCTGCTTATTAAATCCGTTGTCATCAAGGAGATTCATCATCGCGTAAAGAATAATCTTCAGACTATTGCGAGTCTCCTGCGTTTACAGGCCCGTCGAGCACAATGCGGTGAGACACGCTTGGTTTTGCGAGACTGCATTAGCCGCGTTAATAGCATTGCCATTGTCCATGAATATTTGTCCCAACAGGATTCGGGGCTCATCGATGTGGGTAAGGTGGCCAAGGGAATATATCAGGCCATCATGAGCAGCATGCTGGACCCCGACTTTAAGCTGGAGGCTGAGTTTAAGGCGGATGAGGTACAGCTGCCCTCGGATAAGGCTACGAGTATTGCCTTGATTTTAAACGAGCTGTTGCAAAATACCATTGAGCACGCCTTTGAGCATCGCAATTCAGGTAAGCTGCAGGTACGCTTTGCCGAAGAAGCCGATGGTTACCTATTATCCATCGCTGATGATGGAATTGGCCTTCCCGAAGGCTTCCAAATCTCAGGGCGTAAGAGCCTTGGCTTAAAAATTATTAAAACTATGGCAGAATCCGATTTGCAGGGCTCTTTTACCTTGACTAATAGGGCTGAAGGCGGTACACTTGCATTAGTAAGGATTCCCAGGGGAGGTGAAAAATAATGTTGAAGAAATTGAAGATCCTTCTGGCAGATGATGAAGCGATTTTGCGGCTGGATCTGCGAGAGATGCTGACCGATGCGGGGCATGAGATTGTTGGTGAAGCTGCCAACGGTGAGGAGGCTGTAAAGCTGGCTCGCGAGCTGAAGCCTGATTTCATCATCATGGATGTGAAGATGCCGATTATGGATGGCTTGACAGCTGCCAAGCTGATCGCTGCTGATAATATAGCTCCGGTGCTTTTGTTAACCGCCTATAGTCAACAGGATATTGTGGAGAAGGCTTCCGAGGCAGGCGTTATCGCTTATTTGGTAAAACCCATTCGCGAAGAGCAGCTTTTCCCGGCCATGGAGATTGCTCAAAAGCGTTTTTTGGATATGCAAAGGCTCAATGCTGAGCTGTTCCAGCTGAAGGATAGTCTGGAGACTCGCAAGCTATTAGACAGAGCTAAGGGCATATTAATGGCCGCTCACGGTATGACGGAGCAAGAGGCTTATCGCAAAATGCAACAGTTTAGTATGGCCAAGAGAATTTCCTTAAAAGCTTTGGCAGAGAGCATTATTGCGGCTGCCGCCAAAAGAAATTGATATAGATGCTTTATTAGCAGGTACGTTGCTTTTGTGGACGCGGGCCTGCTATATTTTTTAGGAGGTTGAATATGAAGATCATTATTTCTCCGGCCAAGCAAATGCAAATCGATACGGAGGCCTTTCCTTGTACTCAAGGGTTGTTTTTTCAGCAGACCAAGGAAATTTTGCTAAAGCTACAAGGCATGAGTATGCCTGAGCTGCAAAAGCTGTGGGCCTGCAACGATGCCTTGGCTGAGCAAAACTATGAACGTATTTCCCAGATGGATTTGGCAAGGAATTTGACTCCTGCAGTATTAGCATACGTTGGTTTGCAATATACGCATATGGGGCCTAGGGTTTTGGAAAGTGACGCTTGGGACTATGTGTGTGCGAATTTGCGTATTTTATCGGGCTTTTACGGCTTGCTCAGAGCCAGCGATGGAGTGACCCCTTATAGACTGGAAATGCAGGCTAAGCTGGAGCTGGCTGGGAAGAAAAATCTTTACCAATATTGGGGCAGGAGCTTGTATGACGCCTTGGTCAGCGAGGATAAGGTGATTTTAAATTTGGCTTCCAAGGAATATAGTAAGGCTGTGGAGCCTTATTTAGATAAGGATGTACGCTTTGTGACCTGTATTTTTGGTTGTGCTGATAAAAAGGGTGGGTACAAGGTGAAGGCTACAGAGGCTAAAATGGCCCGTGGCAGTATGGTACGCTGGTGTGCGGAGCATAATGCCCAGGAGCCAGAGGCAGTGCAGGGCTTTACTACCTATGGCTATAGCTTTCAACCAGAGCTTTCTAGTCAGAATGAGTATATCTTTATAAGATAGAATAGTAAAAGACGCGAGCAACGTAATCGTTACTCGCGTCTTTTTTATGAGAATATCTTTATAATTAGCTAGGTAGAAAGGAGATTCATTTACCCATCTTATCGCCAATCAAGTAGCAAATAGAAGCTACGACCATGCCGTTGATGGAAGCGATACCGAAGGGCAGCAGATTCGCTACTACGGCACCGGCGATAACGCCGATTACAGAGCCCCATTCGATTTGCTTCAGCTCAACCTTCGCTCCTGGTTGATAGCTTTCTCTGTGCATGAAATAGCTGAGCACCAGAATGATACCGATGGGAGGCAGGGTTGCGTTGAGCATGCCAAGGAAGGGACAGAAATTATTGTACAGCCATACTGCTAAGACAGTGCCTAACGCACCGGAGAAGAGCACCATTTTCTTCTTGTCCAAGCCAGTGATATTGGCCAGACCTAAGCCAGTGGAATACAGAGCGTTATCATTGGTAGTCCAAATGTTCAGACCTAAAACCAGCACTGCGGTCCAGAAAAGACCCAGCTTCAGCATAACGTCGAAAATATCATTGGCGTTACCGCCTACGAAAATGGAGGATACAGCACCGAAGCAGAACATGAGGCTGTTGCCGATGAAGAAGGCCACAACGGTAGTCCAAAAGCCAGTTTTGGCATCCTTGGCAAAGCGAGTGAAGTTGGGCGTAGCGGAGCCGCCGGAAACGAAGGAGCCCACAACTAAGCCTGCACCGCTGATAACAGTTAAATCACCGCTGCTTTTAGCGAATTGCTCCGCAATGGTGCCCTCACCCTGGGAGATGGCCATGAACATGGCAGCGGAGCCTAAAATGGCTACGCAGGGAACGGCAATATAGCTAATGGCAGTCAAGCTTTTGATACCATAGTAAGCTGTAGCAGTCATGCAAATACCGGCCAGCGCCACCATGGCATACATTACAGTTTGGCTATCGCCAAACAAAGCCTTGGCAACGGGAATAGCGAACATGGCCAAGCCCACGCCAAACCAGCCGGCCTGGGTGAAGCTAATCATGGCGCTGGGTAAATAGCTGCCCTTGATGCCGAAGCTACGTTGGGCCAAAAGGTCCAAGGATAAACCGCTTTCTGCGCCGATAAAGCCTAGAGCACCGGTATAACCGCCTAAAATGATACCGCCTAAAACCAAGGCGCCGATAAAGCCGGACAGGTCCAAGCCCTTGGCCAGCTGTTGACCAACCCACATGCTGGCAGAGAAGAAGGTGAAGCCCAGCATGATCATGAACATGGTCAAGAGACTGCGTCGGTTGGCGGCAGGCACCGCTGAGGTAGTAAAATCTGCATCAACTACTTTGGCTTTTGTACTCATTTTTAAATCCCCCTTAAATATTAAATTATAAAATTAAAGACCTACATATTTGCCTACAGCAGCCTTGAATTCTGCTATACGGCGGGTAGTGATTTCCTTCAAGGTTCGTTTCTTATTGGCCTCTAAATATGCAAGCTCCTGAGCATAGAGTCTTTCAGCGACGGCTTTATCTATTTTATGGTAATGATTTT
>SFCN01000072.1 GCA_004558595.1 Phascolarctobacterium sp. | reverse complement strand
CTGATAATTGACACGGCTGAAAACGGAAGTGAGGCTGTAGCTAAGGCTCAAGCTAAGCGCTACGATATGATTTTGATGGATATCCAGATGCCGGTGATGAATGGCTATGAGGCGACTAGAGCCATTCGCCAGCTGGAGGATAAGCATTTAGCAGATGTGCCCATTATCGCTATGACGGCCAATGCCTTCCAGGAGGATAAGGAAAAGGCCTTGAGCGAGGGTATGGATGGGCATGTGGCCAAGCCCCTGAAGGTAGAGGAGCTCTTAAAGACTATGCAGCAGGCCTTGCAGTATAAGGAGCAAAAATAGAATGAAATCAAAAAGCTCGTCCCAGCTTAAGGAGACGAGCTGATTTTATAACTTATATTTTTGAACAATCTTTAGTGGTGCGCCTGAGAGGAATCGAACCGACCCACGCGGTTCCGCAAGGAACCAAGTGCACATGTTACTTATATTTTTGAACAATCTTTAGTGGTGCGCCTGAGAGGAATCGAACCTCCGCACGCGGTTCCGGAGACCACTGCTCTATCCACTGAGCTACAGGCGCATTTTACCGTATTATTATAGCACAGCAGGGAGCTTTATGCAAAGCTTTCCTGCTTTTTTTGTCATTTAAGTATTTCTATGCTACAATAAAAGTGCTATAATATAGTACTGATTTGAGTAGTGAAAGGATTTTGCCATGATTACCATTCGTGATAAAGTACGCTTTGTAGAAACAGATATGATGGGCGTTGTGCATCATGCCAATTATTTGCGTTGGTTCGAAATGGGTCGTGTCGCCTATTTAAGAGCTTGTGGTATTACCTTGGGGGAGCTCATGGACGCTGGGGTAGTTTTCCCCATTACTGAGGTCAAAGCGCAGTATAAAAATTCCTGTACATTTGATGATGATTTTGAGGTTCAGGTCAAAATGACAGCCTTCAATAAGGCCAAGATGGAATTTAATTATAAAATTATTCGCTTGCGTGATGGCGCTGTGTCCGTGGAAGGGCACACCCGCAACGTATTTACGGATAAGGAGGGGCACATTATTCGCTTAGAGCCCCGTTGGTTCGATAAGATTCAGAAGGTATATGCGGCGGAAAAGGCCGCGGAGGAGTGAGGTTATGGAAAAATATGAAATCGTGCCCGTGCCTACCAGAATTTTAACCCATCACGATAATATTTGTGATGCGATTTTGGAATTTGGCAGGGACAAAATTGGTCCTAATGACGTAGTTTGCGCCGCTGAAAGCGTTGTAGCTATTACCCAAGGTCGTGCTATGCGCTGCGAAGAATTTCACCCTGGCTTTTTAGCGAAAACCCTGAGCCATCTGTTCCCTTCCAAGGGCAGTATCTCCAGCTGGTATAGCATGCAGGCTTTAATTGATGCTGAGGGTGGAATGCGAGTTTTGTACGCTGTGATTTGTGGCTTTGCGGCGAAATGCGTGGGCATTAGCGGTACTTTTTATCGTTTGGCCGGGGAGCAGGCTCGCTTAATCGACGATATTACTGGCACCATGCCGCCCTACGATAAGCATGTGGTCTATGGTCCTGATCAGCCAGCGAAGGTGGCGGAGGAAATCACCAAGGCTTGTGGCTGCTATGGCGCGGCCATTGCCGACGTCAACGATTTGAAGCGCAGCGCTGTTTTGGGCGTTTCCAAGGGAGTAGACGCGGATAAGGTAGCCGAAATCCTTATCGATAATCCCTTCGGTAACGGCAGTGAAAAGACACCTATTTGCATTATCAAGAATTATCATCAGGCCTAAGGGGGAAGCGAAATGTTACTTACTATAATTGGAATTCTCGTGGCCCTGGTGATTTTGGGCTGCGCTGTTGTAGCTTTATATATTGCGCTGCAGGGAGATGCGGAAATGCGTCTCTTGACCAAGGAGCGTACTTCAGCAGTGAAGGTTAGCGAGCGGGGCGACCGCTTGGATTTTCAGTTGGAGGTACCCTTTGATAATATTGGCAAGCAAGAGGGTACAATTCTAGATACTTATATGCGCATTTATTTGCCTCAGGAGCAGTATGATGATGTGCTGCTGCGTGGTAAGGTTAATTTAGAAGGTGTGCTCCGCGATGACGATTACTTTGAAGCTCTCTTAGTGCCGGCAGGCACTGGCAAGCGTTTGGTGCTACGTTTTGAAGCCTACGCTAAGAATGGTAAAACTATCAAGGAAGCCTTAGGCAATGTGCCTGATGTGGACGTGGCTTTGTTTGCGGACTGCCGTGGCAGACGTGAACTATACACTGTGAAGGAATATTTCACCTTGACTGCTGAGGAAATGCGTGCTTTGGTAAAATAAAAAGATTCATAAAAAACAGCTCATCTCCGAAATTGGGGATGAGCTGTTTTGCTTATATACGTTTAGGAAAAACAAAAAAACTCGCACAAAACAGCGCGAGCTTATGATCTGGTTTTGGTGTTTTTGCTCGATGTACGCTCATAGAAAACAAAAAAACTCGCACAAAACAGTGCGGGCATATGATTTAGTGTTGGTGTTTTTGCTCGATGTACGCTCATAGAAAACAAAAAAACTCGCACGAAATAGTGCGAGTATAGGTCTAAATAATGGTGACCTCAGCAGGACTCGAACCTGCGACCTTTTGATTCGTAGTCAAACGCTCTATCCAGCTGAGCTATGAGGCCACATAATGCTTATTCAAGCAACATTGATATTATACATAAAGTGGGGTATTTTGTCAACAGTATTTTGTGAAAAAATCTTGTCTTTTTCATTGACGAACAGTTTTCCTTAAGCTATAATTTATTTGTTAACCGTTTTTATTCTAAAAGGAGGATTTTCTGTGCCTGTTTCACTTGTAATTCTGATTCTGTACATTGCTGCTCTTTTTGGCATTTCCTGGTATGCTAAAAAACGTAGTGAGGGCAACAATGAAAACTATGCTCTTGCCGGACGTAAGCTGTCCGCGCCTTTGATTTGCGTAACTATTATCGGTCTGGCCGTAGGTGGAGCTTCTACCATCGGCGTATCCGAGCATGCCTTTCGCGTAGGCCTGAGCGCTGGCTGGTATACAATCGCCTGGGCATTGGGCGCTATTGTCATGGGCCTTTTCATGGCTAAAAAATACCGTGAGCAAAACATTACCACCATTACAGAGCTTATCGAACGTCATCATGGTACCGGCGCGGTAATTTTAGGCGTGCTGTGCCAAATTGTTATCCAATTAGTAATTATCTCCCTGCAGTATATCGCAGGCGGTAGTATTTTGCATGCGATTTTGCCGGATATCTTCGACTTCCAGACTGGCATGATCGTCAGCGCTATTACCTTTATCGGCATTACCTTCATCGGTGGTATGTGGTCCGCATCCTTGTCCAACGTCTTAAATATTATCCTTATTTATGTGGGCATTTTGATTGCAACCGTAATCCAGTTCAACAAAATTGGCAGCATGGATAATTTGGCTGCAGCACTTCCCGCCAATGTGCCCTGGTTCAGCTTCATTGACGGCGTAGGCCCTGTGACCATCGCTAGCTGGTGCTTGACCTTGATCACCGTAAACCTGTCCCTGCAAAGTATTTTGCAAATTTCCTTGGGCGCCAAGGACGCCGAAACAGCCAAGAAGGGCTTCGTTTGGGGCGGCATCATTATGCTTCCCGTAGGCGTGTTGGCCGCTTTCCTGGGCATTGTAGCTAAGGCCATGTTCCCTGAAGTAAAGGCTGCTTTGGCTCTGCCTCAGGTAATCGTAGGACTGCAGCCGCTGGTAGCAGGTGTTACCTTGGCTGCTCTGTGGGCTGCGGATGTTTCCACTGCCTGCAACCTGCTCTTGAGCGCTGGTACTCTGTTCTCCAGCGATATCTACAAGCGCTTCATCAATCCTGCCTGCGACGATAAGAAGCAGCTGATGGTTACTCGCTTGTGCGTAATGATCAGCGGTATTTTAACGCTGGGACTTGCCATGACGGTTTCAAGTATTTTGGGTACAATCATGATTGGCTTGGCGCTGACGGCGGCCTTTACCATGATTGTGTTCGTAGCGCTGTTCTTCCCCAAATACACCTCTAAGGCTGCTGGCTTCTGGACTTTGCTGGCTGGCCTTGTTACCATCCTTCTCTACAAATTCTGCCCTGCAGTGCGTATTTTCCCCAACGTTATTTATTTGGAATGGATCGTGTGCATTGTGACTTATGTAATTGTAGCGATTATTAGCCCTGCCAAAAAAACTGCGGCGTAAATGCGTCTATTGAAGTCACAGTAATACATTGCTTTATAACAAGGCTCACCTTGTCACGTTGTTGATAAGGTGGGCTTTTTTTAGTGCGCAGATACTTCTGTTTACCCTTTTTAGAGCATATCTATGCTGTCCGTAGAGGAAGGAAATGTCCTCTTGAAGAGTATTGAAACACTTGGCTGCGTGGAAAACAAAACGTGCATTAATACGGCCTTTAGCACGTCTAAAATTTTGAAAAAAATTGCCGAAAAGTGTTGACATGCTTTGTATAAGATGTTACAATATACCAGTATCGCGGGAGAGCTATGCGCTCTGGCAAGGAGGTAACCCAATGACGCTTGAAGCTTTAAAGCAAGCCGAGCAACGCACCGTAGGCGTGAAGCAGACGGAAAAGGCTGTGGCAAGGCAGGCGGCTGAGGTGGTCTACATCGCGAGTGATGCGGACGAGAGAGTTACCGGAAAGCTGTTGGCGCTCTGTGAAGCCAACCATGTGCCCACCGTAACCACGGAGAGCATGCAGGACATAGGCAGAGCCTGCAGCATCAACGTAAAGGCCGCAGCTGCTGCAATACTTAAACCTTGATAAGGGCTTGGCGATAGTCAAGTTTTTATAATCATTAAAATCTAATTGTTTGGAAAGGAGGTGCCGATATGCCTACAATTAACCAATTGGTTCGCAAAGGCAGAGAGGTTCTGAAGAGCAAATCTACTGCACCGGCATTGAAAGAATGCCCGCAAAAGCGTGGTGTTTGCACCCGTGTTTACACCACTACCCCGAAGAAACCTAACTCTGCTCTGCGTAAAGTAGCTCGTGTACGTTTGACCAACGGCATCGAAGTTACTGCTTATATCCCGGGTATCGGCCATAATCTTCAAGAACACAGTGTTGTTCTGATCAGAGGCGGAAGAGTTAAGGACCTTCCTGGTGTGCGTTACCATATCATTCGCGGTGCTCTTGATACTGCAGGCGTTGCTAACCGCAACCAATCTCGCTCTAAGTACGGCGCAAAACGTGCTAAAGCAAAGAAATAATTTCAAGAAAACATTAAGAATGATTTAATCCTAAGGAGGGAAACACATGCCGAGAAAAGGCCCTGTAACCAAAAGAGACGTACTGCCGGATCCGGTGTACGGTTCTAAACTGTTAACTCGTTTCATTAATAAAATTATGCTCGACGGCAAAAAGGGCGTTGCAGAACGTATTGTATACGATGCATTTGACCTGGTTCGCGCAAAAACTGGTAAAGATCCTCTGGAAGTTTTCGACGCAGCAATGCAAAACGTAATGCCGCTGTTGGAAGTACGTGCTCGCCGTGTTGGCGGCGCTAACTACCAAGTTCCGGTTGAAGTTCGCGCTGATCGTAAAACCACCCTGGGTATTCGTTGGCTGGTAAACTACTCTCGCCTGCGTGGTGAAAGAACCATGTACGAGCGTGTAGCTGGTGAAATCATGGATGCTTCCAATGGCACTGGCGCAGCTGTTAAAAAACGTGAAGATACCCACAAGATGGCAGAAGCAAACAAGGCATTTGCTCATTACCGTTGGTAATGGCCTGACTCAGACATTTTGAGGAGGATTAAGAAGTGGGCAGATTAATTCCGCTTGAGAGAACTAGAAATATCGGCATCATGGCTCACATCGATGCTGGTAAAACCACTACTACCGAACGTATTCTGTTCTATACCGGCAGAGTACACAAAATCGGTGAAACTCATGAAGGCGCTGCTACCATGGACTGGATGGTTCAAGAGCAAGAGCGTGGCATTACCATCACCTCTGCTGCAACCACCTGCTACTGGGAAGGCTCTGAGAAACAATTTGATAAACATCGTATCAACATCATCGACACTCCGGGCCACGTTGACTTCACTGTAGAGGTTGAACGTTCCCTGCGTGTTCTGGACGGCTCCGTTGCAGTTTTCTGTGCTAAGGGCGGCGTTGAACCTCAATCTGAAACCGTATGGCGTCAGGCTGACAAATACAGCGTACCTCGTATGGCATATGTAAACAAAATGGATATCACCGGCGCTGACTTCTATCGCGTAGTTGATATGATGAAGACCCGTCTGAATGCTAACGCTGTTCCCATTCAATTGCCTATCGGCTACGAAGATACCTTCGAAGGCATGGTAGACCTCATCAAAATGAGAGCGATCGTTTATGACGATAAGCTGGGTAAAGAAGAAGAATTCATCGAAATTCCTGAAAATATGAAGGAAAAAGCTGAAGAATATCGTGCAGCCCTGATTGAAGCAGTTGCTGAAAGCGATGACGAGCTGATGATGAAATATCTGGAAGGCGAAGAGCTGACCGAGGAAGAAATCATCGCCGGCATCCGTAAGCAAACCATCGCTTGCAAGATGACTCCCGTATGCTGCGGCTCTTCCTACAAGAACAAAGGCGTTCAACCCATGCTGGACGCTGTAATCCAATTCATGCCTGCTCCTACTGATATTCCTAATATCAAAGGCGTAAATCCTGAAACCGGTGAAGAAGACGAGCGTCCGTCCTCCGACGAAGCTCCGTTCGCAGCGCTGGCATTCAAGATTGCTACCGACCCCTTCGTTGGTAAGCTGGCATTCTTCCGCGTATACTCCGGTACCCTGACCTCTGGCTCTTATGTATATAACTCCAGCAAGGGTAAACGTGAGCGTATCGGTCGTATCCTGCAAATGCATGCTAACCACCGTGAAGAAATCGAAATGGTTTACTCCGGCGATATCGCAGCAGCTGTAGGCCTGAAGGACACCACCACTGGTGATACCCTCTGCGATGAGAAGAACGAGATTATCCTGGAATCCATGGTATTCCCCGAGCCCGTTATCTCCGTTGCAGTTGAACCTAAAACTAAAGCAGACCAAGAAAAAATGGGTATTGCTTTACAAAAACTGGCTGAAGAAGATCCCACCTTCCGCGTTCACACTGATCCTGAAACCTCCCAAACCATTATTTCCGGTATGGGCGAGCTTCATCTGGACATCATTGTTGACCGTCTGCTGCGTGAATTCAAAGTAGGCTGCACTGTTGGTAACCCGCAGGTTGCTTACCGCGAAACCATCCGCAAGGCTGTTAAGGCTGAAGGTAAATTCGTTCGTCAATCCGGCGGTAAAGGCCAATACGGTCATTGCTGGCTGGAAATCACCCCGCGTGAACCTGGCGAAGGCTTCCTGTTCGAGAACAAGGTTGTTGGCGGCGCTATTCCTAAGGAATACATCGCTCCTATCGAAGCAGGCGTTAAGGAAGCTATGGAAAACGGCGTAGTTGCTGGTTACCCCATGGTTGATATCGCTGTAGCTGTATACGACGGTTCTTACCACGAAGTCGACTCTTCTGAAATGGCATTTAAGATTGCCGGCTCCATGGGCTTCAGAAGTGGTGCTGAAAAGGCTAACCCGGTTATCCTGGAACCCTACATGAAAGTAGAAATTACCGTTCCTGAAGAGTACATGGGCGATGTAATCGGCGACGTAAACTCTCGTCGTGGTCGCATCGAAGGTATGGAAGCTCGCAACGGTGCGCAAGTAATTCATGCATTCGTTCCGCTGGCTGAAATGTTCGGTTATGCAACCGACCTGCGCAGCAAGACTCAAGGTCGTGGCAACTACTCTATGGAAGTTGACCACTATGAAGACGTTCCTAAGAACATTGCTGAAGCAATCATTGCTAAAAACAAAGGCACCAACTAAGCCTAGTTTTAAGAAACAACCTTAAGGAGGAAATTCACAATGGCAAAAGCTAAATATGAAAGAACTAAACCCCATCTGAATATCGGCACCATCGGTCACGTTGACCATGGCAAGACCACTCTGACCGCTGCTATCACCAAAGTTTTG
>SFCN01000016.1 GCA_004558595.1 Phascolarctobacterium sp. | reverse complement strand
TCTCGCAGAACTCCCAGCGAGTTTGATATGGAGCTGAAAAACCGCGGCGCCATCTATATTCCCTTTGCCCAAGCCATTCCCAAGGTTCCTGTTATCGATAGAGAGGCCTGCATAAAATTCAAAACAGGCAAATGCGGCATTTGCTCCAAGGTGTGCCCCTGCGAGGCCATTGATTATGAGCAGCAGGATAAATTGGTGACGGAAAAATATGGCGCTATTGTGCTGGCCACGGGCTTTGAAATGATTAACTTGGATAAGTTCGCCGACTTAGGCTGGGGCTTGAGCAAGGATGTTATTTCTTCCCTGCAGCTGGAGCGCTTGACCAATGCGGCTGGCCCCACCGAGGGTCATTTGGTGTGTCCCTCCAACGGTAAGGAGCCCAAGAAGGTTGTTATCGTGTCCTGTGTGGGCTCTCGGGATACCACCGAGAGGGGCAAGACCTACTGCAGTAAAATTTGCTGTATGTATAACGCTAAGCACGCTATGTACATCCGGGAAAAATACCCCAACGTGGACGTAACTGTTTTCTATATCGATGTACGTACTCCCGGCAAGGGCTTTGATGAGTTCTATCGCCGTGCCGTTGAGGAATACGGCGTACATTATGTGCGTGGGCAGGTAGGCAAGGTTGTGGTCGATGGGGATGGCAAGCTCACCGTTTTCGCCAGCGATTTAAATAGCGGCAAGCATTTGATGCTTTTCCCCGATTTGGTAGTCTTGGCCGGCGCTGTAAAGCCCAGTCCTGACGCGCGTAAGCTGGCTACTATGCTAACTGCTAGCATAGATAATGATGATTTTTATGTGGAGGCCCATCCCAAGCTGCGGCCTGTGGAAAGTCCCACCGCCGGCGTTTTCCTTTCCGGCATGTGCCAAGGCCCCAAGGATATCCCCGAGACTGTTTCCCAAGCAGGGGCCGCTGCGGCCAAGGTCATCGGTCTTTTGGCCAAGGACCATTTGGAGACCAATCCCTGCACAGCCATGTGCCATGAAAATATTTGCAGCGGCTGTAAAACCTGCGCTCATGTGTGCCCCTACGGCGCTATCACCTACGAGACCAAGCAGATTATTACTCTGGCCGGTACCCGGGAAAATCGCACCGTGGCAGTGGTTAACCAAGCCCTGTGTCAAGGCTGTGGCGCCTGCACGGTAGCATGCCCCAGCACGGCCATGGATCTCAAGGGCTTCACTAATGAACAAATATTGGCAGAGGTGGACGCATTATGTTAGACAACAACACCTATGAACCGAAAATCGTGGCCTTTTGCTGTAATTGGTGCAGCTACGCCGGCGCCGACGGCGCCGGCACGGCCCGTAAAAATTACCCCGCCAACGTGAAAATCATCAAGGTACCCTGCTCCTGCAGGGTTAATCCCTTGTTTATTTTGCGGGCCTTCGCTCGCGGCGCCGATGGTGTCATCCTCTGCGGTTGTCATCCCGGGGACTGCCATTATACCACGGGCAATTATTTCACACGGCGCCGCATGACGCTGCTTTTAGGCATGCTTAATTATTTAGGCGTGGCCGGGGATCGCTTTAGAGTGGAATGGGTCAGCGCCGCCGAGGGCGCGCGCTTTGCCCAGGTGATGAATGATTTTGCTGAGCATATTGCTGGGCTGGGAGAAAATGTAAAGTTGAGGGATTTGCGATGCGCGAAATAAAAAAGCTGATGCAGGACAAGGCCGCAGAGCTTTTGGCCAGCGGCGCAGTGGACAGGGTGCTGGCTTGGCGCAGCGGTGAATTCTTTTATGATAACGCCCCTGCCTTTTTTAGCAAGGCCGAGGAATGCGAGCAAATAGTGTATGATGAATTCTGTCCTGCGAACTTGTGTAAATATTTAATCCAAACCAGTCGCCAAGGCTTGAAAACCGCTGTTTTTCTTAAGCCCTGCGACACCTATGGGGTGAATCAGCTGTTGAAGGATAATCGCATTCAGCGAGAGCTTGTCCACGCTATTGGCACACCCTGTAGCGGCATGTTGGATATCAAAAAAATCAAGGCTGCAGGAGCTAAAGCCATTGTTAAGGTAGAAGTTGAGGGCGATAAGGTCCTAGTAACTACAGCTTTAGGCGAGGTTACCTTGAACAAGGCTGATGTGCTTTTAGATAAATGCATCATGTGCAAGGGCAATGATTATAAAATCGCCGATGAGGAGCTGGGTGAGCGTCTGTCGACTCCTGAATTCAAAGGTGATAAATTTGCCGTAGTAAAGGCTATTGAGGCCATGAGCGATAGCGAACGTTTTGCCTTTTGGCAGCAGGAGCTGAGCAAGTGCATTCGCTGCAATGCTTGCCGGGATATTTGCCCTGCCTGCACCTGCGAGCAATGTATTTTTGATCATCCTCAGTCCCCGGTGGCCGGTAAGGCCTATGCGGACCCGGTGGAGGAGCAGCTTTTCCACATCATTCGCGCTTATCATGTGGCTGGACGCTGCGTGGGCTGTGGTGAGTGCGCTCGTGTTTGCCCTCAAGGGGTAAAGCTGGGCCTTTTGAATATGAAATTCGCCAAGGATATTAATAGCTTTTTTGGCGCTTATCAACCGGGCGCGGATGCGGAGACTCCCGCTCCCCTAGTGGACTATAAATTAAACGACCATGAGGCCCATGTGGCAGTGAAGGGAGGCAAATAGGATGTACAAAATTAGTAAGGATAATTTGCCCAAGCTTTATGCTGCTTTGGCTGATGTAGGTCGCCTGCTGCTGCCCTGCAAGAATAAGGCAGGCAAGGTGGACTTCGCTCCCTATGCTGCTGACGCTACGGTGGCTCTGGACGCGCCTCTGACTTCTCGCTCGGCCAAGGATGTGTTCTTCCCTCAGGTGGAGCAGTTGTTAAAATTTCAGGTAGAGGGCAAAAGGCTGTCCATGGAGCAGATTTTGCCCAGTGAGGAGACTGTTGTTGTGCTGGGCGTGCGCGCTTGCGATGCCCGCAGCTTTGATATTTTAGATAGAGTATTTTTGCAGGAGCCGGTGGACTCTTATTACGGGGCTCGGCGTAAAAATACTATTCTCATTGGCCTTGGCTGTAGTGAGCCCGAGGAAACCTGTTTCTGTCACGCCTTTGGTATCGATGCGACTAAACCCGAGACGGATGTGCAGACTTGGCTTGTGGACGGTGATTTGTTTTGGCGATCTGTAACTGCTAAGGGCGAGGAGCTCAGTGCTAAGCTGGATGATTTGTTGGAAGAAGTTGGCGATACCTCTGCTGTGGAAGAGCAGACTGCGCTGACAGAAAAGATTTTGAGTCTGCTGCCACTTCACGACTTCAAGTTTAACGATAAGCTACCTGCCAACGAGCTGAAGGTGTTTAACAGCAAGGTATGGGAGAAGCTTGCTCCTTCCTGTCTATCCTGTTGTAGCTGTACTTATGTGTGCCCTACCTGCCATTGCTACGATATTCGTGATTATGAGGTGGCCGAGGGCAAAACTCAGCGCTTCCGCTGCTGGGATAGCTGTATGGCTAAGGATTTTACCAAGATGGCCCATGGTAATCCTCGCAAAAGTCGCTTAGAGCGGTTCCGTCAGCGTTATATGCATAAGCTGGTATATTTCCCTGAGAATAATGAGGGCATTTACGCTTGCGTAGGCTGCGGACGTTGCTTACAAAAATGCCCTGTCAATTTGAATATTGTGAAGGTAGCCAAAGCATTGGAGGTGAGCGACGATGTGTAATTGCCGTGATACTTTAATTCCTATGATTGGCGTTATTACAGATATTGTGGAAGAAACGGCGGATGTGAAAACCTTTCGGGTCGAGGCCTTAAACGGGGGCAAGCTTTTTGAGCATCTGCCCGGCCAATGCGCTATTCTATCCGTACCGGGCAAGGGTGAGGCGATTTTTTCCATTACCTCTTCTCCTACTAACGAAAAATATATGGAATTCAGCATTAAGCGTTGCGGCTGCGTTACGGACTTTCTGCATTTTGAGGTGGAGGTAGGTCAGCAAATAGCTGTGCGTGGTCCTTACGGCAATCATTTCCCGGTGGAGGATAAGCTGAAGGGCAAGGATTTGCTGTTTATCGCCGGCGGCATTGGCCTCGCTCCCCTGCGCAGCGTGCTCAATTATGTGCTGGATAAACGTGCTGATTATGGCTCCATTGATTTGGTTTATGGTGCTCGCAGTAAGGAAGATTTTGTACGTTATGAGGAGCTGACGGAAGTTTGGCCCAAGCAGCCTGATACACGCGTGCATTTGACTATTGATAAACCTCAAGAGGGTTGGAATGGTAACGTGGGCTTTGTGCCTGCTTTTCTAAAGGATTTAGAGTTTACGCCGGATAAGACGGTTTTACTCTGCGGTCCTCCCATTATGATTAAGCTTTGCTTGGCTGCTTTGATTGAAATGGGCTTTACCAAGGAGCAGGTTTATACAACGCTGGAGCTGCGCATGAAGTGCGGCGTGGGCAAGTGTGGACGCTGCAACATCGGCAAGAAGTATGTGTGCAAGGATGGCCCGGTGTTCACCTGCGACCAGCTTGACGAGATGCCGGACGAGTATTAAAAGGAGATAGAAAATGGAAGAAATGGTAACAGTATACCTGTTGGGAAAGAAGTATTCCGTGCCCGCAACCTTGACCATTATGGACGCTATGGAATATGCAGGCTTTAAGCTGATTCGCGGCTGCGGCTGTCGCAGCGGCTTCTGCGGCGCCTGCGCCGTAATTTACCGCATTAAGGGTACCACTGAGCTGAAGGTTGTGCTTTCCTGCCAAACTAAGGTGGAGGAGGGCATGTGCGTAGGCAAAATCGACTCCTTCCCCATCAATAAACGCACCTTTAATATTGACGAGATTAAGGCCAGCGATAATATCGTAGGTCAGCTTTATCCTGAGATTTTCAGCTGCATTGGCTGCAACGCCTGCACTAAGGGCTGTCCTCAGGGCCTCAATGTTATGCAATATATCGCTTATGCGCAGCGGGGCGAATACGAAAAGGCCGCTCATGCTTCCTTTGACTGCGTAGGCTGCAACATCTGCGCCTCCCGTTGCCCGGCTCAAATTAGCCACAGCGCCGTGGGCCTTTTGTGTCGTCGCCTGACCGGTAAATACATCGCTCCTAAATGCGAGCATCTGGAAAAACGCGTTGCCGAAATCGAAAACGGTGACTATGTAACCTTACTAGAAAAGCTGAAGAAAATGCCTCTTGAGGAAATCAAGGAGCTGTATAATAAACGCGAGATTGAAAAATAGGAGGCAGACCATGAGTGCATTTACTGAAGATATGTTGAAATCCATGGCCAAGGTGGAGGCCACTCGCGCACAGCGTCTGCATGCCACCATTGAGCGTTTTAGCGCCGAGGAAAAGGACGCGCTGCTCAAGGAATATCATCCGGACTACAGCGCCAAGGGCTTTAAGGTATTAGAGGTTGGTCCTAACAAGGGCCAAAAGGTGCCTACGGAGCTGGCGGCTCTTCTGGAAGGCAAGAGCCGCTTGGAAGGCGTAGAGCTGGATTTAGAGCGCATCGATTATGATGTGGATGTGTTGGTTATCGGCGGCGGCGGCGCTGGAGCCAGCGCCGCCTTAGAAGCTCAAAGAGGCGGCGCCAGCGTGCTGGTGGTAACCAAGCTACGCATGGGCGACGCCAATACCATGATGGCCGAGGGCGGTATTCAGGCCGCCGACAAGGCTAATGATTCCCCTGCTACCCACTATCTGGATGCCTTTGGCGGCGGTCATTACAAGAATATTCCCGAGCTTTTGGAGGAGCTGGTTACCAAGGGCCCCTTGGCCATCGACTGGCTCAGCAAGCTGGGCGTAATGTTCGATAAAGAGACTGACGGCACCATGGTCACCACTCACGGCGGTGGCACCAGTCGCAAGCGTATGCACGCTTGCGCTGACTACACTGGCGCGGAGATTATGCGTGTGCTCCGAGATGAGGTTGTGAATCGTGGTATTCCCGTGCTGGAGTTTGCTCCGGCCATCGAGCTGCTGCTGGATGAAGAGGGCAAGTGCGCCGGCGCGGTGCTGCTGGACTATGATAGCAATGAGTATAAGGTAGTTCGCGCGAAAACTGTGATTATGGCCACCGGTGGTGCCGGTCGCCTGCATTATCAGGGGTTCCCCACCTCTAACCATTACGGGGCTACCGCCGATGGTCTTGTTATGGCCTATCGCGCTGGCGCTCCCTTGATCTATGCTGACGCTATTCAATACCATCCGACGGGAGTAGCTTATCCTGCGCAAATCTATGGCGCTCTGGTAACGGAAAAGGTACGCTCCATTGGTGCTCAGCTAGTCAATAGCGAGGGCGAGATCTTTATGCATCCTCTGGAAACTCGCGATGTGGCTGCGGCCTCTATTATCCGCGAGTGTACCACTCGCGGTAAGGGCGTAAAGGCTTTGGACGGTGTGGCTCTGTGGCTGGATACGCCGTTGATCGAAATGCTCCACGGCGAGGGCACCATCGCCAAGCGCATTCCCGGTATGCTGCGGATGTACGCTAAATTCGGCATCGATTTACGTAAGGAGCCTATTCTTATTTATCCTACCCTGCATTATCAAAATGGTGGTATCTTAATCGACAAGAACGCAGAAACAAAAATTCCCGGCCTTTTCGTAGCCGGCGAGGCAGTGGGCGGTATTCACGGCACCAATCGCTTGATGGGCAATAGTCTCTTGGATATTATCGTCTTCGGTCGTATCGCCGGTACCAAGGCTGCGGAAGTAGCCAAGAATACCACCTTGGGCAGGCTGAGCTTAGAGCATGTGAAAGCCTATGCTGCTGAGGAGAAAGCGGCCGGGGTGACTGGTGAATTGTCTCCGAAGCTGCTGCCTGTGTACACCCACGGGAGGGACGCGAGATAAAAGCCTTATCACTAAGGATGATTAATATAAGAGCATGTGAAAAGGTTTCACAAAAAAAGAGCTTGCTTTACACCGTTCTATGTGTTACAATATGCTAGTGTTAATATCTTAACGATGAAACTAATCTGTTCTAAAGTAAAGTGAGGTGTAAAGAATGAAAGAAAAGATTCATCCGAAATACGGTGAAGTTACTGCTACCTGCGCTTGCGGCGCAAGCTTCGTAACCGGTAGCACTAAGAAAGAGATTCGCGTGGATGTTTGCTCTAAATGCCATCCATTCTTCACTGGTCAACAACGTAACGTTGCTGCTCGCGGCCGTATTGAAAAATTCAATAAGCGCTACAACAAAGAACAATAATCTCTATATCTACAGCAGAGCAGCTACTATGGCGCTCTGCTGTATTTATTTTGGGAAATGTAAGTAATGTTTTTAGTCTTGTTTTGACTTGGGAGTTAGAAGATGACCTGTAAGAGACCCAATGTAGGCGGACAGGCTGTAATCGAAGGCGTTATGATGCGTGGCACGGACAAGGTTGCCGTGGCTGTACGCAAGCACGACGGGGAAATCGCAGTGGACGTGAACCCGGTAAACAGCATCCGCGATAAATATCCGATTTTGAAAAAACCGCTGCTGCGCGGCGTTATTGCTTTATTTGAATCCTTATACGATGGCATGAAGGCTCTGGCCTATTCTGCCCAAATTAGCGGTGATGAGGACGAGCAGCTTTCCGATAAAGAAATGGTACTGACCATCCTTACCTCTGTGGCCTTGGCTATCGGCCTTTTCATTGTAGTGCCGACCTGGTCCATGCGCTTTTTGCATACGCTTACCGATGATCCCATGCTGCTGAATTTATCCGAGGGCGTACTGCGGATGGTGATTTTTCTGTGCTATATCGCGGCCATTTCCTCCATGGAGGATATCCAACGGGTGTTCCAATATCATGGAGCGGAGCACAAGACCATTTACACCTATGAGGCAGGCTTGCCCCTGAAGGTAGAAAATGTGCGTCAGTTCAGCACTCTGCATCCACGCTGTGGCACCAATTTTTTGATGATCGTCATGCTTATCAGCATGTTTATTTTCACCTTTTTAGGCTGGCCCAGCTTATTGGAGCGTATCGCTTCCCGTATTGTGCTGATGCCGGTGATCGCAGGCGTTAGCTATGAGCTCATCCGCTTCGCGGGCGCTCATGCGGAAAATAGTCTGGTACATGCCTGCATTATGCCGGGGCTGCTCTTGCAAAAGCTCACTACACGCCAGCCCGACGACAGCCAAATCGAGGTGGCCATCGCTTCCTTGAAGGCTGTGCTGCCAGAGGAAGAAGTAAAAAGCGAAAGCTAGAGCCTCCCTGTGTAAAGGGAACCATAATATGAAACAAGGAGAACTATATGCTCGACAAACTGCAAGCGATAGAGGATAGATATTTAGATTTAGAGGCCAAAATCAGCGACCCGGAGGTAATCGCGGACCAAAATAATTGGCAAAAGGCTACTAAGGCTCACGCCAAGCTGGAGCCAGTGGTTACCGCCTATCGTGAGTATCGCGATATGTGCGCGGCTCGGGACGAGGCTGAGGAAATTCTCCGTGCCAACGAGGACGAGGAATTAGTGGAAATGGCCAAGGAAGAGCTGAAGGAGCTGAAGCCGCAAATAGAGGAGTACGAGCAGCGTCTGACCATTCTGCTGCTGCCCTCCGACCCTAACGACGAAAAGAACGTTATCGTAGAAATTCGCGGTGGCGCCGGTGGTGAGGAGGCAGCTCTTTTTGCCGGTGTTCTCTTCAGGATGTATCTGCGCTATGCGGAAACTCGTGGCTGGAAGGTAGAAGTCATGGACTCTAATCCTACCGAGCTGGGCGGTTTTAAGGAAGTAGTTTTCCAAATCAACGGTGATGCTGTGTACAGCCGCATGAAATTTGAAAGCGGCGTGCATCGTGTGCAGCGTGTGCCCGAAACTGAGTCTCAGGGTCGCGTGCATACCTCCACTGTAACAGTGGCTGTGCTGCCTGAGGCCGAGGAAGTGGATGTGGAAATCAATCCTGCTGATTTGCGTATAGATACCTATCGCGCCGGTGGCGCCGGTGGCCAATATGTAAACAAAACTGAGTCCGCGGTGCGCATGACGCATATTCCTACAGGTATTGTGGCTCAGTGTCAGGACGAGAAATCCCAGTTGAAGAACCGCGAAAAATGCCTGCGTGTGCTCCGTGCCCGTATTTTGGAAAAGGCTCAGGAGGAGCAGCGGGCCGCCACCGCCGAGGACCGCAAGAGCCAAGTAGGTACCGGCGACCGCTCCGAGCGTATTCGCACCTATAACTATCCCCAAGGTCGCGTTACTGACCATCGCATCGGTCTGACTCTGCACAAGCTGGACACCATTGTCAACGGGGATTTAGACGAGCTTTTGGATGCACTGATTACCGCTAAGCAAAGTGAACAATTACGACAGGTGAAATAACATGGCGCACTCTGTTTGGACCATAATGAAAATTTTAAATTGGACGAAGCAGTACTTTGAAGCGAAGGGCGTGGAGAATCCACGCCTGGATGCTGAGGTACTGCTTTGTGCTGTCTTAAAGTGCCAACGCATTACTCTCTATGTGGATTTTGAGCGTCCCTTAAGCGAGGAGGAGCTGGCGACCTACCGAGAGTATGTGCGGCGGCGGGGCAATTTCGAGCCCTTGGCCTATATTCTGGGTGAAAGGGCATTTATGCGTAACACTTTTAAAGTGAATAAAGCGACTCTTGTGCCCCGCCCGGAAACGGAGCTCTTGGTAGAGAGCCTAGTACGTATCGCTTCCCTGCTGAAGAGGGAGGGGGATGTAAAAATTCTCGATATTGGCACGGGCAGCGGCGCCATCATCGTGTCCCTATTGGATTACCTGCCCAACGCCAAGGGCGTGGGCGTGGATATAAGCGTGGATGCGCTGATCGTGGCCAAGGAGAATTCCGAAAAAATCGGTGTGACTGGTCGCATTGGCTTTGTGCGCAGTGATGTGTTTAGTAAGCTGCCCTTGGAGAAAAAGTTCGATATTATCGTCTCTAATCCGCCCTATATCCCAGCAGGGGATATAGCTGGCTTGGACAAGGATGTGCAGCAGGAGCCCAGAGGCGCACTTGACGGCGGCGCCGATGGCCTTGACTTCTACCGTCGTATTACGGCGGAGGCCATGGACCACATGGCCGAGGAGGGCGTGCTGGCCTTTGAAATCGGCATCGGTCAAGCTGCTGCGGTGCAGCAGCTGTGCTTAGATGCTGGCTTTGTGAAGACGGCAGTGCGCAAGGATTATGCAGGCATCGAGCGTATGGTCTTCGCGGTGAAGGCTGCTACCACAACCGATGAGGCCATGGAGCGCTATGATGCGCTACTGGCCGAGGCGGCGAGGGAGCTGTAAAAAAGCATAGGTAAGCTTGGCGGCTCAGCTATGCTTGCAGCCCTTCATGATAATCACTCTGTAAAAGAGGTTGGATGGATGGAAACTAAGTATTGGAAATTAACAGGGACACCAGCGGATGCTGAGGCCTATGCCCAGGCAGGAGCGCTGGTGCGAGCAGGTCAGGTGGTGGCCTTTCCTACGGAAACGGTGTATGGATTAGGCGCTAACGCGCTTAATCCCCAAGCCGTGGCGAAAATTTTCGCCGCCAAGGGTCGTCCTCAGGACAACCCTTTAATCGTGCATATCGCCCGCAAGGAGGATATCGATAGCCTAACCACAGGCCTTAACGCCAACGCTCGCAAAATCATGGAGCATTTTATGCCGGGACCGCTGACGATTATCGTGCCCAAGGCCGAAATTATTCCTGATGTGACCAGCGCTGGTCTCGCCACTGTGGGCGTGCGCTTTCCCATTAATAAATACGCTCAGGAGTTTATATTGGCCTGTGGTTGTCCCATCGCGGCGCCCTCGGCCAATCTTAGCGGTCGCCCCAGCCCTACCAATGCCCAGGATGTGCTGGAGGATATGCAGGGCAAGGTGGCAGGCATTTTAGATGGCGGCAGCTGTGGCGTGGGCCTAGAATCCACAGTGGTGGATACCACAAGCCCTGTGCCCACGATCTGCCGTCCCGGCGGCGTGACCTACGAAATGCTTACAGAGGTGCTGGGCGCAGTAGAAATCGACCCGGCGCTCTTGGGCGATAAAAATTTTAAGCCCATCGCGCCGGGTATGAAGTACCGTCACTACGCGCCCAAGGAGCCGGTGTATTTGCTTGAGGGCAACGCCGTAGAGCTCTTGCCGGTTCTGGTCGGCAAGGCTGTAGCAGCGGGCCTGAGGGTAGGCGTGCTTTGCGATGCTGCCATGAGCGCTCAGCTAGCTCAGCTAAAACAGCAGGAAGGTATTCTGCTTTCCTGCTGGGGAGAAAGTCGCGAGGCCTTGGCTGCCGATTTGTTCTATCTGCTCCGTGATTTTGATAGAACGAAGCCGGATGTGATCCTGGCTCAGGGGGTCAGCGAGGACGGCATCGGCCTCGCCATTATGAACCGTCTGCGCAAGGCCGCAGGCTATCAAATTATTACCCTAGAAAAAGGCGTTTTAACACTAAAAGGGGATAAACAATTACCTGCTTTTATGATACAATAATAGCTAATAATAACTCTGTCGAGGAGGGCTTTACTATGAAAATTGCCATGGCTTGCGACCACGGAGGCTTCCATCTGAAGGAGCACATCAAGAAGTATTTGACTGAAAAGGGTATTGAAATTGTTGATCACGGCACCTATAGCGAGGATAGCGTCGATTATCCTGATTTTGCCGAAAAGCTATGCAAGGACATTACCGGTGGCGAAAGCGGCGCTGAGCGCGGTATTCTGATCTGCGGCACCGGTATTGGCATTTCCATTGCTGCTAATAAATGCAAGGGCATTCGCGCTGCCCTGTGCGCCGATGTTTTCTCTGCGAAAATGAGCCGCGAGCACAATAACGCTAACGTGCTTTGCATGGGTGAGCGCACCACCGGCGTGGGCTTAGCCGAGATGATTACCGATACTTGGCTGGAGACTGAATTCGCCGGCGGCCGTCATCAAAGACGTGTCGATAAAATTATGGCGTTAGAAAAATAATAGAAGGTATGGCTATGGAAGTTACTACAATTGTAAGGGAGCTCACCGCTGCCGCGGAGGAGCTTATCGGTGTGGCGAAGCCACGCCGGGGACAAATTTTTGTTGTGGGCTGCAGCACCAGCGAGGTTTTGGGAAACAAAATCGGTACCGGTGGTAGCAGCGAGGTTGCCGTAGCCATGTTTAAGGCCCTCAAGGCTGTGTGTGATGCACACGGGCTCTTCTTGGCTGTACAATGCTGCGAGCATTTGAACCGTTCCCTTGTTATTGATGCTCCCTGTCAGGAGCGCTATAGCTTTGATGAGGTGACCGTGCGCCCCATCGCTCACGCTGGTGGCGCTATGGGCACAGCGGCCTATGAAAACTTCGCTCAGCCCGTCATGGTGGAGCGAGTTGTGGCTCATTTGGGATTGGATATTGGTCAGACGTTAATTGGCATGCACTTGAAAAGAGTGGCTGTGCCTGTGCGTCTGCAATATAAAAAAATTGGCGAAGCAGTGTTGACTGCCGCCAAGACAAGACCGCCATTAGTAGGCGGTCCTAGGGCATGTTATGAGGAGAATCGCCCATAATACGCCATTTGTTTTATTTATTTTAGGAGGGACTTACAATGAATCTGGAAAAATTGGCTGTGGTTGACCCCGAAATTGATGGGATTATCCACGAGGAGCTCAACCGTCAACGCAACAAAATCGAACTGATCGCCTCTGAGAACTTCGTTACTCCTGCGGTAATGGAGGCCATGGGCACCATCCTCACCAATAAATATGCCGAGGGCTACCCCGGACATCGTTATTATGGTGGCTGTGAATATGTGGACAAGGTAGAAACCCTGGCCATTGAGCGCGCTAAGAAGCTTTTTGGCGCTAAATTCGCCAATGTGCAGCCCCACTGTGGCGCAAGCACCAATATGACCATTTATTTCGCTTTCTTAAAGCCCGGTGACACCATGATGGGTATGGATTTATCCCAAGGTGGCCATCTGTCCCACGGATCTCCGGTTAACATCTCCGGTACCTACTACAATGTGGTACACTACGGCGTAAACCCGGAAACCGAGATGCTGGATTACGAGGCCTTGGAGGCTAAGGTGAAGGAATGCAAACCGAAGCTGGTTGTAGCAGGCGCTAGCGCATATCCTCGTATCATCGACTTCGAGCGCATCGCTAAGATCGCCCATGAAAATGGCGCTATGCTTTTAGTAGATATGGCTCATATAGCTGGTCTTGTAGCGGCAGGTCTGCATCCGTCTCCGGTTCCCTATGCGGATTTCGTTACCACCACTACTCATAAGACTCTGCGTGGTCCTCGCGGTGGCATTATCCTGACCAATAACGAGGAATATGCTAAAAAGATTAATAAGGCTGTGTTCCCCGGTCTGCAGGGCGGTCCCTTGATGCACATTATCGCTGCCAAGGCGGTTGCTTTTGGCGAAGCTCTGAAGCCTGAATTCAAGGAATATCAAGCTAATATCGTGAAGAACGCTAAGGCTTTCGCTGAGGGTCTGGAGGCCGAGGGCTTCCGTCTAGTAAGCGGTGGCACTGATAACCATTTGATTCTGGTGGATGTGCGTAATAAGAACCTGACCGGTAAGGAAGCAGAGCATCTGCTGGATGCGGTTGGCATTACCTGCAACAAGAATACCATTCCCTTCGATCCTGCTAGCCCCTTTGTAACCAGTGGTATTCGTTTGGGCACTCCTGCTGCTACTACTCGTGGCTTCAAGGAGGAGGACTTCAAAGAGGTTGCAGCCATTATGGGTCTGGTGCTGAACAATCCTACCGATGCAGTTAAGCATGCTGAGGCTGCTAAGCGGGTAGCTGCTTTGTGCGCTAAATATCCCATGTATCCCAATATTCAATAATAAGCTGGAGTAGTCGCTGTGGCTGCTCCAGGAATTTTAGATAAGAAAGGACGCTTATTATGCAGATTACAGTTGTTCATCATCCGCTTCTACAAGTAAAAATGAGCGTTTTGCGTGACCTGAACACCAATTGCCCTACCTTCCGTAGAGTTATTGGCGAGGTTGCTATGCTGCTAACCTTTGAAGCCACCAAGAATATTCCTCTGGAAACACATCCTGTAACCACTCCCTTGGCTGAGACTATTGGCCATAGCATTAAGGGTACGGTGAATGTTATTCCCATCCTGCGCGCAGGCTTGGGCTTTTTAGAGGGTGTGCTCAGCGTGCTGCCTGAGGCCAATGTGGGCCCCATCGGCATGGCTCGGGATGAGGAAACATTGGAGCCTGTGGAATATTATTGCAAGATTCCTAAGGATTTGAACGCTTATAATATTGTGGTTGACCCCATGCTGGCAACTGGTGGTAGCGCTGTGGCTGCCATTAATCAGCTGAAGAAGCGTGGCCTGAAGAATATTACCTTTATGTGCTTAGTAGCCGCTCCTGAGGGCGTTAAACGCCTGAACGAGGCCCATCCGGATGTGCCTATTATTGCTGCAGCCCTGGACGACCACCTGAACGAAAAGGGCTATATCGTGCCTGGCTTGGGCGATGCCGGCGACCGTATTTTTGGTACGGTCTAAGGCTATGAGCGAGCTGGAACGTCCCAGCTGGGACGAATATTTTATGGAAATCGCTACTGTGGTTTCCAAGCGCTCCACCTGCTTGCGCCGCAGTGTGGGTGCTGTGATTGTGAAAAATCGCCAAATTGTGGCTACGGGCTACAATGGTACGCCTAAGGATTTACCCCACTGCAGTGAGGTAGGCTGCCTGCGTGAGCAGCTTAAGGTGCCCTCAGGCAAGAATCATGAGCTGTGCCGTGGTATTCATGCGGAGCAAAATGCGGTGGTGCAGGCTGCTTATCACGGTGTATCCGTGAACGGTGGCACCCTGTATTGTACCCATCAGCCCTGCGTGGTATGTACGAAAATCCTAATCAATGCGGGTATTAAGCGCATTGTCTATGCCAATCCTTATCCCGATAAGCTGGCAGAGGATATGATGCAGGCCAGTGGCATTGAAATCGAGATTTTTCACAAAGGATAGACAAACGTTTATTCCTGCCGTGTTTCGCGGCAGGAATAGCATGACAAATAGTTTTAAATTAAAATAAATAACAGCTAGCTGTGGTGCTTGCATAACGCTTGCGTCAGGGCTAGCTGTTTTTGTACTTTATGTAGTAAGAAGCCTATTTTTTGGGGAGCTCCACATAGGTGGTGCCGGCGGCGTAGCAATCCAGCTCATAGGGAGGATACATGAGATAGACCTTGCCGTTTTTGATGATGTAGTCCTTGCTGACATTGAAGGCATCCTTCTTAATGTATTTCAGGAAGGGCGCATCGGATGGGGTGGCTAGGTCAGATACATAAACCTTAAACTGCCGGTTGGCGATGCCATCATAAAGAGCTTCGCCTTTGATGGCTTTGGCAAACTTGGTATAGGGCAGACGCTTGCCGCTTTTAGCATCGTAAACAATACCATGGTCGTGATACATGCCGTGAGCGCCACCCATATTATCCCAGGTGGTGAAGATGATGCAAATGTATTTATCGTTTTCGCTGATGATTTCATAATTGGTACCCACTGCCACATAGGTGGGGTGAGAGCTTTGGGCCAGTTCCTTAGTTTTGGTAACCATGGCCAGAATGTCATCATTAATGCGTTGGGCAGCCTTAGCTTTTTTCAGGGTGAAGACGGGATAGGAGACTTGGTATTTGTCACCGCTTTCCTTCTTTTCGGTAACAGCAGCGAAGGCTGTAGCGCTTACGGCTAGGCACAGGGAAAGGGCGAGCAGGGTTTTCTTGAACATATACGATACACCTCCTGCGTTTTTCTTTTGCAATTTCTAATAATATGGTATACAATATCTAGATGATTGTAAAGAATCAATTTGCAAATAATTAGTAAATTCGTAGGATGGTAGGAGAGATAGAGAATGTTAGGTACAATCGTAAACGTTAGCTGTATTTTGACTGGCTCCGTAATTGGCAGCTTTGTTAGCCGGGGCATTGATGAAAAATATAAAAAAGCGTTGTTTGACGGTCTGGGCTTAGCTACGGTGGGCCTGGGGGCTAATGCCTTTGTGAGCAATATGCCCAAGGTGACCTATCCGGTCCTGTTCATCGCTAGCATCGCTATCGGCACGATTATTGGCACGCGGCTTGATTTAGATGGTAAATTCCACGGCCTTTTGGAAAAGGCCAAGGGTGGCTCCAAGCTGGCGGAGGGTCTCTCCACGGCTATCTTGCTCTTTTGCATCGGCACCTTGTCCATTTTGGGACCCATCGAAAGTCGCTTAAATGGTAATAATACTTATCTTTTTACCAATGCTACTCTGGATTTTGTGTCCTCCATTATTCTTTCCTCAGCCTATGGCATTGGCATCGCCTTGGCCGCGCTGGTGCTCTTTTGTTGGCAGGGAAGTATCTACCTTTTCGCAGGCTTTATCGCTCCCTATATGACTCCTGCTCTAATGGGCGAGATTTCCGTTCTAGGCGGTATTTTCCTCATGAGCTCAGGTCTGGGAATTTTGCAAATCAGGGATTGCAAAACCTTGAATATGCTACCTGCTTTACTTGTACCACCTTTTTTTTACGCCTTGGTTAATCTCGCGAAGAGCCTGCTTTAATCTCTGCAAGGCTGATTTGTTTTTGTCTCAGGCTACAGCATTCCAAAAAGTTTTCACTTTTTTTACTTTTTATACTTCCTAAGCCTTTTACTATTCTGCATTAAAGTATTACAATATAAGATGAATAATTATGGATTTCAGCTTTAATTCAGCTTACGGAGGTTACTATGCAGATAGGTTTAGATATTGGCAGCACCACAATCAAGATCGCTGTTCTGGATGATGCGGGGAATTTGCTTTTCAGCAAATATCAGCGCCACTACAGCCAAATCGCTGCTAGAATACTAGAGTTACACAAGGAGCTAATGGCTAAATTTCCCACCCTCCGCACAGCTCGCTTAGCCATCAGCGGCAGCGCCGGCATCGGCATCGCCGAAAGCTGCGGCATTCAGTTCGTGCAGGAGGTTTTTGCGGAAAAAATCTGTACCGAAAAGCTCCATCCCGGCACCGATGCTGTGATTGAGCTTGGTGGTGAGGACGCTAAAATCCTCTTTTTAGGCCGTCATTTCGATGCACGTATGAACGATAGTTGCGCCGGTGGCACCGGCGCTTTTATAGACCAAATGGCCGCCCTGCTCAATGTGGAGACGGACCGAATGAATGAGCTGGCCCAGCAGGCTACGACTAGCTATACCATAGCTAGTCGCTGTGGCGTTTTCGCCAAGAGCGACATTCAGCCACTGCTCAATCAAGGTGCGGCCAAAAGCGATTTGGCCGCTAGCATCTTCCACGCAGTGGCCAGCCAAGCCGTCACAGGCCTGGCCAAGGGCCGGCCCATTGAGGGCGAGGTGCTTTATTTAGGTGGGCCCCTGACCTTCATGAGCTGCCTACGCGACAGCTTTGACAGTATTTTAGGCATTAAGGGCCAGTGTCCCGCAAACAGCCTTTTTTATGTGGCTATGGGCGCGGCCTTCTGCGCTGAGCACGACGTGGATTTCGCTAGCCTCCCGGCGAAGCTGGAGGTAGCGATTAAGGAGCATACCTTCGAGCATCTAGCACCTCTTTTTCAGAATGAAGCAGAATATGAAGAGTTCCATCAGCGACATCTGCAGGACTCCGTTATTATTTCTACCCCTGAAAATGCCAGCGAAGCCTTTATCGGCATTGACTCCGGTAGTACGACCATTAAAATAGCGGTGATGAGTCCTAACGGGGAGCTTTTAGACTCCTTCTATCAAAGCAATAAGGGGAATCCCGTGGTCGCTGTGCGGGATTATCTCACGAGCTTTTATGAAAAATATCCTCACTGCCAGCTTCTAGCCGGTGCTGTAACAGGCTACGGCGAGGATTTGATTCGCCATGCCTTCGGCATGGACTATGGCATTGTAGAGACCATGGCTCATTTTTATGCGGCTCATTATCTGGAGCCCGAGGTGGACTTTATTCTGGACATCGGTGGTCAGGATATGAAGTGCCTTAAGATTCATAATGGAGCCATTGATAATATCTTTTTAAATGAGGCCTGCTCCAGCGGCTGTGGCAGCTTCTTGCAGACCTTCGCCGAAATTCTAGGCTATAGTGCCGAGGAATTCGCCAAGATAGGTCTTTTTGCCGATATGCCTGTGGATTTAGGTAGTCGCTGCACCGTTTTCATGAACAGCAGCGTTAAGCAGGCCCAAAAGGATGGGGCTTCCGTGGCCAATATCAGTGCCGGTCTGTCCATTAGTATCGTGAAAAACGCTCTCTACAAGGTGATTCGTCCCGGTAGCAAGGAGGCTATTGGTAAGCATATTGTCGTTCAAGGGGGGACCTTCCTTAACGATTGCGTGCTGCGCGCCTTCGAGCAGGAAATGGGACTCAACGTGGTGCGTCCCAATATCGCAGGCCTTATGGGCGCCTATGGCGCGGCTCTGTACGCCCAGCGCCGCTTTAAGGATAATCCCAAGCCCAGCGCTATTATCAAGCTAGCAGAGCTAAAGACCTTTCAACATAATGTGAAGGGCGTAACCTGTGGCCTCTGCAATAACCATTGCCATTTAACCATCAATATTTTTGCCAGTGGCAAACGCTTTATTAGCGGCAACCGCTGCGAGCGGCCCATTACTCATATGGCGCCCAAGGATGACCTTAATTTATACCGTCAAAAGCTGGAACTGCTCAAGTCTTTGCCCAATAATGAAGAGCCTAGGCGAGGGCTTATGGGCATTCCCATGGGCCTTAACATGTACGAGCTGCTGCCCTTCTGGCAGGGGCTGTTGAACCATTTAGGCTTTAAGGTGGTGACCAGTCCCATTGAAGATAAGAATATTTATCGTATGGGGCAAAACACCATTCCCAGCGACACTGTATGCTATCCGGCCAAGCTGATGCACGGACATATTAAATGGCTGCTGGATCATGGGGTTGAGCATATTTTCTATCCCTGCATGACCTATAATATTAGTGAGCAGGGCACGGAAAATTGCTATAATTGTCCCGTGGTGGCCTATTATCCTGAGGTGCTCCACGCTAATATGCACGCCTTGGACAGGGCTCATTTCTTCTTCGATTATTTGGGCCTGCTCCACAAAAAGGTGCTGGTGCAAAAGCTTTATGAAATGCTTCGCAAGGAATATGCTGATATTACCAAGCAGGAGCTAAAGCAAGCTGTGGAAGCGGCCTTTGCGGCCTACGATGCTTATGAAGCTCAGGTGAAAGAGCGTGGCCAAAAGATTATTTCTCTTGCGAGGGAGCAGCGTAAGCCCATTGTGGTTCTAGCTGGACGTCCTTACCATATAGACCCCAAGGTAAACCACAGCATCGACCATCTTATCACCACCATGGGAGCGGCTCTTGTCAGCGAGGATGCGGTCAGCAGCCATGTGACGGCTCAGGAGCTAAGCACGGATCTTCATGTGCTCAATCAGTGGACCTACCACAGCCGTCTTTATGCTGCTGCTAAATACGTTGCTGACAATCCCGATATGCACATGATTCAGTTGGTTAGCTTCGGCTGCGGCTGCGATGCCATCACTGCTGATGAATGCCGTCGTATTTTGGAGGAGCACGGACGGATTTATACTCAAATTAAAATAGATGATATCGACAATCTGGGCGCGGCGAAGATTCGCATTCGTAGCCTCTTCTCCGCTGCCAATCTGTTCGATTTAGATAATAATTAAAGGAGTTTTTGCGATGCAAGAAGCTTCTCAAACCAATTTTGTTCCTTTTACTGAGGAAATGCGCCAAACCCATACCATTCTCGTTCCGGGCATGCTGCCCCTGCATTTCACCCTGCTGCAGGCAGCCCTCGCCAGCTGTGGCTATAAGGTGGAGATCCTCCAGAATACTAGTCGCGAGGTAGTGGAAACTGGCCTTAAATATGTGAATAATGATATTTGCTACCCCGCTCTTTTAGTTATCGGCCAGCTTTTACAGGCCTTGGAGAGCGGCAAATACGATTTGCAAAAAACGGCGCTCATTATAACTCAGACCGGTGGTGGCTGTCGTGCCTCCAATTATATTTACCTATTACGCAAGGCTTTGGAAAAGGCAGGCTTAACTCATATTCCTGTCATTAGTCTGAATGTAAATGGCTTAGAAAAGCAGCCGGGCTTTCATTTGAATGCCAATATGGTACGTAAATTTTTGGCAGCTCTCATTTATGGGGATGCGCTCATGTATTTGACCAATAAAATCCGTCCCTATGAAGTGGTGGAGGGCGCAGCCGATGCCTTAGCCGAAAAATGGCTCTCTAGGCTGGCAGAAGCCTTCCAAAGTGGTAAGGGTCAAGCCCTAAGTAGCATCAAAAAGCTGACTAAGGCCATTGCTAAGGAATTTGCCGCTGTTCCCATCGTGCATAGACCTAAAACGAAGGTGGGTATAGTAGGTGAGATCTATATTAAATACGCTGCTCTAGGCAATAATAATTTGGAGAAATTCCTGCAAAAGCAGGATTGCGAGTATATGCTGCCCGGTGTGCTGAACTTCATTATGTACTGCGTGGATACATATTTGACGGATTATAAGCTTTATGGAGGCAGCTTTTGGAAGTATGGCACTAATAAGGGCGCTATGTGGTATTTAAAGCATTTGGAGAGCATTCTGCGCAGCGCCTTAAATACAGCTCCTTTCAGCGCTCCTGCTACCTATGAGGAAACCAAGACCATGGTCAAGGGGATTATTGGCTATGGGAATAATATGGGCGAGGGCTGGCTGCTGACGGCGGAGATGCTGGAGCTGGTACACAGTGGCTATACTAATATTATATGCGCCCAGCCCTTTGGCTGCTTGCCCAACCATATTGCCGGCCGGGGCATGATCAATAAAATTAAGGAAATTGCTGAGGAGGCTAATATTTTGGCTATTGATTATGATGCCAGCGCCTCCAAGGTCAACCAAGAAAACCGCATTAAGCTGATGCTGGCCACAGCGAAATGACGCTGGCTTTTAAGTAAGTTCACTCTTTTATAAGGTTTGGTTACACATGAAATAATAGCAAACATTCTTTTCGGTAACTGCAGGTTACCCATAAAAATAACCCTTCAGTCTTTGAGGTAAGACTGAAGGGTATTTTTGTGTTGCGGAATATGCTTTGCAAGCAATCAGAAGGTGCCTTGGACTAGCTGAGCGATATTCTTAGAATGGTCGCTGACGCGCTTCATGTTAATCAAAAGCTCCAGCATGACGAAGCCAGCCACAGGCTCGCATACATGCTCGTTAAGGCGGGTAATATGGTTCTTACGGATTTCCTTTTGGTATTGCTTAACCTCACGGCACAAGCGTACTGCATCTGCCGCAATAGCCTTGTCGTTCTTCTCCAGCGCCTCTAAAGCGCGACCACTAGCTTGCAGCACCATTTCGCTGAGCTGGGCCAGCTCCTCCTGAGCTTTGGGAGAAAAATGAACATCATCCTCGAACATGCGGCGTGCTTTTTTAGCCAGCGTTTCGCCATGGTCGCCAATACGCTCGATGTCGTTGATGGCGTGCAAAAGCCCGGTATGGCGAATGGAAAGACTGGCATCAAGCTGGGAGGTGCTCATTTCCGTCAGATAATCGGTGATTTCTCGCTCGAGGGAGTCCACCACGGGCTCGTGCTCCAGTACATATTTAACCTTTTCCGCATCAAAGTTTTGGATGGCCTCCATACCTAGACGTACGTCCTCCCGGGCCTGGTTACCCATGCGTACGACCTCCTTCACAGCTAGGCTCAGACCAATGGAAGGGGTGTGGAGCATGGCCTTGTCAAGGTATACAGGGCGCAGGGAGATACCCTCGGCATCACCCGGCACAAGACGTTGGATGAGCTTGATAAAGGGATCCACAAAGGGCATGAAGAGCAGGGTATTGATAATATTAAAGGCGGAGTGAGCATTGGCGATTTGACGCGCAATATCGCCTTCAGGAGATACGATCATGACGATTTGGATAAACCATTGCATGAAAACCACGAAGATAATACTGCCGATAACATTAAACATCACATGGGCTACGGCTACGCGACGGGCTGTGAGATTGGCTCTTAGGGACGCTAAGACGGCGGTAATACAGGTACCGATATTGTCGCCTAGGAGCACGGGAATAGCGCCCTCCAAGGGAATGAGCCCTTGGCTAGCCATAGCGATCAAAATACCGATGGTAGCGCTACTGGATTGAATGAGCACGGTCATAATCGTACCAATGCCGATACCCAGCAGGGGATTGCTGGAGAAGTGACTGATAAAGTCCACGAAGCCGGGATAATTGCGCAGGGGCAGCACGGCTTTGCCCATCATATCCATGCCCAGCATTAAAATACCGAAGCCTAAAATTACTTGGCCAAGATATTTGCCGCGAGCGCGCTTAGCTAGAAGCTGCATTAAAAAGCCTACGAATAATAGGACAGTAATGTAGTTGGAGAGCTTGAAGGCAATCAATTGGGCGGTCATGGTGGTGCCCACGTTAGCGCCCATAATAATGCCAAAGCCCTGCTTCAACGTTAAGAGTCCGGCGTTAACCAAGCCCACGGTCATAACTGTGGTCGCACCACTGGCTTGTAGCACAGCTGTAACAACTGCGCCGAGCAGAATGCCCATGGCAAGCACCCCTGTCATGGCCTCCAATATTTTTTGCAGCTTAGCGCCGGCAGCCTTTTGTAAGCCGTCGCCCATTAACTGCATGCCATACATAAATAAAGCGATGCCGCCTAAAAAGCCTAAAAAATAAACTAACATACTCTACACTCCGTCCCTAGTTTTGTTAAGTAATTGTAAAATCAAATTTTACTTATATTATACATTAAAAAAGGAGCCGCGTAAAATAAATCTGCATTTTTGCGAAAAAAACTACACCGCATGCTTGCGTAGCCATGCGGTGTAGTTAAGGAGAGGTGTATGATGAAAAGATATGTTTAGGGGGAGTTTGGAAAGCAACCGTTGCGTGCTTTGCGGTTCCTTTCTTTGCTCACCTATATTGTAGCAAATGGTTATGTCTAAAGTACGACTAAGGCGTAAATAAATTGTGAACTATGATTATTTTAGAATAACGTTCAAGAAAGCCTTCAGGCGCTCGTTGGTAGGATTGTCGAAAATCTCTTCCGGCGTACCCTGAGCCTGCACCTTGCCGTCAGCCATAAAGATGACCTTGGTAGCGACCTCCTTAGCGAAGCCCATTTCGTGGGTCACCACGACCATGGTCATTTTTTCCTCGGCCAGCTCCCGCATGGTCTTTAAAACCTCGCCGGTGAGCTCGGGGTCAAGAGAGGAGGTGGGCTCGTCAAAAAGCATAATGGCAGGCTTCATAGCCAGCGCTCTGGCGATGGCTACACGCTGCTGCTGACCGCCGCTAAGCTTGCGAGGATATTCATCCCGCTTGTCGCTGAGACCAACCTTGGCTAGCAGGGCCTCCGCTTCCTTAATTACGGTAGCCTTGTCACGCTTTTGCACGTTCACAGGCGCTTCAATGAGATTTTCCAGCACGGTCATATGGGGGAAGAGATTAAACTGTTGGAAGACCATACCCATTTTGCAGGCGATACGGCGTATCTCGTTCTTATTTACATACTCCGTTCCCGTGGCGGTTTCGGTGCATAGGGCTTCGCCATCAATGATAACGCTGCCCTTGTCAATGGTTTCCAGCTTATTTAGGCAGCGGAGCAGGGTGCTTTTGCCACCGCCGGAGGGACCAATAACAGCTACAACCTCGCCTTCATCGACGTCTAGGTCGATGCCCTTGAGAACCTCTAATTTATTAAATTTTTTCCAGATATTTTGCGCTTTGATTTTATTCATGCTAATTTTCCTCCTGCAGCGGCTGTCCTTACTCTTACTGATCATACTTGGAGAAATGCTTCTCCAAACGCTCAAAGATAAGGGTTAAAATCAGGGTAGCGAAAAGGTAGAAGCAGCCTGCTACGATAAAGGGAGTAATATTAAAGTCCCGTTGTACAAGGTTGCGAGCAGTACGCATTAAATCGTTCATGGCCAAAACATAGACCAAGGAGGTATCCTTAACCAAAGTAATAGTTTCATTGCTAATAGGCGGCAGGATAATGCGAATAACCTGGGGCAATACAATGCGACGCATGGTTTGCACGTAATTCATGCCCAAAGTGTGAGCGGCCTCGTACTGTCCCTTGGGAATGGCCTGAATACCGGCACGGAAGATTTCGCAGAAATAAGCAGCATAGTTGAGCACGAAGGCTACGGTGGCCGATTCGAAGTCCGGTAGGCGAATGCCTACGGAGGGAAGCACGAAGTAAACAAAGAAAATCTGCAGCATCAAGGGGCTGCCACGCATAACCCAAACATAGAAGCCGATGATCTTTTGCAGGGGCTTAATGCTGGAAACTCGTCCTAAGCTGAGTAGCACGCCTAGGGGGATGCTTAAAACGATAGTAATAAAAAATACTTGGGCCGAAACAACGCAGCCATCAAGCATTTGAGGAATGATTTTTAAAACGTAATCCATAATCTTCTCCATCTTCATCAAAAATATACTTTCAGCAGCGTTAGGCTTGCGCTGAAATATGAGTATACTTTATTTTATCACTTTGCTAAAGCGTTGACAAGTAAAAAGTCAGAATGGATAAACCCCGGACACCCTGATTGGGGTGTCAGAGAAAACAAAAACCGTCCGTATTACTACGGACGGGTAATTTGCTTGGTGATGATTTGAGGACGCTTACTCATTTGGTGTCACCATTCTGTTAAGCTATCTGCCCTAGTCAAGCAGATAGCTTTATCTTTTTGCAAAATTTAAAGCTATTTTTCTGATAGTGTGATACAATAAAGTTATCTCTAGGAGAGGAAGTGCGCTGAATTATGAACTGTGCAGATGTAATCATTTCTTTTAGAATTGTTGTGTCAATAATGTTGGCATGGGCTTTAGGCGAAGTCTTTGACTCGATTGGTATTGATTATACATTCGGATACGTTTTATACGTTCCTATATTTTTCATTATGTGTGTAGTTTCTGATTCACAAATAATGCAAAAGAATATCTTGCCAAAAAGAAATACAGTAAGCATTACGTCGAGAATAGCAAAAACATGGTACTTATATTTAGTTCCAGCTTTTGCAATATTGGTAGCTTGTGTCCACTTTAGAGGTTATACAATATATAAAATTTTAAGAGTGTTTGTAGCTTGTCAATCTGCTTTTTATGTTGTATTGTTTTATTCAACAGGTTCTTATCGAAGAATACTACTATTAGTATGTTTCCTTGTTTTAGCGATAATGTTTTTTCCTGTTTTCAGGATTACTATGCGGAGAGATACTTGGCAACTGATTGATTTTTTCTTTGCAGCTTTAGCAATTTATACGAATTTGACAATATATGATGATGATAAATAACAAAAACCCCCACGCATACCGCCGTGGGGGTTTTAATATATTACATCAATCATCATTATCAATAAGTCCTTGTACATCAGAGAAAACAAAAACCGTCCGTATTAAAACGGACGGATAATTTGCTTGGTGATTCACCGGGGATTCGCCAGTGCCCAGAATGGGTAAACCCCGGACACCCTGATTAGGGTGTCAGAAAAACAAAAACCGTCCGCATTACTACGGACGGATAATTTGCTTGGTGATTCACCGGGGATTCGAACCCCGGACACCCTGATTAAAAGTCAGGTGCTCTACCGACTGAGCTAGTGAATCATTGGCTGGGGCGGCTGGACTCGAACCAACGCATGCGGGAGTCAAAGTCCCGTGCCTTACCGACTTGGCTACGCCCCAACTAGACTAAAATGGTTAACCTCAGAATGACTGGCATCCTTTAAGGTGGGGTGACTGGTGGGAGTCGAACCCACGCGTAACGGAGCCACAATCCGCCGTGTTAACCACTTCACCACAGCCACCAAATTGTTTCCAAACTCAATAGCTTGGCGACGAATGTTATTATACTATATTGAACAGCACTCGTCAACCCTTTTTTACAAAAAAAGTAAAATCTTTTACAAAAAAACTAATTTTGCTCCAACCTTGGAAACATCTAGAAGATGATGCCTTCCAGTCGTTTATTTATATGCGATGGCTTCGATTTCCACACGTGCTCCCTTGGGCAGCGCTGCTACCTGCACGAAGGAACGCGCCGGGGGATTGCTCTTGAAATACTTAGCATACACACCGTTGATGGCTTCAAAGTCCTTAATGTCAGTAGCAAAAATAGTGGTCTTTACCACATGCATAAAGCCATAGCCAGCCTCTGTCAAAACAGCCTCCAGATTGTGCATAATCTGCTCTGTTTCAGCCTCAATGCTGCTTTGCACGAACTCGCCAGTCTCACGATTGATAGCGATCTGACCGGACATATAAAGGGTGCTGCCCACTAAAACGGCTTGAGAATAGGGTCCTAAAGCCTTGGGGGCCTTGTCGCTTGCGATAACCTTCATAATAATTCACTCCTTTAAAAAACTTGAGAAAAAATTATTTATGAGCCTTGGCGAAGTATGCCTTCGCCCACGCCAAGGCCGTGGGTGTGGTGGCCATGCCACCTCCTGCGGTCTCCTTTAAAGCGCAGGGAAGTCTATCCCCCACGCTTTTCATAGCGTCGATAGCTTCATCGGCGTTGATGAAGCTGCTGATGCCGGATAGGGCTAGCTGGGCGGCCAAGAGCGCCTGCAGTGCGCAAGCTCCGTTGCGCTTGATGCAGGGCACCTCAACGAGGCCGGCCACAGGGTCGCACACTAGACCTAGCACATTCTTGAACACAATGGCGACGGCGGTGCCCACCTGCTCGGCGCTGCCGCCCAGCATGCTTACAGCTGCGCCGGCTGCCATGGCGGCCGCGCTGCCGCACTCAGCTTGGCAGCCGCCGGTGGCGCCTGCCAGTGAGGCCCGTTCCGCGATAACCATGCCAATACTGCCGGCCACCACTAAGCCACGGGCTAGCGTTGCTTCACTAAGCTGGTAGTGCTTCTTTAGAGAGAAGAAAACACCCGGCAGGACGCCGCTGGCGCCGGCCGTAGGGGCAGCCACAATGCGTCCCATGGCCGCATTGCACTCGCCTACGGCCATGGCGTAAATAACAGCGTCCATGGCCTTTTCGCCTAGGAGGCTTATATAGCGCTCCCCCAGCACGGCTTCAGCTAGACGCTTAGAATCGCCACCTGTAAGGCCGCTGTGGGAGCGCACGCCGCTCAGGCCATGCTCCACGGATTTTTCCATGACGTGGAGCATATCCTGCATCTTAGCCAATAAATCCTCCTCGGAGCATTCCAGCTCCCGCATATTATAATCAATTAAAAAATCGTCCAGGGATTGCTGCCAGCGCGTTGCCTCTTCAATCCAGCTGTTCAATGAAAGCATCTCTTTTTTCATCAGTTCCACCTCACAAAACACTGGCGATAAAACGCACGGACTCGATTTGCTGCAGTGCGCCGATGAGATTCAAAATCTCTTGGGGAACAGCCTCATCACACTCGATAACCATGGAGGCCATACCGCCCTTATCGCTGCGGAACAAGCGCATAGTAGCAATATTGACGCCGGCGTTAGCCAAGGTGCTGGTTACGAGAGCGATGACGCCCCGCGTATCGATATGCACTGTTAAAATAGCTGGTAGACGGCCCGTTAACTCCACGGGAAAACCATCTATTTCCGTCACCTTAACCTGACCTCCACCCACGGAGGAGCCTACGATTTCGCAATAGCTACCGCTAGCGCTGGTCAGCTTGAACAGTACCGTATTGGGATGGGCCATATTGCCCAAATCTATTTTGTGAAAGGAATAAGCAAGGCCGCTTTCCTCGGCGTATTTCGCTGCCTCAGGAATGCGCTCATCATCAGGCAACCAGCCCATAAGCCCTGCTAAAAGGGCCATATCCGTGCCGTGGCCCTGATATGTTTCCGCAAAGGAGCCATGCAAATTAATTTCTGCCTTTACAGGCTTAGCGCCTAAGATGCTAGCTGCCAAAAGGCCCAATCGTACAGCTCCCGCCGTGTGGGAGCTGGAGGGGCCGATCATTACCGGACCAATAATATCAATCAGATTCATGCTCAGCCTCCTATTCGTCGCTGGCCAAGCTACGATGAGCAAGGCCCACACACATCTCGTTCAAATTTAGTACGCCTACTCCCATATAAATGGCTACGCAAAGATGCTCGCCACAGCGGGCAATGCCTATTTTTCCGCCCACATTGAAGCCAACAGCCTTAGTTTTCACCTGCTCCAAGGCTTCATGGGCAGCGCCGGCCACGGCACCGGCCCCTACATGGGTTTCGGTGACTAAGCCCTGTCGCTGGGCAGCAACCACGGCGCGTTCAATAATCTTCACAATGGAGGGAATAAATTCACCACCAAAATCCACTGCGGTGGCTCTAATTCCCTGCCCTGCCAAACGCTCCTTGAGCCGCATTTCCTCAGCGCGGTTAGCCGTAAGGGCAATATGCAGGGCAGCACGACCAATATCAATACTATTCAAAGAGATTTTGGCATTTTCATGCATAATATCAATCCTTTTCCTCGACCATAACAACCTCTTTAATCTTTTCCTTATCCAGTACGGATACTAAGAGGAAGGTTGCGATACAAATAGGCCATTCAAAATAAATAACTTCATTAGCGAAAATAGGCTTCAGGCCTTGGATGGGGCTGCCGGGCATATACCACAGCACCATGCCGATAATGCCCACCAAGGTGGTCCAGAAGGCGGAGCTGCGACGGCAAACGCTGGGCGCCCAAATGGTAAAGAAGAAAACGCAGGTCAGCGCAGTGGTCATGGAAAGACCGGCGATCATGGTTTTTACGATACCAGCCGCATTGAAGGCAAACCACAGAGTAACCAAGCCAACAATAACAACGGTCATACGGCTGATGACAACAGCCTTCGCCTCGGCTACGCCGGGGTTAATGAAGCGTTTATAAATATCTTGGGTAAACAAAGTCGCAGTACCCATCAAAATAGCGCAGGCAGTGGAGACGTCCGCTGCCCACATAGCGGCTAAAGTAACACCACCAGCTAAGGGGTCCAGGCTCATAATAACCTTGGGCATAGCCAGAGCCGCTTGGCTCATGGGCATTTCCGGGAACATAACCTTAGCTACCACGCCTACAACGGCGCAAATGAAGCCCACGGGGAAAATCATTAGGCCTGCCAACAGGTAGCCATTGCGAGCCGCCTTAGCATTTTGTGCGGCACAGGCAAATTGCACAGGACCTTGGGCGGTAATGGTTTGGGTAATCATAACGATGATGTTACCGATGATAACCGCCAAGGGCAGACCGGCAATGGGAGATGCCATAATCTCGGCATTGGGCAGCTTAGCTACCATGGCATCCCAGCCACCGACGTTGGCTACGGATTGGGTAGCAGAGTAAATGATACCAACATAAATTAAAGTTACGCTGACGATGTTGGAGAGACCGGAGGACCAGAGGCCGCCAATCAAGGTGATACCAATGAATACTGCTGCGCTCATAATCATGCCGGTTTTAAAGGTAAAGATGTTGGGCAGCAGGGAGGACAAAATTGCGCCGCCTGCCATATATTGCAGGGAGGTGATAACGCCCATAATGATAATTAAGCCGATGGCGCCAATTAAACGGCCCTTGGTATCATAGTAGTTTTCAAAAAATTCAGGGATAGTAGAAACCTTCATAGAGCGAAGCTTGCCGGCGGCAACCAAGCCCATGACAACAGCGCCGATGGACCATGCACCATTATACCAACCGGCGGAGAGGCCTACGCCAAAGGCTCTTTGAGCTACACCAACGGTAGAGGCGGCGCCAACAGCTAAGCCCGTAACATTAACTGCGACCAAAAGAGTAGTCAGCTTGCGGCTGGCCAAGAGGAACGCTGCGGAACCAGCGTCGGCTCTTTTCTTAACCCAAAAACTGATGCCAAACAACATAGCGATGTAGGCACACACGATGAACAACTGAATAGACATAAAAATACACTACCTTTCTTCCATGCTTCCTTGCACGCACGATATGCCCTCAGAAGAGAGCCCTTACTACCATACTACACGGCAATAAATTACCTTTTATTATATCAACTATTGTTGACAAATAAAAGCCTTTATGGGAAAAAGCCTGTTTTTCTTTTGCTCATTTCCTTCACAAAATTTTACGCAAAATTTTCGTCGTCCCTGCTCTTAGAAAAAGGATTTTACTTTTTCTTGTCGAATCCTGTAATGTATGTTATATGCATTGGAGGAGTTGTGATGTTTGAATATGTGCCTGAGGGAGTGTGCTCCCGCAAAATAAATTTCGATATTGTGGATGGCAAGCTGCATAATGTGCGCTTCATCGGAGGTTGCCCGGGTAATTTGATTGCCATCAGCAAGCTGGTCGAGGGTAAGGACGCTAAGGAAATAGCTGAATTATTAGCAGGCAACCAATGTGGCGCTCGCGGCACTAGCTGCGCGGACCAATTATCTAAAGCTATCAAGTCTTATCTGTAAGGAAAATTTAACGAGCTTATATTAGGACGTAATTAGGAAAGGAGGGTCCCCTATGTACAAGATTGTCAAAAGCACGGACAATGGTCTGGATGAAATGGAGCTGGATCGGCTAGAAAAAGGCTACTGGCTGGACATAGTGGCGCCCTCTGAGGATGAACTGCTGGAAATTGCTGCCGCCACCGGCATTCAAATGGACTTTTTGAGCGCCGCATTGGACGAGGAAGAAAAATCCCGTATTGAGGTTGAAGACGATCAAATCCTGATTTTGGTGGACATTCCCTTCTTCCGCAGCAATAAGGATTATGATACCCTGCCCTTGGGTATCATCATTACGGAAAACGGCATCACTACTGTCTGCTTGGAGGCTAACGGTGTTACCGCTGACTTTGGCAGTCACAACGCCCGTCTTTTTAGTACCTTTAAAAAGACCCGTTTCCTTTTCCAAATCCTCTATAAGTCTGCGACTCTCTATCTAAAATATATCCGCATCATCATTAAACGTACCGACGAATTGGAAATCCATTTGCGCCAGTCCATGGAAAATAATGAGCTCTTTAATTTGCTGGATTTGCAAAAATCCCTGACCTATTTTTCCACTTCTTTGCGCAGTAATTCCATCGTTATGGAAAGACTGCTGCGCTTGCGTAATGCCAGCGCCTCCCAACACTTAATCAAGGTCTACGAGGAGGACGAGGATTTATTGGATGATGTTATTATTGAATATAAGCAGGCTGTGGAAATGGTTGAAATGTATAGCCACATTCTTAACAGCATGATGGAAGTATTTGCCAGCATCATTAGTAATAACCTGAACTTAGTCATGAAATTCTTGGCTTCTGTCACTATTTTACTGGCCATCCCCACCCTTATCAGTGGCCTGTGGGGTATGAACGTCCATGTTCCCTTTGCCGACAGTCCCTATGGCTTCGCCATTGTGGTCTGCTTAGCCTTCGTCGTGGCTATCGGCAGCGCTCTCTTCCTCTGGAAGCGACGTATGTTCTAAAAATCCGCTTACTCTAAGGAGGTCACTTATATGTATATACCCAAGCTGCATAAGGTTTGGCTCTGCCAAAACAGCCAAGGCGGCATTTATTTAACCCCCAAAATGGCTAACCGTCACGGCCTCATCGCCGGCGCCACCGGCACTGGCAAAACCGTTACCCTTAAAGTTTTAGCTGAAAGCTTCAGCGAGATGGGTGTGCCCGTTTTCCTAGCCGACATTAAAGGCGATGTTTCCGGTATGATTTTGCCCGGTGAGGATAGCGAGGGCTTCCAAAAGCGCATCAAAAACAAGCTGGGGCTGGATATAGATTGGCAGTTCACCGGCTATCCCGTGCGCTTCTGGGACGTATATGGCAAAATGGGCTTACCGGTGCGTACCACTATTTCCGATATGGGCCCGGAGCTTTTAAGCCGTTTATTGGAGCTTAACGACACCCAATCCGGTGTCATGAATATTGTATTTAGAGTGGCAGATTCGCAAGGCCTGTTGCTATTGGACTTCAAGGATTTGCGAAGCATGGTGCAATATGTGGGCGACCATGCCGCAGAAATTAAAATGGAATACGGCAATGTGTCCTCTCAAAGCATCGGCGCTATCCAAAGAGCGTTGCTGCGCTTAGAGGATCAGGGCGGTAATATTTTCTTTGGTGAGCCGGCGCTGGATATTAAGGATTGGTTTGCTACGGACACTGATGGTCGCGGTGTGATTAATTTGCTCCACTGCACCGAGCTTTTCCAAAACCCCTTACTCTATTCCACCTTCCTGCTGTGGATGCTGTCCGAGCTTTACGAAATGATGCCTGAAGCAGGCGATTTGAATAAACCCAAAATGGTCTTTTTCTTTGATGAAGCCCATTTGATTTTTAAGGATGCGCCACGTTCTTTGCTGGACAAGGTGGAGCAAATCGTGCGTCTCATTCGCTCCAAGGGTATCGGCATTTACTTCATTACCCAACAGCCGGCGGATATTCCCGACAGCGTCTTGGCTCAGCTTGGCAACAAGCTGCAGCACGCTCTGCGTGCTTACACGCCCAAGGAACGCAAGGGCTTAAAGGCAGCTGCCCAAGCCTTCCGTCCTAATCCGGACTTGAACGCGGAAGCAGCCCTAGGAGAGCTAGGTACCGGCGAAGTACTTGTTTCCCTGCTTGATGAAGAGGGCGTACCCACTATGGTACAGCGCGCCTATGTAATGCCGCCGCGCAGTTATCTAGGTACCTGCTCCTACGAAGCGCGTCGCAGGGCTATTGAAGAAACTCCCCTGCATACGAAATATGCCAAGGCCATTGATAGGGAATCTGCCTACGAGATTTTACAGAAACGCGCTCAGCAGGATGCTGAAGCAGAGCCGGAATATGAGGACGAGCCCGAGCAGGGTAGCCTACGAGATGAAATTCGTCGTAACGCGTCTCGAGGTAGCGCTCGCACGACCACAAGCCGCGCTACCTCCGCTCGCAGTACTCGCACGGCCAAGGAACCGCCCAGCGTCATCGAAAAGGTAGCTACCAGCGCCCTGCAGACCTTTGGTCGCACTATCGCTAGCTCCTTGGCTCGTGGTATTCTGGGCAGTCTTTTGAAAAAATAATAGCGAGATACAGAACGTCAGCCCAGTGCTGGCGTTCTTTTTTGTAAAATCTCAAAAAATTTTCACGTTAGCGCTTTACAAATTTAATACGCTAAAGTATAATGTGAATGTACTCATTAGCGTTGCTTGATTCAAGCAGAATAATTAATTAAGAGGTGTGAATAATGAAAAAGCTATTAGTATTACTCATGGGTCTCATGATGATGATCATGATGGTTGCAGGCTGCGGTAGCAGCGGCCCGAAAAAAATCGTTATCGGTCTGGACGACAACTTCGCTCCTATGGGCTTCCGTAACGAAAAGAACGAAATCGTTGGTATGGACATCGACTTGGCTCGCGAAGCCTGCAAACGTCTGAACATGGAAGTGGAATTTAAGCCCATCGATTGGGGCGCTAAGGAAGCTGAGCTGAAATCCAAACGCATCGACGCTATTTGGAACTGCTTCACCATTAATCCCGAGCGTGAAAAGGTATATGGTCTGTCCAAGCCCTATCTGATTAACTCCCAATTGGTTGTTGTTCCCAAAGGCTCTCCCATTAAGAAAATCGCCGATTTGAAGGGCAAGAGAGTTGCTGTACAGGACGATTCCACTGGCTCCTACCTGATGGAGCTGCCGAAAAACAAGGAATTAAAGGACTCCCTGGCAGATTATCGTAAATATCCTGACTTCGCAGCTATCTATCTGGAGCTGGATAACAAGCGTGTGGACGCTGCTATCGTTGACGCTGTTTTAGCTCGTGGCTACTACGACAAAAAGAAACCCGGTCAATACACCATTTTGGAAGAAAACATGGGTGAAGAGGTTGTTGGTATCGCTTTCCGTAAAGACGATAAAGAATTCCTGCAACGCATTGACAAGGTTATGGACGAAATGAAGAAGGACGGCACCTGTAAAAAGATTTCCGAAAAATGGATGGGCGTCGACATTATTAAATATTAATTCACAAGTATTCAAGGGCCGAAGTATTTCGGCCCTTATTTTTTTTGCTTTAAAGCGTTATTTCTTGCCTTCAAACTGTATAGCAACTATACAGTTTTACTTATGATAGAATAAGTAAAACTGGACATTTGAAAATAATTATATTATTCAACGTTGTAGATTGCTGGAGCAAACTTCCGGAAAGGGATTGCGCTTGCCTATTTAAATATGGCATG
>SFCN01000015.1 GCA_004558595.1 Phascolarctobacterium sp. | reverse complement strand
ACACCCTTATATTCTCTCACCGACAAACCTAAAAGATTCAGAATTCCTAAGCGCCCTGCCAGCGATTCACCCACATTTTTCATCAGCTTAAACTGCTGTGAGCCTGATAAATAAAACATTCCCTTACTATGATTTATATCAACATACATCTTAATATAAGAAAATAGGTTTGGAGCGTATTGAATCTCATCCACAAATATAGGAGGCTCATGATCTAGAAAAAAGGTAGCAGGTGCTTCAACAGCAGCATGAAGCTGCATTGGATCATCCAATGTCACATAGGCAGTATCCTTCGCAAATTTTTGTAATAAGGTCGTTTTGCCAACCTGGCGTGGCCCTGTCACTAAAACAGCACCAAACATTTTCGTAGTCTTTTGCAACACACTTTCTAAATGACGTTTTACATACATTACGCCTTCTCCTTTCTGAATATTTAATTTTTTAATATTATAATAGTCGATATTTGGAGATAATGCAAGTGGGTTTTTCAAAAAAGCAAAAAACAACCCCTAAAGTTACTGCTAATACAAGCGCTCTTCTTTAGGGGTTGAGTATTTTATGCTATATGCTTTTATCTGCTCAAGCGTTGTATATACAACTTCTTGTTGCAATTTGAGTACTTATTTAAAATAGTTCACACCGCTCAGGAAAATCTTTTGGTCCTTCTCGCCAGCAATATTGCGGAAGAGGCCGGGCGCGAAACGCTCGCTGTGGCCCATCTTACCCAGAATGCGGCCATCCGGGCTAGTAATGCCCTCGATAGCGTACAAGCTGCCATTAGGATTATAGGGAGTGTTCATAGTGGGCACGCCTGCTGCATTTACATATTGGGTAGCTACTTGGCCATTAGCAAAGAGCTCCTTAATGGTAGCCTCCGGCGCGTAGAAACGACCTTCGCCATGAGAAACAGCAATCGCATGCTCCTCGCCGGGTTCGCACAGGCTGAACCAAGGAGATTTATTAGAAACAACGCGAGTGGTCACGATTTGAGAAATATGGCGACCGATATTGTTAAAGGTCAGAGTCGGAGAAGCGCTGGTCATATCGCAAATGGTGCCATAGGGAACGAGACCCAGCTTAATCAAAGCTTGGAAGCCATTGCAAATACCCAGCATCAGGCCATCGCGATTTTCCAGCAAATCGCTGATAGCTTCCTTAATACGCGGATTGCGGAACATGGTAGCGATAAATTTACCACTGCCATCTGGCTCGTCGCCAGCGCTAAAGCCGCCGGGAATCATCACGATTTGAGAATTATTGATATACTTAACCATTGCTTCTACGGATTCTTCGATAGCGGCAGCGGTCAAATTGCGAATAATGAAGGTTTTAGCCTCAGCGCCAGCGGCCTCAAAGGCGCGAGCGCTGTCGTATTCGCAGTTGTTGCCGGGGAAGACCGGAATAAATACACGGGGCTTAGCGATATTCACAGGCGCAGTCAGAGCCAATTTAGCGGTGTACAGCGGCATATTAATGTCCGCAGGCTCCTCTACCTGGGGCAGGCTGTCCGGGAAAATCTTTTGCAAGGGCTCGCGATAAGCAGCCAAAGCCTTATCCGCAGCAATCACGGTATCGTTGATAGCGATACCTGCTTTTGCGGTGGTATGGCCGAGCACCATGTAGTCCAGACCGGCGAAAATTTCTTCCGGATCCACGCAAGCGGCCAGCTCCAGCACCATGCCACCGGGCTGCAGCGTGAAGAGACTTTCCGGATCGTGGAAGGGCTTAATAAACTCGAAGCCCAGCTCATTACCCATAGCCATGGTGGTTATCAGAGCGGCGATACCGCCCTCTTTTACAGCGGCAGCAGCCTCAATCTTGTCTGCTTCCATAGCCGCATGCACGGCGGTCAAATTCTTGCGCAGAGCTGCGAAATCCAATACCTCAGCATTATCGCGTGGGCAGGACAGGAAGATTACCTCGTCCCCTGCAGCCTTAAACTCAGCAGACACAGCCTTGTCCCCATCGATAACACCAACAGCGAAGGAAACCAGTGTGGGCGGAACAGTTTTATCCATAAAGGTACCGCTCATGGAGTCCTTGCCACCAATAGCGGGCAGCTCAAGAGCATCAAGGGTAGTGAAGGCGCCTAACAAAGCGCTAAAGGGTTGACCCCAGCTGGTGGAATCGTGCAGCTTGGGGAAATACTCTTGCAGAGTCAAGCGCAGCTTGGCCGGGTCAGCGCCCAGCGCAGTAGCGCGTACTACGGACTCGGTGACAGCGTACATCGCGCCGTGGAAGGGGCTCCAGCAAGCCACATCCGGATTATAGCCACAGGCCATCACGGAAGCCGCGGTAGTATTACCGTGCAGCACGGGAATGCGTCCCACCATACCCTCGGCAGGAGTCAGCTGGGTCTTACCACCAAAGGGCATCAGCACAGTACCGCGACCGATGGTGCTATCAAAGCGCTCAGAAAGGCCCTTTTGACTGCACACATTCAAGCGGCCCATATTGGCCAGCCAAGCAGCCTCCAAATCAGCGGCAGCAGTAACCTCTGCAGGCACACGCTCGAAGACATTCTCCGCCTTTTCTTCGGTAACAGTTACATTGGTATGCTGAGCGACGCCATTGGTGTCCAAGAAAGCACGGGACAAGTCTACAATCTTATCCCCACGCCAGAACATTACCAGACGGGGCTCTGCGGTAACCTCAGCCACAACCGTAGCTTCAAGGTTTTCTTCATCAGCATATTTAATGAAAGCGTCACGGTTTGCGGCTTCGATAACCACAGCCATACGCTCCTGGGATTCAGAAATAGCCAGCTCAGTACCATCCAAGCCCTCATATTTCTTAGGAACCTTATCCAAATCGATCACGAGGCCATCGGTGAGCTCGCCAATGGCGACGGAAACGCCACCGGCGCCAAAGTCGTTGCAGCGTTTAATCATAGCGGTGACAGCGGGATTGCGGAACAAGCGTTGAATCTTGCGCTCGGTGGGAGGATTACCCTTTTGTACCTCGGCACCGCAGCTCATCAGGGAGTCCACAGTGTGCTCCTTAGAAGAGCCTGTAGCGCCGCCGCAGCCATCACGGCCGGTCTTACCGCCCAAGAGGATAACGATATCCCCGGCGGCAGGACGCTCACGGCGCACCGCGCTGCGGGGCGCCGCACCCATAACGCCACCGATTTCCATGCGTTTAGCTACGAATTTATCATGATAATATTCTTGTACATGACCAGTCGCCAAGCCAATCTGGTTACCATAGGAGCTATAGCCAGCAGCGGCGCCAATAGTAATCTTGCGTTGGGGCAGCTTGCCAGGCAGGGTCTCGCTTACAGGAGTGCGCGGATCGGCGCAGCCGGTGACGCGCATAGCTTGGTAAACATAGGAACGACCGGACAAGGGATCGCGAATAGCGCCGCCAAGGCAGGTAGCGGCGCCGCCGAAGGGCTCGATTTCCGTAGGATGGTTATGGGTTTCGTTCTTAAACATAACCAGCCAATCCTCGGTCTTGCCATCCACTTCGATGGGTACCACGATGGAGCAAGCGTTGATTTCCTCGGATTGGTCCAAATCAGCCAGCTTACCCTCTTGGCGCAGCTTCTTCATGCCGATAACAGCGATATCCATTAAGGTTACAGGACGCTCGGTGTTCTCGCCATACACAGCGTCACGAGCAGCCATATATTTATCGTAGGCCTCTTGCACGGGCTTAGTAAAGGTACCGGGAACAATGTCCACATCCTCAATCTGGGTCATAAAGGTGGTATGACGGCAGTGGTCGGACCAATAAGTATCCAGCACGCGAATCTCAGTAATAGTGGGCTCACGATGCTCTTCATTAAAATATTTTTGGCACCAGAGCAAATCCTCAAGACTCATCGCCAAGCCCATTTCCTTACGCAGAGCTTCAGCTTCGTCCTCAGTCATAGTCAGGAAGCCTGCTACGGACTTCACCTTTTCCGGCTCCTCGCAGGTGCTGATTAAGGTTTCCGGCTTAGCCTGCTCAGCCTCACGAGCTTCAATGGGGTTGATGCAATAAGCCTTAATCTTGGCAACATCCTCAGCGCTCAGCTCGCCTTCCAGCACATAAACCTTGGCAGCGGCTACCATGGGGCGTTCCTTTTGGGTAATCAGCTGAATGCATTGCTCGGCAAAATCCTCACGCTGATCGTACTGACCTGGCAGCAGCTCCACCGCAAAGGCTTGTTCCCCAGCGGCCAGCTCCAACTGCTCCTCCACCACGCTATCCACAGGCGGCTCAGACAGCACCAAAGCCTTGGCCATGGCGAATTCCTCGTCGCTTAAGCCCATAACATCATAACGATTGATAATGCGGATCTTTTCCAGAGCGCCCATACCCAAATTGTTACGCAAATCGGCCAACAAGCCGTGCGCTTCAACGGCAAAGGCATCCTTCTTCTCCACATAAATTCTTCTGATACTACTCATATCCAAATCCTCCAGTCCAATCAAATTGTATTTCGAGGTATTTACTTACAGTTTCGTATATATTTTAACACATTTTGACAGTTTGTCCAATATATAGTGGATAATATTCGCAGTTTGTCGAACATTTTGCGTTTAACTAGGCAAATAATTCGACTTCAAGAGCTAAACCTACCTATCCTTTTGATAAAGGAAGATGCCGATACCGCAGAGGATGCCCAGAATACCGATCAATTGCTGCAGCGTGATTACCTCTCCCAACAGCACATAGCCTAAAAAGCAGGTGCCCACGGTCTCGCCCAAAATACTCATGGAAATCACCGTAGCGCTGAGCCATTTTAAAAGCCAGTTGAAGATGAGCTGTCCTAAAATGGTAGAAACCAAAGCCAAGCCCAAAAAGCAGAGCCAAGTTTGGTTAGTGTAGCCAGTAAACGCGTCCCCACAGACTAAGCTGTACAGGCCTAGAAAAAAAGCGCCACTGCTATAGCCTAATACAGAATAAGTAATAACGCCTAGACTGCGCCGTACCTGCTGCCCAATGAGAAAATAGCCTGCGATAACAGCGGCGGCCAGTAAGGCCATGCCATCGCCTAAAAAAGCGCGCCAGCTAATAGAGAAATCGCCCCAGCCAATCACGATGCTACCGGCAATAGCTAGTAGGCAGCCCACCATGGCTCCCCTGCTACAGCTTTCTCGCCAGAGCAAGTAACTGCCTAAAATGGTGAACAAGGGCTGCAAGGTGACCAAAACCACGGAGCTGGCCACGGAAGTGAATTTTAAGGACTCAAACCAAAGCACGTAGTGAACCGCGAGAATAAAGCCCGAAAGCACGCCCGTGTAAAGCTGCTTGCGAGGCAAATTCGCCAACTGCTCACGATTTTCTCTTTTGCATAAAAGTAAAGGCAGCAAAGCCACTGCTGCCACTAATAAACGATAAAAAGCAATAATGCCCGAGGGCGCCTGAGCCACCTTGGCAAAAATGCCGGAGGTGGATAAGAAGAACACCGCAAGCGCCAAAATCACATAAGAAGTATATTTACCAGGAGTCATCTTATAAAATACCTGCTGCATAGAGAGCGCAAAGGGACTTACTATCGTATAGCTCCCCTTGGGCTACCATCTTTTTCAGCTCCGCCGGAGTGAAGGCCTGCACGCCGATAAATTCGTCCTCATCGGTATGCTGAGCATACTTTTTCAGGTTCCACGCCTTATATAAATGAATGATTTCATCTGAGAAGCCCGGAGTTGTAGCTATACTCAGCAAATGCTGCCACTCCTCGGCCTCGTAGCCGGTTTCCTCGCTCAGCTCCCGCTGCGCGCACGCCAGCTTATCCTCGGCCTCGCCGTGGTCCAGCTTGCCCGCCGGTATTTCCCACAGCAGCGTACCCAAGGGATAGCGACATTGCTTCACTAAAACCACACGCCCATCCTCCAGCACAGGCACGATGGCCACGGCTCCGGGATGGCGAATGTATTCGCGCGTGGTGTCGCTGCCATTGGGCAGCGTGACGTGGTCACGCTGCACCTTGAGCAGGCGCCCACTAAATACTTCTTCATTACTGCCTTCCACGTAGATTTCGTCCAAGGCAGCTTCGTGAAATTTTTTTAACATCTAGCTTTCACCTCTATAATATAACGGTATAGCTTCGCTATAGCCAATGCCTGGGCACGACTCGCCCTAGCTCGCTCATTCGCCCAAGCTATTTTTGGCTTGCGTCCTTACGCAAGCCCTCCTTAACGCTCTTCGCGCCCATTAAAAGCTCCGTGGCATTCTCTAGAGCGGCGCGAGAGGTGGTAGCGCCGGCCATCATCCTCACTAGCTCTTGTAAACGACCATTGTAATCCAAGATGCTTAGCACGGTTGCCGTTCTGCCTTGGGAGCTCTGCTTCTCGATATAAATATGGTTGTCAGCGAAGGCCGCGATTTGGGGCAGATGGGTTATACACAGCACCTGTCCCACGGTGGCGATGGCGGCGATTTTTTCCGCCATCTTTTGAGCAGTGACACCGCCCACACCGGTGTCGATTTCATCGAACACCATGGTGCCTACCTGAGCGCTATTCATAAGCACAGTCTTCATAGCTAGGGCAATACGACTCAGCTCGCCGCCGGAGGCCACCTTCTCTAAATCGTTTAGAGGTTCGCCTAAATTGCCACTGAACAAAAAGCGTACAGCGTCCCTACCGCTGGGAGCGAAGCGCTCCAGCTGGGTCACCGCGATTTGGAAGGAGCCGTTAGGCATGGCCAAATCGCGAATATGAGTAGTGATGCTCTGGCCTAGGCTAGCAGCGCTGCGCTGGCGCTCCTTAGAGAGCACGGCTGCGGCGACGCCCAGCCGCTTAGTGGCCTGAGCCAGCGCTTGCTGCGCTTTTTCAAGGGCAGCTGCAATGTTTTGCAGCTGCTCCAGCTTCGCCTGAGTAGTCTCTAGGTAAGCCAAGACAGCCTCGGTGCTGCCGCCATATTTTTTCTGCAAGCGATAGATAGCGTCCAAGCGCTGCTGCACCTCCACCGCCCGCTCCTCGTTGAAGTCGCTGCGGCTCAGATAGTCTGCCAGCTCGCTGCGGCAATCATCCAGATTTATCCAGGCGCTGTCCACCGCCTCGGCGAAGGCAGCTAAGCGCCCATCATAACGAGCAGCATAATTGAGCTCGTCCCGCGCTCTCGCTAACCGCGAGAGCACGGCGTCCTCCTCATCCAGCTGCTCAAAGGCCCCGCTTACGGATTTAATAATGCGCTCGCCATTTTGCAGCAGCTTGGCTTCCTCCTCCAAGGCTTCTTCCTCGCCCACTACTAGATTAGCATTAGTAATTTCCTTGATTTCCCAAGCATAGCGGTCCATAAGTAGATCCTGCTCCGCATTATCCTGCTCCAGCTGCTTAAGCTTAGCTTGAGCATCCAAATACACAGCGTATTCTTTTTTATAGGCATGCAAGGCCGCCTGCAACGCAGCTCCGCCAAAGGTATCCATCACTAAGCGTGCTGCCTCAGGCTTTAAGAGAGCCTGATTTTCGTGTTGACCATGAATATCTACCAAGGCTGTGCCGATTTGCTTCAGCACCGCCAAGGGAACCTGTACCCCGTTCACCAGAGCTCGACTCTTACCGGCGGCGCTGATTTGCCTTTTCAAGAACAAATCATCCTCCGCCTCCAGGCCCTGCTCTCGCAGAATGTTTTTGATATCCTCCTGGTTTGCGATATCAAAAACAGCCTGCACCCACAGGCCATCAGTGCCGCTACGCACATAATCCACCGATGCGCGACCACCCAAAACCATGCCGAAGGCATCGATTAAAATGGATTTACCGGCGCCTGTCTCACCGGTGAAGACATTGAAGCCCGGTGTGAACTCCGCATGAGCGTCCTCTAATAATGCAAAATTATGTACATGCAAGGATTGTAGCATCTACCCCACCGCCTTAGCGATATTCCTTCAGGCGCTTGAGCAGACTCACCACGCCCTCCTTATTTTCCATAGCCACAAAAACAGTGTCATCGCCGGCGATAGTGCCCAAAACCTCCGGCCATTTCATATAATCTAGAGCAAAGGCCACCGATTGAGCTGTACCGGGCAGGGAGCGGATAACAACCATGCTTTCAGAAGAGCGCACGCTAACAATGCTATCGTGGAAGGTTCGCGCCAAGCGCTCAGTAGTCAGCATCATACCGTGCTCCTTGGGGTAAGCGTAATGATAGTGACCATTAGCATCCGGCACCTTCACCAGCATCAGTTCCTTAATATCCCTAGAAACTGTCGCTTGGGTAACATCAATACCCTCATTGCGTAGGGCGCTGGCCAAATCCTCCTGAGTTTCAATCTTGTGATTATCGATGATCTCCTTGATTTTCGCATGTCTGGTCATTTTCATTTTCTATCACCTCATTTGCAATTTAAAAGCATAAGCTATTTTACACATTCCGCATGAGCTTTTGCTGCCAGGTCTGATAGTAATCGCGACTGGTCAGGCGAATCAGCTTCATGGTATAGGGGCTTTTTTCGATGCGCACATAGGTATCGTCCTGCACCTCAATGACATTTTCACCGTCGCAGGCCAACATCATTTCCTCGCTGCCGGGCACCGCCTTCAGCTCTATAGTATCCGATAAAGGGATTACCAAGGCCCTGGCTGTCAAGGAATGGGCGCACACAGGGGTAATCACGCTTACGTCCAGCTCCGGCATTACCAAGGGTCCGCCGGCGGACAAGGAATAGGCCGTAGAGCCCGTAGCTGTGGAAATAATAAGTCCATCCGCGGCATAATGTCCGGAGGGCTTACCATTAATGTACATTCTAAGATGAGCAAGCTTACTGAACATGCCCTTGGCTAAAACAAAATCGTTAAGAGCGTGGGCCGTGGTCAAGACGCTGCCTTCGCTGATCACCGTGGCCTGCAGCATTTTACGCCGCTCAATGGTGTAATTGCCCTGGGCCAGCTTGCTAATAGCCTTGCGCATTCCCGGCAAATCGATCTCCGCTAAAAAGCCCAGCTTGCCGAAATTAATGCCAAAGGCCGGCACACCAGCCGGCACCGTATAGCGAGCCATCTGCAAAAGGGTACCATCCCCGCCCAGACTCACAGCCGCGTCCAAGGGCTGTAGATAATCGTTGCGCATACCGATAATGCTTTCCTTGTCGAATCCGCCGCAGCCATATTCTGCTGCCACATCCTCCGGCAGCAGGGGCTCTAGACCCCAGTCACGACACATCGCTACAAATTCCGGTAACGCGATATGCACTTTTTCCTTGCTTAAATTAGGGAAAATACCTAAGCGTTTTGCTTTCATTTCTGCCTCGGCTCCAATTTATGAATATATTTGCTAATTTATTTATCTAAATCTCCGTGGCTACGGCCTACCAGCTCAGCCACATACTCGGCGCTAACAGCGTCATCCTCGCCCAATGTCAGATGCAATAAATATTCAATATTGCCCTCAGGACCTTTGATGGGAGAAAAATCCAGGCCAGCGATGCCAAAGCCCTCTGCCTTAGCGAAGGCGATGACATTATTGATGACCTCTTCGTGCACCTTAGCGTCGCGAACAACGCCCTTTTTGCCCACATTTTCCTTACCTGCCTCAAACTGAGGCTTGATTAAAGCGATAGCGAAGCCATCGCTTTTAAGGATTTTATGCACAGCGGGTAGGATTTTATCCAGAGAAATAAAGGCCACGTCAATAGTCGCAGCGTCCACCTGCTCCGGCAGGCTATCCGCCTCTAAATAACGCACATTTGTGCGTTCCATATTGATAACGCGCTCATCACTGCGGAGCTTCCAGGCTAACTGCCCATAGCCCACGTCTATGGCGTAGACCTTAGCCGCTCCATTTTGCAGTGCGCAGTCCGTAAATCCGCCAGTGGAGGCGCCAATATCGGCTACTACCTTACCCTCCACGCTAATGGGGAAAATTTGCAAAGCCTTGGCCAGCTTCAGGCCGCCGCGGCTCACAAAGGGCAGCTTATTGCCCAAAAGGCGAATCTGCGCATCCGGAGCCACCGGCGTGCCCGGTTTATCTATTTTTTGCTCATTCACCAGCACCTGACCTGCCATAATGGCTGCCTGAGCCTTAGCTCGACTTTCAAACAGAGCCCGGTTCATGAGTAATGCGTCTAAGCGTTCCTTTTTCATCTATTCACCCTTTACAAAAGCAGCAGTTTTGGCCACAATAGCGTCCACATCCAGCTCTAAATCCTTAAAAAGCAGCTTTTTGTCGCCGTGGAGCACAAATTCATCGGGAATGCCCAAGGTCAAAACCTGGCATTTAGTCAGCAGCTGAGCCTCGTTTAGAGTCTCCATCACAGCGCTGCCCACGCCACCTTGGAGCACGCCCTCTTCTAAAGTGACGATTTTACCGTACTCCTTAGCCTGCGCTAAAAGTAATTCTTTGTCCAGGGGCTTGACAAAGCGCATGTTCACCACGCCGGCGCTAATGCCCTGCTCCGCCAGCTTCTCAGCTGCCTGCGCAGCGCTTTGCACCATGCTACCGATGGCCCAAATGCTCACATCCTTACCCTCATGCAAAACCTCGGCTTTGCCAATGGGCAAAGTCTGCATGGGCTCTGTGATATCCACGCCCACGCCGCTGCCTCTAGGGTAGCGCAGGCTGATGGGGCCGTCGAAATCCACGGCGGTCTTCAGCATATGGCGCAGCTCATTCTCATCCTTCGGCGCCATCACCGTCATCTCGGGCATGCTGCGCAAATATGCGTAATCGAAGACGCCGTGGTGAGTGTAGCCATCATCACCGACCAAGCCTGCTCTATCAAGACACAGGGTTACATGGAGCTTCTGCATACAAATATCGTGCAGCACTGAGTCATAGGCGCGCTGCAGGAAGGTACTATAGATGGCAGCCACGGGCTTGAGACCCGCTGCGGCGGCGCCCGCAGCGGAGGTCACCGCGTGCTGCTCAGCGATGCCCACGTCGAAGCAACGTGTAGGATGGGCCTTAGCGAAGGCGCTCAGTCCAGTGCCGTCAGGCATGGCCGCGGTAATGCCAATGATATCCTTGTCCTCATTGGCTAGCTCAGTCAGAGCCTTGCCGAAAACCTCAGTATAAGTAATAGGAGCATTGGGATTAGTGATTTTTTTACCTGTGGCAATCTCGAAGGGACCGGTACCGTGGAATTTATTGGGACTTTCCTCGGCAGGCTTATAGCCCTTGCCCTTTTTCGTCAGCACATGCACCAGCACAGGACCATCGATTTTTTTCGCGGCCTGCATGACCTCGATGAGAGTGGGCAGGTCGTGACCATCAATGGGCCCTAAATAGGTGAAGCCCAGCTCCTCGAAAATCGAGGTAGGCACCATCAGGTACTTTACGCTACCCTTCAGGCGACGCAAAGCCTTTAGCACATCGCTGCCGAAGTCCATATTTTTGAGCCAACCCTCAAGGTCGTGCTTAATCTTATTATAGGTCTCGCCGGTACGTAAATGGTACAGGTATTCGCTCATAGCGCCAACATTTTTCGAAATAGACATTTCGTTATCGTTGAGCACTACGATCATCCTTTTATGCAGAGTACCAGCGTTATTCAAAGCCTCAAAGGCCATGCCACCGGTCATGGAGCCGTCGCCAATAACAGCGATCACATTATAGTCCTGCCGCTTAATATCACGGGCCACCGCCATGCCTAGAGCGGCAGAAATAGACGTGCTGGAGTGACCGGTGCCGAAAGCATCGTGAGCGCTTTCGCTGCGCTTAGGAAAGCCGCTGAGACCGCCATATTGACGCAGAGTTGGGAACTGCTCCCGTCTACCGGTAATGATTTTATGAATGTAGGCTTGATGACCTACGTCAAATACTATCTTATCCTCCGGCGTAGAAAAAACCCGGTGCAAAGCCAACGTCAGCTCCACCACGCCTAAATTAGGCGCCAAATGGCCGCCGGTCTTGGCGATAACGCTGATCAAAAGCTGGCGAATTTCCTCGGCTAGCTGCTTCAGCTCCTCCATGGATAGAGCCTTCACATCCGCAGGCGAATTGATCGTATCCAATATATTTTTGCTCAAAGCTTGCTTGTTATCCATCATAGCATTTCCTAACATTTAGTTTTTGCGCTTGGTCATCAGCTTGGCGATCTGGCGCAGGGGCTCAGCATTATCGCCAAACATGGTCAGGCATTCCAAGGCCTCGTTAATGGTCTTTTCCGCCAGCTCATGAGCTGCCTGCAGGCCATAGAGGCTTACATAGGTGGACTTATGATTTTTCTCGTCGCTACCTACCTGCTTGCCCAATTCTTCCGTAGTACCCTCCACATCCAGAATATCATCGGTGATTTGGAAGGCCAGGCCTAATAAATCGGCAAATTTAGTAAGAGCCAAGAGCTGCTCATTGGTAGCCCCTGCCAAATGAGCGCCACCCCGAATAGCCGCGATAAAGAGGGCGCCGGTCTTGCCAGCATGCAGCTTGCGCAGCTGCTCCGGCGTAATCTCCTTGCCCTCGAATTCCAAATCAAGGCCTTGGCCGCCCACCATACCGAAATTACCGGCGCACATAGCCATTTCCCGCACGGTTTCAATCAAGGCCGCAGGCTCCACATTCTTTTGCTCCAGCATCACCTCGAAGGCTAAAGTCAAAAGACCATCGCCGGCCAGCACGGCCATGGCCTCACCATAAACCTTATGGTTGGTCAGGCGACCACGGCGATAATCATCATCATCCATGCAGGGCAAATCATCATGAATTAAAGAATAAGTATGAATCATTTCCAGGCCACAGGCCACGGGCAAATAATTATAGCCCTTGCTGCCCACCGCCTCAGCTGCCGCCATGAGCAGAATGGGGCGAATGCGCTTGCCACCGGCCATAAGGCTGTATTCCATAGCGTCATCCACCTTGGAAATACCCTTTTTGGCAATACGATTCTTAAGGAAATTTTCCACCAGCTTACGCTGGTTTTCATAATACACTGCGAAATCCATTTTTATCCCTCCAAATCCTGGAACGGTGCTAATCTATAGTCATCGTCATCGCCGTCGGCGACCACGATTTTTTCCACTTCCTGCTTCACTGCCTCCAGCTTACCACTGCAAACCTTGCTCAGCTCCACGCCATATTTATATACCTCAAGGCTATCTTCTAGGGAGAGCTCGCCGCTTTCCAAAAGCCGCACCTGCTCCTCTAGCTCAGCCAATGCTTCTTCAAATTTAATATTCTTCGCAATCTTTTTTACTGCCATCACTTACCGCCTTTCCACTTCCTGGACTACGGAAATAATCTGTCCATCCTTGACAGAGGTCGTAATTTCATCGCCCCAGCACACCTCGTCGATGGAGCTGATGATTTTTCGCTTACTATCGCGCACACAGCTATAGCCCCGCTTAAACACGGCATAGGGGCTAATGGCCTCTAATTTGGCTTGATTTAAAGCCAAGCTATGCTCCGCCTGCTGCTTACGCTGCTGCATTAAATTAATCAATTGGGCAAAGGCCATGTCCAAGCGCTGCATCTTAGCGGCGAAAAGTCTTTCAGGCTCCTGAAAGGCCCATGAGCCCATAAGTCTAGCGAGCTTCTCCTCCTGGGCAGCGTATAATCTGCGAGGATCCTGCAATGCGTAGGATTTTTCTAATCGCTCCAAACGCTCCGCCTGAGCCGCGTAAAGTCTGCGAGGGTCCTGCAGCATGCGGCTTTGCGCAAGCTTCGTCAGCTCATCCTGAGCAGCATTCAGCTGCCACTGGATAGCTCGCCGCAGGCGATGCCTCAGGTTTTCATACCGTTGCCGCAACTGGGACATATCGACCACAGCCATTTCTGCGGCCTGAGAAGGAGTGGCCGCCCTAGCGTCCGCCGCGAAATCGCAAAGCGTAAAATCCGTTTCATGGCCTACGGCGCTAATAACCGGCAGTCTACTGACTGCCACAGCTCGCACTGTAGGCTCCTCGTTGAAGGCCCACAAATCCTCCATGGAGCCGCCTCCGCGGCCCACGATGAGCACATCAACCAGCCCGTGTTTATTGAAAAACTCGATACCTCTGGCGATTTCCTTAGAAGCTCCCCTACCCTGTACCTGCACAGGATAAAGATAAAGCTTAATGCTGGGGTTGCGTCGCTGAGACACCGTAATCACATCATGCACCACCGCTCCGGAAGAAGAGGTAACAATGCCAATGCGTTGCGCATTAGCCGGCAGGGGCTGCTTACGGGACCCGTCAAAGAGGCCCTCCGCGGTCAGCTTCTCCTTCAGCTTTTCATACTGCTGCATCAAATCGCCCGTACCCTGCTCTAAAAGCAAATCAGTGTACAGCTGATACACACCGTCCCGCTCATAAACCTGAATATGGCCTACGGCAAGAACTTTATCGCCATTTTTCGGCTCAAAACGCAGGCTCTCCGCCTTATGACGGAACATCACGCACTTTAAAACGCTACCGCCCTCATTGATGCTGCCATAGCGCGAGCTGGCAAAACTGCTGCCACCATTTTGTGAGCCTCCGCCATCCTTCAAGGTGAAGTAGCAGTGCCCAGACCCATAGCGCTTAAAATTGCTGACCTCGCCCTGCACCTGCACATTCCTCAGCTCATAGTCGGCATCTAAAATGCCCTTTATGTACTTGTTAATTTCTGTAACGGAATAAGTTTTTGGCATTTGACTTCGAATAATAATAAGTTAGTTACTAAAACTAAAACTAAAAAGTTTAGATAGTATAATCACTAAATAATTGCAAATAACACAATATTAGCAAGAATGGCTCCCTTTTTAAAGGGAGCTGTCACCGTAGGTGACTGAGGAATTCCCTTTTATACGTTTCTGTATAACACTATCTAAATAAGTACACACATTATAAAAATTATTATCAATCTCGTTATTTGGAATTCTAACGACACGAATACCATATTGATTTATAATCGCTGACCTATGTTCATCGTCAAGCATCTTTTTATCATCATAATGTTGTCCACCATCTAATTCAATAACTAACTTTGCAGCAGGGCAATAGAAGTCAGCTACATAATTATCAATGATCCTCTGACGATATAATTTAACACTATAATTACGCAAGAAGTCGTACCACAGATGCCTTTCTTGTCTAGTCATTTGTTTACGTAATGATTTGGCTAAGTTATTTATATCTTTATTATAGAACCATTTCAAGGCTCTCCTCCGTTTCTCAACCCCTCCGTCAGCCCGTTTAAAGGATATCCTACTAATTAACATAGCTCGGGCTGACACCTCCCCTTTAAAGGGGAGGCTCTCCTTGATTTTAGACTACTCATCAAATATATTAATGTATTAAACATGTACATTATTATATGTTTAATATTTGATATAATTCTTTAATTTGAAATTTTAACACTTCACTTATAACCGGCTCCCCTTTAAAGGGGAGCTGTCACCGCAGGTGACTGAGGGGTTTCATTCATTCTCACCGCAAACGCAGCGCAGCCCGTGGCATTATCGCAGCTGTAGCGCCCCTCGGGCACCCACAGCCGCACCGGGTAGCGCAGCTTCGCCAGCTTCTGCTCCACATGCTGGCGAATATACTTATTAGAGCCAACACCGCCCACCAATAACACATCGCCCACGCGATACTCCTGCGCCCCATTGCGCAGCACCCTGGCGAAGGTCTCCGCCAGCGCGTGCTCCACGCCCAGGGCTAACGCCCCCGGCTCCGCGCCCGCCTCCAGCTTGCGTAGCGCCGCTGTACACGGCCCCGAAAGACTCACCTGTAGCTTGCGCACCGACACCGGCAGCTCCACCATCTGCGCCGCCAAAGCGTCAGCCTCGCTGCCGCTTGCAGCCTCAACTCTGGCCAAGGCCTTACTAGCCAGCGCCTCCAGCGCCGGCCCTGCCGGAAACTGCAGCCCCAAGGCTACCCCAATGCGGTCCACGAACTGGCCCGCATGCAAATCCATACTACCGCCCACCTCCGTGATGCGGTAGCGCCCATCCTGCTGGCGTTCCGCCAGCAACACATCCGTTGTGCCACCGCTGGCATGAAGCAGTAAAAACCTTGCAGCATTTGGCCCACCGGCAGACCATACCCCGGCCTCCAAATGATTCTCCTGATGACTAATAATATGCAGCTGAGCGCCCGTCACCGCAGCCATGCTGCGGGCCACGCTCAGCCCTGCCAAAAACGCCGGCATATACGAGTTCTCCAGCGGCCTTGGATAGCCGCTGACACCTATAGCCGCCAGCTCATAGCCTGCCTGAGCAAGGCCGGAAAACCCAACGGTGCTATCGCTATGTGCCTCGCGAGCCTGAAGCTCGGAATTAGCCAAGCCCAAAACCTGCCCCACGGCTTCTTCCATCAGCCGCGGCAAATTACGAGTATGCTGAAACACCATCTCTGATTGCTGGAGACCGCAGCGCCCTGGCTTCACGCTTAAAATTTGCCGCGCTTCTCCTAAAAGCTCCCCGGCCTCATCCAGCATCGCCACCGAAGTAGTATAGCAGCTAGTATCAATACCCAGAAAAACCTTCTTCAATTTGCCCTGCTCTTGCTCGTCAATATTCATGCCTTCGCCAGCTTACCTAAAACACCATTTACAAAGCGAGGAGACTCCTCGGTGCCATACACCTTAGCGACCTCCACAGCCTCGTTGATAGCCACGCCATAAGCCAAAGGCTCCGCTGCGAAAAGCATTTCGTACACAGCCACACGCAAAATATTGCGGTCCGTGGCCGGCATACGCTCCACAGTCCAATCGATGGCATACTGGCCCAAACGAGCATCAATAGCCTCCTTGTTCGCCAATACGCCCTGCACTAGCTGCAGAGCATAATCATAAGCCTTCGGAGCATTCTCCTCATCATGCTCTGTAAGCGAAGCTTCCACGGCCACAGCAGCCTCACAGCTATTGAAATCTATTTGGAACAAGCTTTGCAACGCCACCTCACGGGCAATGCGTCTAATCATTTTTTCACTCATCTTTTCACTCTCCCTAAAAATTATCTATAAAAATATTTATCCACTTATCTATGGTAGCCCGGCGGCAGTAGCCGATCCAGCCATTCCAAAAGGTCCTCCTTCATATCCAGCTTATAGCCGATAAAGAAGCCTATACCAATGCAAATCATTAAAAACAGAGCCTGAAAAAAGCCCAGCCACAGCACCATAACGCCTACGAAAAGGCCGAAGGCGGAGCAAAAGAGGCGACCACGGTAATTATTCCAGATATCATTCAAAATATCGTTTAACATTTTTCCGCCTCCTATTCTTCCTTAGCTTTAATCTGTTTAATGAAGAGCTCCATTTCCTTCACATCAATGCCCGTAACCTTTTTGATGCTTTCCTTCACATTGGTGCGAATCTCCTCGGAGCTTTCAGGAATATTGATGCCCGGCTCAATGGAAGCGTTAATGCGTACATTAATGCCCTCATCCTCCAGCTTCACAATAACCTTCACATTATGAATACCATAAATCTCTTGGGCCAGAACTGCGATATACGCCTCTAAAGCGCCCTTGCCTACCAAAACCTTGCCCTTTTCGGTCTCGCTGAGCTTTAAAGAGCTCATACCGGTCAGGCCTAGACCGGTTACCAAAAGGCGTAGGCTTACCAACAGCATAATCACGCCGCCCACGGCATAAATCCAGTTACCGGGAATGTGGTTAACCAGGGTCACCATCCCCTCCTGGGAAAATACGCCCAAGCTACACAATATCGCCAGCACTGAGACCACAGCCATTAAAAAAGTATACAGTGTAAGAATAATTCTATCAGCTATACCCATGCCTAATCCTCCTCAAAAAAACGCTTATGTTTGGCATCCATTTCTTCTTCCGGCGGCAGCTCAAAGCTCCCGGCTTCTGTGGCGCCCTTAGAGCCATTATTCTCGTGCTTGCGTTTTATGTCCTTAACACTGGTTTCTTCGTAGCTTTCCTTAACATTGTTCTGGAAATTTCTCAGACCTGCCAACTGCTGCTCAAAGGAGTTGACCTCTGTAGCCTCCGCCCTTTGAGCTTGCGCTCTCAGGATTTCGGCCATAGCCTCATCTGAGCTTGCTTCCTTTTCCAGCTCCCTGGTCTCACGCTTAGCCACGCCTTCCACATTCACGTCCACGAACTGTACCTCGTAGCCCGTCATGGCCTCCACGGCCTCCTTGACCTTTTCCTGAACCTCTAAGGCGATTTCCGGAATGCAGTAGCCATATTCCACATTAAGATAAACGCTGACGTTCACAGTCTTGCCCTCGAACTTCAGACGCACGCCCTTGGAAGCATTTTCCTTGCCCAAAAAGCGATTAATGCCATCAGTCAGGCCGCCGCTCATGCTTACTACCCCGGGCACCTCTTGGGCCGCCAGGCTGGCCACGATGCGAATAACCTCGTCCGCAATGCGTATATCACCATAATCCTCTAAATTTTCATCCTCTATTTCGGCATCAGTCTGCTGCTTCTTATCCGCCTTGGCAGAAGCCCCATGCAGCTTCACATCCTCCAGCTGATCCAATTCGTGCTTCATCCAAAGCACCTCCTCTATAGCTCAAGATGGTAACCCACCAAATAAAAACAGTCACCCATTTTCATCTTATCATTATACCACAACCGCGCCATAAATTATACACTTACTATGCATAAAATGCATAAAAAAACAGCAACGCCAGAATTGACGCTGCTGTTTTTCTCATTTTTATTATGCTCTGGAAATATAGTCGCCGGTACGAGTATCGATGGCCAATACGTCGCCTTCGTTAATGAACAGAGGCACCTTTACAACATAGCCGGTGTCCATGGTAGCGTTCTTGCTGCCGCCGGTAGCGGTATCACCCTTAATGCCGGGTTCGGTTTCAACTACGGTCAGCTCAACAGTGTTGGGCAGGTCAACGCCCAGTACGCGGCCTTCGTAGATCATGATCTTAACGTCCATGTTTTCCTTCAGGAAGTTCAGAGCGGTGCCCAGAGTTTCCTTGCTCAGCTCGGTTTGCTCGTAGGTTTCGTTGTCCATGAATACATACATGCCGTCGGATTCATAGAGATATTGCATTTCGCGACGGTCAATGCGAGCCTTGGGCATACGCTCGCCAGCGTTGAAGGTACGCTCTACAACAGCGCCGGTGCACAGATTGCGCATTTTCGCGCGAACGAAAGCAGCGCCCTTACCAGGTTTTACGTGTTGGAACTCAACAACCTGCCATGCGTCACCGTCGATGGTTACAGTTACGTTAGTTTTGAATTCATTGGTGGAAATCATTGGAAGCCCTCCTATAATTTTAAATTTTAAACAATTTCAATAAGCTGCTTTTTGACTCCATTCAGGGCACGGGCGCCTTCATCCGTCAAAACAACAGTATCTTCTATACGAACCCCGCCTTTGCCGGGAATGTATATACCAGGTTCAATGGTAAAAATCATACCAGTCTTCAGTACCGTTTCCCCACGCTTATTAATGTTGGGCATTTCGTGAATCTCTAAACCCACTCCATGGCCGGTACCATGTATATAATAGTCTCCATAGCCGCAATCGGTAATCACCTTGCGTACCAGCTCATCCAGCTCGCGTCCGGTCATCCCCACCTGGGCCGCCTTCATTCCCTTGAGCTGAGCCTCTTCCACAATGGTATAAATCTCCTTTTGCCAGGAGTTAGCCATACCGAGGGCCACCGTCCGGGTCATATCGGAGTGATAGCCACGATAAACAGCGCCGAAATCAAAGGTAATAAAATCACCGATTTCCACTACCTTATCGCTGGCCATACCATGGGGCAAAGCGCTGCGAGCGCCGCTGGCTACAATAGTATCGAAGGAATTCTTCTCGCTGCCGTGGGCACGCATATAATACTCCAAGCGTCCTGCCAAGCTACGCTCGGTGCGACCGGGACGAATGTCATCTAAGAGCTCCACAAAGGCCTCATCAGCGATGCTGGCGGCCTTAAGCAGCAGCTCCAGCTCCTTTTTGTCCTTAATCATGCGAATGCCGCTAAAATCCATGCTTTCCATGGGAATCTCTCCCAAAAGCTCCTGCAGCGTCACATAATCATTATAGCTATACCAAGCGCCATCAAAGCCCACCACCTGAGCTCCGGCCTTCCTGGCCAAAGCAGCGGCGGCATCCCAAATGCTATTAGCGCTGGTCGGCGTATACTCCAGTACCTTAAAGAACTTCATCTCTTGCTTAGCCTGCTGGGTATAACGCCCATCGGTAATCAGTACTCCCTGCTGACGATCCAAATAAAACAAACTGGAATCGCCGGTAAAGCCGGTGAGATAGCGGATGGTGGTAACATCCTTAATAATGACACAGTCCACCACAAGCTTAGCCATCAATTCTAATACTTTATTAATGCGCGTCATTAGTGTTCCTCTTTTCCTAAAATGCCACCTAATACTAGGAATTACCCTAATATTTTACCACTCATTGGCGAAACTATCAACAATTTCTACGTTAAAAGGCATATTTTCTATGATATCCATAGTGTCGAAATATGTATCGGGTGTGGCATAAAACTTAATCAGGCCCATGCTACCGTCCACGGTGCTCACCATGGCCAGGTGCTCGTAGCCCTCCATAATCCAGTTAACATCCGCTATATGCTCAGGCTCTACCTGGGCGTAAATCATACTGTGGGGTTCAGGGGCAGTATCGCTCATTTATTTGACAACCTTTCTGCGTAATAAGCTAAACGGTAAAAGCTCCACATCGCTGTGAGCGCTAAATTTTTGCTGGGCATGGGGCGCGCAGTCGATGGCTACGCCCTCCTCGTCCCGCATCTCAGTTAAAACATAGGGCATTAGCCGCCCATCCGGCATAAGGAGCTCCAAGGGCTCCCCAGACTTCACATTATTGCGCTGCTCAAAAAAGGCGCGCTGGCCGGCGGCATCGTAGCCGGTGACGATACCCACGAAATCGTGGGTTTGCTCATATTTGGAGCTAGTATAAACCTGAGCGTTCCTGTCAGGCTTAGCCACAGCGAAGCCCGTGGTGTACTGGCGGTGGGATACCTTGTTGAGCTCGGTAATCCACTCCTCAGGCACACTGTAGCGCTCCCTGTCGGCCCAGCAGGCATCGATGGCCTTGCGATAAACGCTGACCACCGTGGCCACGTAATGAACGCTCTTCATGCGACCTTCAATTTTTAAGCTGCACACGCCGGCGTTCATGAGCTCCGGCAAATACTCGATGAGGCACAAGTCCTTGGAATTCATCACATAGGTGCCGTGCTCATCCTCCTCCAAATCAAAATACTCCCCGGGACGCTTTTGCTCGCCCAGCTTGTACATATTATATTCCCAACGACAAGCCTGAGTACAAGCGCCACGGTTGCCGTCGCGACCGGTCAAATAGCTGCTCAACAGGCAGCGACCGCTATAGGAAATGCACATAGCGCCGTGCACGAAGGTTTCTAATTCCACCTCGGTTTTAGCGCTGATTGCAGCGATTTCCTTAAGGGAGAGCTCGCGAGCCAAAACCACTCGCTCCGCTCCCAGCTGCTCCCAAGCCTGCACAGCGGCGAAATTGGTAGTATTGGCTTGAGTGCTCACATGTAGCGCCATCTTAGGCACTACCTGACGCGCTGTTTGCCACACGCCCAAATCGCTAATGAGAAGCGCATCTACCTTGGCCTGCTCAAGTCCCAATAGATACTCGGGCAGCTTAGCGATATCCTCATTATGGGCAAAAATATTTACAGTGACGTAAACCTTTTTGCCTAAGCTATGAGCATAAGCAGTTATTTCCGCGATCTCCGGCAAATCGAAATTATTAGCGAAGGCCCTAAGGCCGAACATTTTTCCGCCCAGATAAATCGCGTCGGCGCCATACAAAAGGGCCATCTTGCCCTTTTCCATATTGCCCGCCGGAGCTAGCAGCTCCGGCTTCACAAAAGCTCTAGTCATTTTTCCTCCTAAAAACCCCTCAGTCACCTACGGTGACAGCTCCCCTTTTAAGGGGAGCCACTCTGCTATTCTTTAGCTTACCTTCAGCTATTGGCTGCCTCCCCTTTAAGGGGAGCCTCTCTAATATTCTTTAGCTTACCTTCAGCTATTGGCTGCCTCCCCTTTCAAGGGGAGGTGGCGAGCTTGCGAGCCGGAGGGGTTTTCCTCCATCATCCTATTTCTCTAATAGCGCGCAGATGCTCGCTATAGGTCTTGCTAAAACGATGATGGCCATCCTTCTCAGCCACAAAATATAAATAATCCGTCTTTTCCGGCGCCAGCACCGCCTTAATGGCGCTCATGCCGGGGCTACCAATGGGTCCCGGCGGTAGTCCGGGGTTTTGGTAGGTGTTATAGGGACTTTGAATTTTGGTATCATCAAAGGTAATTATTTCCTTTTGCGCTCCCAAAACATATTGGATGGTGGTATCGGACTGAATGGGCATGCCAATATCCAAGCGCTTTAAAAACACGCCTGCGATACGGGGCTGCTCCTCAGGGTACACCGCCTCCAGCTCCACCATGGCCGCCAAATTCACCACATCACGCAGCTTTAAATTCTGGGCCTTGCAGGTCTCCAAAATCTTTTCCTCGCGCATATACAAATCAAAATTGCGCACTAAAAGGGCCAGCAGCTTTTCCTCGCTAATACCCACGGGAACCTCATAGGTAGCAGGATAAATAAAGCCCTCGGCCTTGAAAAGCACATTAGCGTCTTCAGTCTGCATATAATCATAGGGAGCGAAGCCCTTAGCTGCGGCAATAAATTTTTCTGCGCTACCCAGGCCCTCGTTCTCCAGCTTTTGCGCGGTTTTCACCACTGTGTAGCCCTCGGGCACCGTAAAGCGCAGCAGCTTCACCCTACCCTTCACCATCACATCCACGATTTGCCCATTGCTCAAGCCGCCCTCGATTTGGTAGGGACCGGCCTGAAGCTTAGTGGCCAGGCCCTTGTAGCGAGCCTCCCAGCGAAAGGCCACAGGGTCCTTCACTAGCTTCTTTTCGTGAAGCAGCTGGGCGATATCCGCTGTGGTCATACCCTCCTTGACGATGATCAAATGGAGACCGCTTACAGCGAAATCCTTATTATCACCCCGGGTGTGCAGCACGGTCAAAAAGCCCAGCAAGGGCACCACTATGAGCGCCGCCAAAGCGATATACCAATTCCGCTTCAGCCACAGCTTTATTTTAGTGATTTTTTCTTCATCCATAAACCATACTTCCCTGCTCGTCAGCGTCTACATAAAAATACCGGACCGAAGTCCGGTGCTTTTTATTCTTCGTCGTCGCAGTATTGGTCGTACAGCTCAGCAACGGCTTCGTATTCTTCATCGGTGGGAGCCACATAAACAGCTTCACCGTTTTCATCAAAATCAACACGGGCGATAATGCAGTAGTCGTCCTCGTCCTCTTCATGGTGATGGCATTCACATTCCTCATCCTCGCAGCAATCCTCATCGATCGCTACCAGCACTGCGAAGTTTTTGCCATTGTAGGGAATAATCATCTCTTCCATGAAGTAGCCTTCGTTGCCTTGGTCGTCGGTCAAAACAACTACGTTAACTTCCTCGGCTTCCTCTTGCATAGCAGCCAATTCTTCGTTTTTAATATCCTTATCAGCCATTAGGGCACCTCTTTCTAAAAATAGTTACTACATTATTTTATAATACTTTGGTAGCTTCTGTCAAATTTTAAAGCTTTTACTATCGAGATAATTTTGTAAAATCACCACGGCAGCCATCATATCGATAACCTGCTTGCGTTTTTTGCGGCGCATATCCGCATCCACCAGCACCTTTTCCGCGGCCACAGTGCTCAAGCGTTCATCCCACAGCACTACCTTGCAGGCAGGAAACATTTCCTCCAGCTTATGAGCCATGGTCTCGCAGGCCTGAGCCCGCTCCCCAATGGTGCCATTCATATTTTTCGGATACCCCACCACCAGAGTGTCCACCTCATGGACCTTGATCAGCTCGCCAATGCGAGCGAAATCACGCTCCTCGGTGGTCCGCTTAATGGTTTCCACGCCGTTGGCGATCATACCCAGCAGGTCGCTGACGGCGATGCCTATAGTTCTTGTGCCCACATCCAGGGACATTTTGCGCATGTGCCTTCTCCTTACTTTTTAATCTGCTGCAAATAGCTGATGACCATGGCCTCGATAAGCTCATAGCGCTCATGACGGCGCAGCTTGGTACGCGCATTGTCATAGCTTGTAATATAAGTGGGGTCACCGCTCAATAAATAGCCTGCCAGCTGGTCCACCGGGTTATAGCCCTTTTTTTCCAGCGCCGCATATACTTCCTTAATAGTCTCAGCCACATCCAGCTTTTCCGGCTGACGCTTAAACATCATGGTCTCTTGGGATACATCGGACATTCGTAACACTCCTTTCGGCTTGCTATAATACTATCTCATAATATATTGTAACACAAAAATGTGGCATTTGATAGTTATTTTTGCAATAGAAAACCCCACCTGTTGCACAGATGGGGTTTAAGCACTTTTAATTCCTCCGCCTCGCAAGCTCGGCACCTCCCTTTTAAAAGGGAGGCTTTCTACTAATCCACGCTAGACGAGAGGCTCCCTTTGCAAAGGGAGCTGTCTTAAGCAATTTACGTTAGTAAATTGCGGACTGAGGAATTCTATTTCAACATTCCTTCGATGATGGAAGCAGCTTCCGCCAAAGCAGCGTCAACCTTGCTTACATCCTTCGCGCCAGCCTGCGCCATATCAGGACGGCCACCGCCGCCACCGCCGCACAGCTTAGCCACAGCCTTCACAATATTACCGGAATGAGCGCCCTTAGCCACAGCATCCTTAGTAGCCATGGTCAGAATGCTAACCTTCTCGCCCATCACAGCTGCCAGCACTACCACGCCGCCAACCTTATCACGCATTTGGTCGCCCAAATTACGCAATGCGTCCACGCTATCAGCCTGTACTTTTTGTACCAGCACGGGCACTCCCTTGATCTCCTTCACTTGGTCAGCCACATTGGAAACCTGTGCCTTAGCGATTTCCGCAGTCAGTTCTTCAGCCTTCTTTTGTACAGCCTTCAGCTCGCAGTGCAGAGCATCCAGGCGATCAGGAAGATCACAGCAACGGCATTTCAAAGATGCTGCCAAATCCTTCATCATAGCTTCCATGTTATTTACATGCTCCACAGCGCCATGGCCGGTCACGGCCTCAATACGGCGCACGCCGGCACCGCTGGAGCCCTCGCTGACAATCTTGAACATGCCGATTTGAGCAGTATTGCTTACATGGCTGCCGCCACAGAATTCCATGGAGAAGCCCGGCACAGTAACCACGCGCACGATCTTGCCATATTTTTCGCCGAAGAGAGCCATAGCACCCTTCTTCTTAGCTTCCTCAATGGGCAGCTCTTCAATCTCTACAGCCTTGCTAGCAAGAATTTCTTCATTCACAAGTCTTTCTACCTCAGCCAACTCCTCCTCGGTAACCTGGGAGAAATGGGAGAAGTCAAAGCGCAGTCTATCGGGACCAACATAGCTACCTGCTTGGTTAACATGGCTGCCCAGCACTTGCTTCAAAGCAGCGTGCAGCAGGTGGGTTGCGGTATGGTTGCGGGCAATATCCAGCTTGCGAGCCTTGTCTACTGCAAAGGTCACAGCGTCGCCTACATTGATCACACCCTCGGTAACCTCGCCAATCATGATGATAGCACCGTCAGGCAGCTTCTTGGTAGTGGTAACATTGATAACGCCGGTGGGGCCGGTAATGGTGCCCAAATCGCCCAATTGGCCGCCGCCCTCAGCATGGAAGGCAGTTACATCACAGATAACAGCAACCTCGGTACCGTCATTAGCAGTCTCCATGGGCTGTGCATCATGAGCAGGATACAGCTTCACAATAGTTGCAGAGGTAGCAGCTTCATCAACCTTCAGGGAAGCAACCTCAATGCCAGTGGTGTTGTAAACAACAGGACGGCCTTCCTTGTCGTTGCGAGCGTCGCGAGCCATTTGACGTTGAACTTCCAGAGCAGCATCAAAGCCAGCCTTATCCATGGTCATGCCCTGCTCTTCCAGAATCTCGGCAGTCAATTCCCAAGGGAAGCCAAAGGTATCGTTCAGCTTGAAGGCAGTAGCGCCGTCCAGCTCGGTCTTGCCTGCTTCCTTGAGCTTGGCAATCTCCTCGTTCAAGAGCTCGCTGCCCTGCTTTAAGGTACGCAGGAAGCTGGTCTCTTCCATATCAATAACCTTTTGGATATAATCGCGTTTTTCAGCTAGATTAGTATATACATGACCGAACATGCTGATGACGATATCCACAGCACCGGCCAGGAATTTCTCGCTGATGCCAATCAAACGGCCATGGCGTACAGCGCGGCGCAGAATGCGGCGCAGCACATAGCCGCGACCCTCGTTGGAGGGCAGAATGCCGTCGCCAATCATAAAGGTCATGCTGCGGGCATGGTCGGCAATAACCTTCAGGGATACATCCGTATCCTTGTCCTTGCCATATTCTACGCCGGCAACCTTGCAGGCATATTCAATAATGGGGAACATTAAGTCAGTTTCAAAGTTGGAGGGCTTGCCCTGGATAACGCTAGCCAAACGCTCCAAGCCTGCGCCGGTATCGATGTTCTTGCTCTTTAAGGGCGGATAGGTGCCGTCGGGCATTTGGTTAAATTGAGTGAACACCAGGTTCCACAGCTCTAAGAAGCGGTCGCAATCGCAGCCGGGGCCACAGGTGGGCTTGCCGCAGCCGCGCTCAGGGCCAAGGTCAATGTGGATTTCGGAGTCCGGGCCGCAGGGACCGCTGCCGATTTCCCACCAGTTGTCCTCTAAGCGCACAATGCGCTCTTCAGGCACACCAACCTGCTTCCACAGCTCGAAGGCCTCGTCGTCCTCGGTGTGAATGGTGATCCACAGCTTGTCAGCAGGCAGCTCCAGCTCCTTGGTCAGGAACTCCCAGCTCCAGGGAATGATCTCCTTTTTGAAATAATCGCCAAAGGAGAAATTGCCCAGCATTTCAAAATAAGTATGGTGGCGGGCAGTGTGGCCTACATTCTCAATATCACCGGTGCGCACGCATTTTTGGCAGGTGGTGATACGGGGAGAGGGCGGCTTCATTTTGCCGGTGAAAAAGGGCTTAAAGGGAGCCATGCCGGCACCAATAATCAACAGGGTAGGGTCATCCTGGGGGATGAGGGAAGCACTGGGAAGCATCAAATGGCCTCGATCCTGGAAAAATTTTAAAAACTTTTCGCGGATTTCATTACCAGTCATGTATTTCATAGTTTTTCGCTCCTTCATTATACTTGTCGTCAAGCCTTACGTCCGATGACTACAGCGCTCGACAACAGTGGAAAACATAAGTAAATATAAAAAAATTATATAATTTTTGTCCACTAAAGTCAATATGCAAATCCCCTACCCGGCAGTACCATAGTAAATTAAACCAAAAAAATACCCGAGCCTTACGCGCAAGACTCGGGTCAAAGCAATGAGAGGGGGCTTTTATTTAATAACAGAGGGCAGCCAAGTAGCTAGTTCGGGGAAGAAGCAGAGAATCAAAATCTCAAAGGCCATGGCCAAGCCGAAGGGAATAACGCCCTTGACGATATCGGTCATGGAGCTATCCGGGCTAATACCCTTCAAAACGAACAGGTTCATGCCTACGGGCGGAGTAATCAAGGCCAGCTCCAAATTCAGCAGCATAACGACGTTGAACCAAATCGGATCGAAGCCGACACTGCAAATCAGCGGGAAAATAATGGGCAGAGCGATGAAAATAATGGAAACAGATTCCAAAATAGTACCCAAGAACAAAAGCAGAATATTAATAGCGATAAAGACGAACCATTTATTGTTGGTAATACCAACCACGGACTCTGTGAGAGCCTGAGGAGCTTCCAAAATGGTCAGCACAAAACCGAACAAGTTCGCGCCAATCATAATGGCGAAGATCATGCAGGTGGTCTTAACGGTATCCTTCAGGATTTTGGGCATATCCATAGGAGTCAGGGTTCTGTAAACCAGCATGGTAATGATAATGCTGTACACAGTGCCGATGGCGGCTGCCTCGGTAGGAGTGAAGATACCGGTGTAGATACCGCCTACGACGATAACCGGCAGCAGCAAGCCCCAGAAGGACTTTTTCAGCTCGCTCATACGCTCCTCCCAAGTAGCAGGAGCTTCACGCTTCAGATGACGGGAACGCATAACTACGATGGAAGTAAAGAGCAGGGTCATCAAAGCGCCGGGGAAAACGCCGGACATGAACAGCTTACCAACAGACTCATCTGTAATAGCGCTGTACAAAATCATGGGAATGGAGGGCGGAATCAAAATACCCAGAGTACCGCCGGCAGCCACGGAGCCCAGCACGGTAGCGCGGTCATAGCCACGGGACAGCATTTCCGGAATAGCGATAGCGCCGATGGTAACTGCGCAGGCTACGGAGGAGCCGGTGATAGCAGCGAAAATAGCGCAGGCGATAACCGTAGCGATGCCTAAGCCGCCGGGCAGATGACGCAGCCATTTATTGGCCAATTCGAACAGATTACTGCCCACCTTACCCTCTAAGAGGATTTGGCTCATGAGAATGTACAGGGGCACAGCAGTTAAAACGAAGTCGTCAATGGATTGATAACCGATAATGGGCACCTGGGACAGAGCCTCGCTGGTACCGCCCATAAAGGCGAAAATACCGGCCACGCCGCCCATACCCAAGGAAAAGGCTACGGGCAGGCCAATCAGCAGCAGGAAGAATAAAATAATGGTAAAGGTAGCGATCATTATTCATTTACCTCCTTGCCACAGAAAGTCACATAAACCTTTTCTAAAAAGTCATGTACTAAATAAAGGAATAAAATGCCCATACCAATCGGCATAGAGGACTGGGGAATCCACAGGGGGGTTTGCAAAGTGGTGGGAGCGCAGTTATTGAGCTCATGGGACAGCATTACCATTTGGGCGCCCTTCACCATAAAGATAAAGCTATAGAAGGCGCCTACCAAGGTGGTAACGATTTCCAGCTTATCGCAGGTGGATTGAGACAGCTTGGTCAGCAGCAAATCGACATGGATATGCTTCTTGGCTGCGTAGGTAACGCTCATGCCCAGAAAACCAGCCACAGTAACGCAATAGGTAGCCAGCTCCATAACCCATTCTGTGGGAGCATTGAAGACGCTGCGACACACAACCTCATAGGCGATCATCATACCACAGCAAAAAATCAGCAATCCGGCAAAGCAGCCTACAACAAAGGTCACCTTATCCAAAAAGCCTTTCATCGCGTCAAGAAAACTTTTCACAGAAAACCTCTCAATTCTAAAAGGAGCCACTAGTAAGCGACTCCTTTTGTAAACAAATTCATCTAAACTACTTAGAAGCTATAATGGAACATTATTTAGTGCACATTTCGATAAGCTTCTTACCAACCTCGCCGTTCTCTTTAATGAACAGATCCCAAACGGGTTTGGTCTTAGCTTGCCATACCTTCAAATCCTCCGGAGTCATGTAGTACAGCTCGCAGCCGTTCTTCTTCATTTCTTCGTTAGCCTTCAAATCCTCAGCCTTAGCTTGCTTACGAATGTCGTCACGCACTTCCTGAGCGGCCTCCAGCAGAGCCTTTTGTTGGTTAGCGCTGAGCTTTTGGAAGGATTTTTCGTTCATAGCCACGATGAATTCAGGAGAAGCATTGTTGGTAATGGTCAAATATTTATGTACTTCATACATTTTACGGCTGATCATAGCAGGAGTGCCGGAGATTTGGCCGTCCAGAGTACCATTCTTAATAGCCATATAAACTTCACCGGAGCTCATGGTAGTGGAGGAAGCGCCGATAGCCTTAATGGTTTCAGCGGAGTATTTGGAATAGCCGCGAATCTTCATGCCTTCAAAATCAGCAGGAGTCTTGCACAGCTTCTTATTGTTAGCGAATTGCACGAAGCCATAGTCAGCCCAAATCAAAGGACGTACGCCTTTCTTTTGCAGCTCGTCGCCCAGCATCTTGCCTACGCCGCCGTCGATAGCCTTGTCGATTTGCTCATAGGAGGGGAACAGGAAGGGAACGTCGAAAACGTTCATAGCAGGGATTACCTGAGCCCAACGACCAACAGTGTTCAAGCCCATATCCAAAGCGCCGGATACGATAGCGTCATTCATGTTTTTATCCTTAAAGGTAGCGCCAGCAGCGGAGATTTGGATATCTACAGTATTGTTGGTTTTAGCGGCAACCTTATTCTTCAGGCTATCCATATTCTTTACCAGCCAGTGGGAAGCAGGCAATTGAGCAGCCAGCTTCAGGGTTACCTTCTTCTCAGCGCCCTTGGGAGCATCGGCCTTCTTTTCGCCGCCACCGCAGCCAGCGATGAGAGCCATAGCAGCGATTAAAGCGACAGCAGTAAATTTCTTAGAGATTTTCATAAAAACAACTTCCTTTCTTCATAGCACCTTTGCTAGTTTAATAAATTGATGATTATTTTTTATTTATATTTTTTATCCAGCTCATTATAGGCATCTAGGCCAATGAAGCTGTTAAATTGACTAAAGCTAAGCATTTTATCATGCACGCTATTGGTAGTGCCCTCGTCCCGCAGCGTGCGCAGCACATCGCCCAAGGCTTTGGTCACAGTGTAAACCAGAGTGCAGGGCCAGAAGACGATATCAAAGCCCAGATTTTCCAAATCCTTGCTGGTCAGGTTGGGCGTGCGCCCACCCTCGATCATATTGGCGACGAGGATGGTGTCGGGGAAGGCCTTAGCGATTTGCTCCAGCTCCCATTCATTTTGGGGAGCTTCGATAAAGAGAGCCTCAGCGCCGCTGTCTAAATAGAGCTTGCCACGCTCTATGGCGGCATCCAGGCCGTACACGGCGCGGGAGTCGGTGCGAGCGATGAGCAGAGTATCGGGGTTGGTCTTGGCGTCAGCCGCCGCCCGCAGCTTCCGCGCGTGCTCGGCTGCCTCGATGACCTGCTTGCCTGCCATGTGACCGCAACGCTTGGGCCACACCTGATCCTCAAACAACACTCCGGCGGCGCCAGCGTGCTCGTACTCTCTCAGCGTGCGCTGCGCGCTGAGGGCATTGCCATAGCCCGTGTCCCCGTCTGCTAAAACGGGTACGTCCACAGCGTTAGTTATAACCCGTAACGCCGCAGCCATCTCGGTCATGGAAAGATAGCCCACGTCCGGCTCAGCCAAGCGGGACGCCGCGATGGCGTAGCCGCCCATAACCAGGCCGTCGAAGCCGGCCTGCACCGCCACCTTGGCGGATAATGCATCATACACGCCGGGCAGCACCAAAATGTCCGGTCGAGCTAGTCGCTCGCGTAATTTTTTACCAGGATTGAGCATCTAATTTAATTCCTCCTCTAGCATAAGAAAAGCCCCTACCGGCCTTGCCGGTAGGGGCGTAAATACGCGGTACCACCCTACATTATACTCTGAGCTTTAACGCAGCTAACGCTTGCTCCTACATCATCTCGAACTCGAAGCAAGGGCTCCCAGGTGAGAAAAATAACGCCATTCCGTCAGCTTGCACCAACCGCTGACTCTCTATAGCCTGTTGTCATTTCATTCCTGTTCACAGCCGATGGATAATGTGTAATTCACTTCGGTGTAAATTATAGATAGTATAACAACACACTTTGTATCTGTCAAGCTTTTTGGTGTAATTTTTTCTAATTTTTTTACAGTATTTTACACAGGTATCACCACGAGAGGATTATGTGCACTACAAACGTACAGCGCTTTTGCTGTCCTTCTTCCGTGAGCACTGTCCAATGGGTATAAGCAAGCCCTTCCTGCTTAAATATCCTTCAGCAAATCGTCCATATATTTACGCAGCTTTTCCATCTTCTTGCGCACCAGATCCACCTTCGCGGCATCACGGGTAACGATTTGCTCGATCTTGCTACGCTGCAGCAGGTAATCCCGCTCCATGGACTGCAGATAACCCCGTAGCTCCAGAGCGGCAGGCTCGGCCTGCACCACCTCGGAGGCGTGTACCTGCCATTCGGTGCCTGTGATTTCCACAGTGTCGCCAAAATGAGGCACATAGGTGGCGGTGCCCAGCTTGCGACCCAGCTCGTCGGCTAAGGCCAGGGAGGCATCGATTTCGCCATGGGTAACGAAAAAGGCCTTGGGACTCACGGGCATATTACTATACCAGGCCAAAAGCTGCTCCTTGTCCGCATGGGCGGAAAAGCCCTTCATATTGTAAATTTTGGCGCAGACGCTAATGGTCTCGCCCATGATCTTCACTTTTTTAGCGCCATCGATAATCTGGCGGCCCAGGGAGCCCTCGGCTTGGAAGCCGGCGAAAACTACGCTGCATTCCTTACGCCACAGATTGTGCTTCAAATGGTGCAGAATGCGTCCGGCATCGGCCATACCGCTGGCGGAAAGGATGATTTTCGGTCCCGGCGTGTCGTTAATGGCCATGGATTCCTGAGCCGTGGCGGTGAAGCGCAGATTGTGCATGGACACCAGTCTTCTGCCCTGCATTTCGTAAAGAGCTCTAGCATCTTCATCATATTCCTCAGGATTGGTCAAGGTAATGGCCGTAGCGCGATTGGCCATGGGGCTATCCACATAAATGGGCACCTCGGGTATCCTGCCCTCGCTAATCAGCTTTTGGAAATAATAGAGCAGCACTTGGGTACGACCAACGGCGAAGGCCGGGATAATCAAATTACCGCCCCGCTCCAAAGTGTCGTTAACGATATTAGCCAGCTCTCCCTCTTTATCATAGGCCTCGTGGACACGATTACCGTAGGTGGATTCGGTTACCACGAAATCTGCCGGGGGCAGCTTGGAGGGGTCGTCGATAATGGGCTGATTGGGTTGGCCGATATCACCGGTGAAGATAAGGCGGGTTTGCTTGTCGCCCTCGGTTACGGTCATTTCGATGAAGGCGGAGCCTAAAATATGGCCTGCCACACGCAGGATGACACGCACCCCGGGGATAACGGTGAATTCCTTGCCAAAATCCTTTACTCTAAAGAGCTTCAAGGCGCGATTGGCATCATCCACAGTGAACAGGGGCTCCACCATTTTTTTGCCGGCCCGCATGCCCTTACGATTGGCGAATTCCGCATCGCTTTCTTGGATGTGGGCGCTATCGGGCAGCAGGATGGAGCACAGCTCTTCTGTGGATTTTGTGCAGTAGATGGGACCGCTAAAGCCCTCTTTCACCAGCTTAGGCAAAAGGCCGCTGTGGTCCACGTGAGCATGGGTCAAAACTATGGCATCGATGTCGCCGGGATGGAACAAAAACTCTTTCTCGTTAAAGGCTTTGACTAGCTTGGAGCCTTGGAACATGCCGCAGTCCACCAGCATCTTTTTCTCGCCTACTTCGATCAGGTAGCAGGAGCCGGTCACGGTGCGCGCGGCGCCTAAAAAGGTAATTTTCATGGATATGCCTCCTTTGACTTCCTCTTTTTGCTTCATTCCTCACGAATACTTTCTTTATCAATTTTATTCTACATGAATATGCTTTTTCCTGCCTTTGCGGCATATTATTATTGCAAACAAAATAGAACCCCAGCTAAGCGAGCAGCATGATTACCACAATCATCTCTCGCCGCACTGGGGCGTTAATATTTCTCCTATGGTCGATTTTTTACCTAGTCAAATAAAGATTATCATGTAGTGTGGCAAAGTAATCTTTACACCAACCCTCCCGTTTCTGCTTCCCACTAATTTATATGCAACCGAAGGATTAAAGTCCTTGATAAAATTATTTAGGGAAACTGTTGCCGAATTGCCAGCCTTAACTTCCAAGGGAACAACTTCACCATTCTTTTCCAATAAAAATTCCAGCTCGTGATTATCATCAGGTTTATAGTAATACAGCTTATATCCTCGTTTGACTAAACATTCTGCAATAATATTTTCATATAAGCCACCACGTGCATTACCACGGATTGTGTCGTTTAGGATAGCCTTTTTAGTCTCAAAGCCATACATACAAGTAAGCAGTCCTGTATCATTAATGTACAGTTTAAACTGCTCCTCTTTTGCATTTGCCATTAATGGTATATATGGCTCAGATATATTATAACATGGGTTTACAATATAAGAATCTATAAGCCACTGAATGCTGCCGCCAAATTTTCGTCGTGTTTGCCCTTTTTCAACTGTAGAGTATTGGAATTTCTTCAGTTCTTTTGCTAGCTGCTTCGGTACAGCATCATAGCACATACGCACCAGCTGCTTCTCTTTTCCTTTAGCATGTTTTGCAATATCATCCTTATATTCATTTAAGATGTTTTGCTGAATTTCGTAGACACTATTAAAATCTTTATTACGGACGAAATTATCCACGACTTCAGGCATGCCTCCCACCACCATGTACTCTCTAAATAATTCTTCAAACTTCTGGTGAACAGACTCATGAATCTGCGTTTCGTTATATACATATTGCCGAAGTTCATTGATGATGTCTTGATTATAGCCATTGGCCCACAAAAACTCCTCAAAATCCAAAGAATACATGGTCAGCTGGGTTTCGTAGCCTACAGGAACCGATTCAACCTCATCTACTTCTTC
>SFCN01000071.1 GCA_004558595.1 Phascolarctobacterium sp. | reverse complement strand
GCTTTCGCAGAGCATGCGACCGAATAGGGAGCATGCGGAGCGTGATAGATAGCTGCCACATTTGTATGCGTGCAGGGAGGCGTGTCGGCGTGAGGCAGTCTGTTATCAGGTTCTGCTTGCTTGTGAGCCGACTGAGGATAGATAGCTGCCAGCGTAAGGCATAAATATAATGAGTAATTAGCAAGTGGGCTGCTCGCAAGTAAAGCTCGCTGGCCGCTTACTAATTACTCATTCCTGAGCCGACTGAGGATAGATAGCCTTACAAAAAGTATAAAATTTTCTTCTTGTTTCCGCACAGGAGAATATGTTATAATAAATTTTAGTAAAATTCAAAAATTGGAGTGATTTATTGCATGCGTAAAATTAATTTGCCCTTTTTACTTTCAACAGTAGCGTTATTAGCTGTACTCTTGTTTATCAGCTATGGAGCCCCTAATACTGTAGATCCTAAGACATATCGTCCGTCTGTTTATTCAACGATTTTTTCCTTACTTCCTCCCGTAATAGCCATTGGCTTGGCCTTAATTACCAAGGAAGTATATTCGTCCCTGTTTGTTGGTATTGCCATCGGCGCCTTGCTTTATGCTAATGGTAATTTGGAATTGATGTTTAACACGCTGCTCTTCCATGAGGACGGTGGCATGATTACCAAGCTGGCCGATAGCTGGAATGTAGGCATTCTTGTTTTCTTGGTTATTCTCGGTATTATGGTTGCTTTGATGAATAAGGTTGGTGGCTCCGCTGCCTTCGGTCAATGGGCTTCTCGCAATATTAAGTCCCGGGTAGGTGCACAGCTGGCAACCATTGCGCTTGGCGTATTGATTTTTGTGGATGACTATTTTAACTGCCTGACTGTTGGCTCGGTTATGCGCCCTGTGACCGATCGCCATCAGGTGAGCCGCGCTAAGCTGGCTTATTTGATTGACGCTACCGCTGCCCCTATTTGTATTATTGCGCCTGTGTCCAGCTGGGCTGCAGCTGTAACGTCCTCCGTGCCTAAGGGCAGCGATATTAACGGCTTTAGTATGTTCCTAAGCACCATTCCCTATAATTTCTATGCTTTAGGTACCTTGTTCATGATGATTCTCATCACAGTTTTGAAATTTGATTTTGGTCTCATGAAAACGCACGAAGAAAACGCAATCAAGGGTGACTTATTTACCACAAGCGACCGTCCCTATGGTGATGTGGATGAAAAGAATGAAAAACCCAATGGCGCAGTAATCGACCTCGTTATGCCCGTAGCTGTTTTGATTATCTGCTGCATTATCGGCATGGTTTATACCGGTGGCTATTTCACTGGTGAGAGCTTCGTCGATGCTTTCGCAGGCGCTGACGCTTCTAAAGGACTTGTGCTAGGCAGCATGGTAACCTTCTTCTTCGTCTTTGCCTTTTATATGACTCGTGATGTGATGACCTTCCAAGAGTTTGCTGAGTGCATTCCTGCAGGCTTCCGTGCTATGGTTGCCCCGATTATGATTTTGACCATGGCTTGGACTTTGTCCGGCATGACCGGCCTTTTGGGAGCTAAATTCTATGTCCATGACTTGGTAGCAGGCTCCGCAGGTCTTCTCAAAATGTTCCTGCCCGCGATTATTTTCATTGTGGCTGTTTTCCTGGCCTTCTCCACTGGTACAAGCTGGGGCACTTTCGCTATTTTGATTCCCATCGTGTGCAATGTTTTCGGCACAGCTGATACCTATCAAATGCTGATTATTTCCATCGCAGCCTGTCTCTCCGGCGCTGTAGCCGGTGACCATTGCTCACCCATCAGTGATACCACCATTATGGCCTCTGCCGGTGCCCAATCTAACCATGTGAACCATGTTTCTACTCAGCTGCCTTATGCGTTGACTGCAGCTGCTGTTTCCTTCGTTGGTTATTTGATTGCAGGAGCCATCGCTTATATGTGTGAAAGCTCCGTGGCGCTTATCTCTCTGCCCATTACCTTGGGGCTGATGCTTATTACCATGCTTATTATCCGTAGCCGTGTGGGTAAGGAAGCTTAATATTAAACTTTAGGAACCTCCAATAACAGCTTTTCAAAACTGTTTTGGAGGTTATTCTTATAAACCAGAATAAAGGATCTCGTTAACCCAGAGGGTACAGCAAGATTTCCGAACGATTTTCGTAAAAACTGTTAAAAAGTTCACATTTTTATTTGACGTTGACGCGTTGGATTGGTATAATTATGATAAGTACACTGTAGTATGATGAACCCGAGAAAGATTTACTTGCTTGAAGATTGAGGAAGGCTTGCTTGGGTTTTGTTTTTTAGTTAGCATATTTTGGAGGTAGAGGTTCATGAAAGTCGCAATCATTATGGGCAGTAATTCTGACTGGCCTATTTTGGAGCCTGCGGAAAAGACTCTAAAGGAATTCGGTGTGGAGGTAGAGGTTGTGGTAGCCTCGGCTCATCGCACTCCCGATGTGGTACACGAATTTGCAGCCGGCGCTCGTGAGCGCGGCGTGGAGGTCATTATAGCCGCAGCTGGCGCAGCAGCGCATTTAGGTGGTGTTATCGCTGCCTATACCACAGTTCCCGTTATCGGTATTCCTATTAATGCTACTCCCTTGGGTGGTATGGACGCATTGCTCAGCTTTGTACAAATGCCCTCTGGCATTCCCGTTGCTACTATGGCAATTAACGGCGCTAAAAACGCTGCTCTTTTCGCAGTGCAGATTTTGGCGACTAAATATCCTGAATTAGTGCAAAAGCTGGCTGATAACCGCCTAAAAATGCAGGAAGAAGTAAAAGCCAAGGGTGAAAAGCTGGCTAAATTGAGAGCAGAAGGCAAATAATCCCCTCTTAGTGATTACAAATAAAAGGAGAGTTATTGTGGAAGATTTATTTAAGGATGATAAGCTGCATGAGGAATGTGGCGTCTTTGGCATTTTCAGTCACAGTGAGGATGTAGCGCTAAATACCTACTGGGGTCTGTATGCTCTGCAGCACCGCGGTCAAGAAAGCACCGGTATCGTAGTTACCGATGGCAAAAAGATGAAAATTAAAAAGGGCATGGGCTTGGTGCCGGATGTATTTAAAGAAGGCGTAAGTGACATGGATGGCTTTGCAGCCATCGGCCATGTGCGTTATTCTACCACCGGCGCCAGCATGGCCTATAATATTCAGCCCTTAAAGGTGTTTTTTGATGGTGGTAACTTAGCCTTGAGCCATAATGGCAATCTGACCAACGCAGCTCAGCTGCGCCAAAATCTGGCTAAGGAGGGCGCTGTATTTACCACTACAGTCGATACAGAAGTGCTGTTATCCCTCATTGCTTTGAGCGCGCGTCCGACCATCGAAGAACGTGTTGCGGAGTCCGTAAAGCAAATTCGCGGCGCCTTTGCCATTTTGCTGATGACTGACAATAAGATTATCGCTGTTCGCGACTCCTACGGCTTCCGTCCCTTAGTTCTAGGTAAGATGGAAAATGGCTGGTGCGTAGCCTCGGAATCCTGCGCTTTTGATTTGGTAGGCGCAGAGATGGTTCGTGATGTGAAGCCCGGTGAAATGGTTATTATCGACAGCGATAATGCTGAACCTCGTAGCATGATGTGGTGCGAGAAGCTACCGGAAAAAACTGCTCACTGCATTTTTGAATATGTATATTTCGCACGCAATGACAGCGTGATCGATAATCAGCCTGTTTATGATGCCCGCATCCAAATGGGTCGTGAGCTGGCTAAGGAAACTAAGGATATCCATCCCGATATCGTTATTTCCGCTCCGGATAGCGGCACTCCCGCTGCTATCGGTTATGCCTTAGAGTCCGGCATTCCCTTTATGGAAGGTCTTAATAAAAACCGTTATGTGGGACGTACCTTTATCCAGCCTACCCAAAAGCAACGTGCCAATGCGGTTCGTTTGAAATTAAATCCGATTCGCAGCGTTGTAGCTGGTAAATCCGTAGTTATGGTGGATGACTCCATTGTACGCGGTACCACTAGCGGCAAGGTAGTAAAGCTACTTAAGGAGGCAGGAGCAAGAGAAGTACATGTGTGCATTTCTTCTCCTCCGGTTGTGGATAGCTGCTACTATGGCATCGATACCTCCGAGCGTAAGCAATTGATCGCTGCTCGTTGCACTGAGGACGAGATTTGCCGTTTCATTGGCGCAGATAGTTTGCACTATATTTCTATGGATGGTATGAAGCGCGCTGTTAGCAACATTGACCCGGATGGTTTGTGCTTAGCATGCTTTAGCTCCAGATATCCTGATAATGCTGATGAAGTAATTGCAGCGGAGCCTAAACCCCTCGCTGAAGGTGAATAATCTGAACGTAATAAGAAATTACATTGGGAGGAAATTATGAGCGAAGAAAAGAAACAACTTACCTATGCTGATGCTGGCGTTGATATTGACGCTGGCAACAAAGCAGTGGAGCTGATGAAGGACAGCGTACGCGCTACCTATCGCAGTGAAGTAATTGGTGATTTGGGTGGCTTCGGTGGCTTGTTTGCTCTGAACACCGGCAAATATAAGGAGCCAGTACTGGTAAGCGGCACTGACGGCGTTGGCACCAAGCTGAAGCTGGCTTTCATGGCTGACAAGCATGATACCATCGGCCAAGATGCTGTGGCTATGTGCGTTAACGATATTTTGGTACAGGGCGCAGAGCCCCTGTTCTTCCTGGACTATATCGCTGTGGACAAGGTTGATTCCCAAAAGGTCGCTAACATTGTAAAGGGCGTTGCCAATGCCTGCAAGGAAAGCGGCTGCGCTTTGATCGGCGGTGAAACTGCGGAAATGGCCGGCTTCTATGCTAAGGGTGAATACGATATCGCGGGCTTCTGTGTTGGCGTTGTCGATAAGTCTAAGATGATTACTGGCGAAAAGGTTAAGGCTGGTGACGTGCTGTTGGGTCTGCCCTCTAGCGGCGTACATTCTAATGGCTTCTCTCTGGTGCGTAAAATCTGCTTCGAGGCTATGGGCTATGATATGAATACTCCCATTGAAGAGTTCGGCTGCACCCTGGGCGAAAAGCTTTTGACTCCTACGCGTCTGTACCCCAAAACCTGCTTGCCTTTGATTGAAAAATTCGATATCCACGGCATGGTGCACATCACCGGCGGTGGCTTCTATGATAATATTCCTCGCATTCTGCCCGCTGACTGCGATGCTTTGGTAGATGCCGAGGCTTGGGAAGTTCCCGTTGTCTTCAAAAAGCTGCAGGAATGGGGCAATGTACCCTGGCCGGAAATGTATCGTACCTTTAACATGGGCGTGGGCATGGTGCTGGTAATTGATCCTGCTGAGGCTGACGCTGTACGTGCTCATCTGAAGGAAGCAGGCGAAGTATTCTATGAGCTGGGATCCATTGTTCCCGGCACCCAAAAGACTATTATGAAGGGCGGCGTTTTTGGTGCGTAAAATTGGCGTCTTAGTCAGCGGTCGTGGCAGTAATCTGCAGGCCATCATGGACCGCATTGCTGATGGCTATTTGCCGCTGGAAATTGCCGTAGTTATTAGCGATAAAAGTGATGCTTTCGCTTTAGAGCGCGCCCAAAAGGCTGGCATTAAAACAGTGGCTGTGGAGCGCAAGGCTTGCGCTTCTAAGGACGACTTTGAAGCTAAGATCACTGCTGCCCTAGAAGATAATGGCTGTGAGCTGGTAGTTTTGGCCGGCTTCATGCGTATTTTGAGTGGTAGCTTTGTTAACCATTGGCATCATAAGATTATTAATATCCATCCCGCTCTGCTGCCTAGCTTCCCGGGCCTGCATGGTCAGGGCCAGGCTGTGGCTTACGGCGTGAAGTTCTCCGGCTGCACCGTGCATTTTGTGGATGAGGGTACCGATAGCGGTCCCATCATTTTGCAAAAGGTGGTGCCTGTAATGGATGATGACACTGAGGATACTCTGGCAGACAGAATTTTAGTGCAGGAGCATATCGCTATGCCGGAAGCACTGAAGCTGTGGGCTGAGGATAAATTGGAAATTAACGGCCGCAAGGTCAAGGTTTTGGCATAAGAGGTGTGCAATATGAAAATTAAGAGAGCATTACTGAGCGTTTCTGATAAAACCGGCATTGTAGAGCTGGGCAAATTCTTGAGCAATAAGGGCGTAGAAATCATCTCTACCGGTGGCACTATGAAGGCGCTGCGTGAAGCTGGCGTGCCTGTAACCTATGTAAGCGATGTAACCGGCTTCCCGGAAATCATGGATGGTCGTGTCAAGACACTGAATCCCAAGATTCACGGCGCCATTTTGGCTGTGCGCAGCAATCCTGAGCATATGCAGGCTTTGGCTGAGCACAATATTACTCCCATTGATTTGGTTGTTGTTAACCTCTATCCCTTCCGTGAAACCATCTCTAAGCCCGGTGTAACCGAAGCTGAGGCTATTGAAAATATTGATATCGGTGGCCCGGCTATGGTTCGCGCTTCCGCGAAGAACTTTAAGGATGTCGTTATCGTTACTTATCCTCGTCGCTATGCGCAGCTCATGGAAATGTTGGACAAGGACGGCGATATTGACCAACGTACTCGCAAGGAGCTGGCCTTCGAAGCCTTCTCTCACACTGCTGAATACGATACTATGATTAGCGAATATCTGAAGAAGCAATTGGCTGAATAAGAGGTAAGCACTATGAGAATTCTCTTAATCGGTGGCGGCGGCCGTGAGCATGCTTTGGCATGGAAGCTGGTGCAAAGCCCCAAGGTAGAAAAGCTGTATGCCGCGCCTGGTAACCCCGGTATGGCGCTGCTGCAAAAATGCGAATGCATTAATTTGAATGTGGATGACTTGGAGGGCGTAGCTGATTACGCTGAGGAAAAGAGCATCGATTTGACCGTGGTTGGTCCCGAGGCTCCGCTGGTCGCCGGCTTGGCTGATGTGTTCAAGCGTCGTGGTCTGCCCGTGTTCGGTCCCTCCAAGGCTGCTGCTCAATTGGAGGGCTCCAAGGCCTTTTCTAAGGAGCTGATGGCAAAATATAATATTCCCACCGCCTTCTTTAAAATTTGTGAGGATATTGAAACTGCCAAGTCCTATGTGGAAGAGAAGGGCGCTCCTATTGTTGTTAAGGCTGACGGCTTGGCTGCCGGTAAGGGTGTAGTTGTGGCTATGACCAAGGCCGAGGCTCTGGAGGCTATTGACGAGATGATGGGCGACCATAAATTTGGCGCTGCTGGCGCACGTCTTGTTCTGGAGGAGTATATGGAGGGCGAAGAGGCTTCCCTTTTGGCCTTCACCGATGGCAAGACCGTTGTTCCCATGATTGCAGCTCAGGACCACAAGCGTGTATTTGATGGTGATGAGGGCCCCAACACCGGTGGCATGGGTACCTATGCGCCCGCTCCCGTTATGACTGATATCCTACGCTTAAAGGCCACGGAGCTGATTTTGAAGCCTGTCGTGGCAGCTATGGCTAAGGAAGGTACTCCTTATCAGGGCTGCCTCTATGCAGGATTGATGATTAAGGGTGACAGCGTGAAGGTTGTGGAGTTCAACTGTCGCTTTGGCGATCCCGAAACCCAGGTTGTACTGCCTTTGTTGGACGGTGATTTAGCCGAGATTATGCTGGCCTGCGCTACCGGTACCTTGGACAAGGCTGAGGTCGCTTGGCATGACAAGGCTGCTGTATGCGTCGTTATGGCTAGCGGTGGCTATCCGGAAAGCTACGAAAAGGGTAAGGAGATTACTGGCCTTGCTGCTGCAGAAGAGGACAAGGATGTGGTTGTTTTCCACGCAGGCACCAAGGAAGCCGAAGGCAAGATCGTAACTAGCGGTGGCCGCGTGCTTGGCGTAACTGCTGTAGATAGCTCTATTAAGGCTGCTCGTGACCGTGCTTATGCTGCTGTAGAAAAAATCGCTTTCGAGAAAAATTTTTACAGAAAAGATATTGCATGGAGAGCCCTAAAGAGGTAAAATAGATAAAACCTAAATTACTGTAAAGTTTGTAACATAAAATTTAAAAGAAAAGGATGATGAAAGAATGGCTTTTTATTATGACGAACCTGCTCATACTTTTAGTGAGTACCTGTTAGTTCCTGGTTATTCCTCTGAGAAATGCATTCCTGCCAATGTAGATTTGCGTACTCCGCTGGTAAAATTCAAAAAAGGCGAAGAACCTGCCATCACCATGAATATCCCCATGGTATCTGCAATCATGCAGGCTGTATCCGGCGAGAAGCTGGCAGTCGCTCTGTCCAGAGGATGAGGCTGCTATGGTTGCTCGTGTTAAGGCTCATCGTGCAGGCTTTGTTAGCAGCGATTCTAACATTCGTCCTGACAGCACCTTGGCTGATATTCTGGCTCTGAAGGAACGCACTGGTCACTCCACTGTTGCAGTAACCAGCGATGGCACTGTTAACGGTAAGCTGGAAGGCATCGTTACCAGCCGCGACTATCGTCCCAGCCGTATGGACCCTGCTACCAAGGTTCGCGACTTTATGACTCCTATTGACCAAATGATCGTTGCCGGCAAGGACACCACTCTGCAACAAGCAAATGACATCATCTGGGAAAAGAAGCTGAACACTCTGCCCATCGTTGACGATGATGGCCGTCTGCTGTACATGGTATTCCGTAAAGACTATGCAACTCATAAGGAATATCCTTTGGAGCTGCTGGACAGCAAAAAACGCCATATCGTAGGCGCTGGTATCAATACTCGCGACTACGCTGAGCGCGTACCCGCACTGGTTGACGCTGGTGTCGACGTACTCTGCATCGACTCCTCCGAGGGCTACAGCGCATGGCAAAAGATTACTCTGGACTGGATCCGCGAGCACTATGGCGACAGCGTTAAGGTTGGCGCTGGCAACGTAGTTGACGCTGAAGGCTTCCGCTTCCTGGCTGAAGCTGGCGCTGACTTCATTAAGGTTGGTATCGGCGGTGGCTCCATCTGCATCACCCGTGAGCAAAAGGGTATCGGCCGTGGCCAAGCGACTGCTTTGATTGATGTTTGCAAGGCTCGTGACGATTACTACAGAGAAACCGGCGTATACATTCCTGTATGCTCCGACGGCGGTATCGTTTACGACTACCATATGACTCTGGCTTTGGCTATGGGCGCTGACTTCATGATGCTGGGTCGTTATTTCGCTCGCTTCGATGAAAGCCCCTCCAACAAGGTTAATATCAATGGTACCTACATGAAGGAATACTGGGGCGAGGGCTCTGCTCGTGCCCGCAACTGGCAACGTTATGATATGGGCGGTGCAGCTAAGCTGTCCTTCGAGGAAGGCGTCGACTCCTACGTTCCCTACGCTGGTAGCTTAAAAGATAACGTAAACCTGACCTTGGCTAAGATGCGCTCTACCATGTGCAACTGCGGCGCTCTGAATATTCCTGAGCTGCAGGCTAAGGCTAAGCTGACTCTGGTTTCCGCAACCTCCTTGGTTGAAGGCGGCGCTCATGACGTGCTGCTGAAGGAAAATAATAACAGCAACTATCCGAAATAATTAAGCGAAAAAAACTCCCGAATCGCATGATTCGGGAGTTTTTTGTCTTGAGCATGTAGGCTAGCCATTAACCTTAGCCATGAATTTTTCGTTGTTAATGATAAAACGTTCGTGGCTGCCTTTGCCGATAAGCCCCTTGCTGTCTTCAGCTTGCACGCTAAATACTAGCTTACGACCTTCCACAGCGGTGAGGGTAGCGGTAGCTTTAACAGTGTCGTCCATAGCAGTGGCACGGTCGTGAGTAATATTCAAGCTGATGCCAACGGTGCCGCTGCCTTCCTCCAAATGGGCATTGACAGCTGCACAGGCGGCTTCTTCCATAAGAGCGCACATGGCCGGAGTCGCGAAAACGGCTAGACTGCCGCTTTTCATGGTGGCTGCGATGTTGGCAGTAGTTACTGTGGTGGTTGCTATACCGATAAGACCAGTTGTTAAAGAATTAGACATAGAGATTAACACTTCCTTCATAATCAAACTGTAAAAAAGAATAGACTCACTTATATCATAAGCGAAAGAGTGACAAAAGACAAGCTAAATGTATAATTAGTAACATATTTGTAAAATTCTTAATTTGACTAGAAAATATGCTTACACGGATTTGGTGAGTGTGCTATAATGAAAACAGATAGAGAGCTATCAACATTCAAGGGGGTGCTTTTATGGCCTTGGAATTTAATAGAACGACTTTTTTAAAGGTGTATACCGGTGAAGATGTGCTTTATGACGATATTCCATTGTATAAAGCGATTTTGCGTGAAGCTCGTCGTCTGGGACTGTCCGGTGGCACAGTAATGAAGGGTATCGAGGGCTATGCGGCTAAGCTGCGTGGCGTTGGTCGTGCGGTGAACACATTTATTAGTGGTAATGCTAACCTGCCCGTAGTTGTAGAAATTGTTGATAAGCGCGAAAACATTGATAAGATTCTGCCTTGGCTGGAGAAAAACGCTACCCATGCGCTGGTGCTGGTTGAAGAAAGCACCTATATGGTCACCGACTATATGCGTGAGCGTGGCTATGTGGACCGTTTAATCGGTGGCCCGCCTCGTAGCCAAAGAGAAAAGGAATTGGCGCAGCAAAATATCCAACTACAGCAACAGCAACAACAATAGAAAATGCATAAAAGCCGCAGTCCAAAAAGCTTGAGCTGCGGTTTTTTCTGGTGTCTGAAGGGAGAATAGGAATGACTGAAGCAAGAAAAACTATGGACGAAGAAGTAAAGATTGGTGAAATCATTGATGACCGCATGCGTGAGGAGGAGGCAGAGTCTTTGTGTCGGTGGGCAGCAGCCCGTGCCGGCGTGATTGTAGTAGCACCTCTTTTGGGAACCATGAGCCTGGTGGCTAATGAGATTTATTTGATTATTAAATTGGGCAAGGTTTATGGCGAGGAGATTTCCGAGCAGGCCGCGGTTAAGAATCTGAACGCCATTGCTCTGCAAATTGCCGAGCAGGAAACGCAGGCAAGGCAGGCGCTGCTTAAGGACGATGCTTTCATCGACCGAATCTGGCGCGCTTACGGAATTCTCACAAGCGCGCATATGATAGGCTGCGATGAATTCTGCGATCTTTTATCTCTCGTTCGTCTCGGTGCGGCGCAGGG
>SFCN01000070.1 GCA_004558595.1 Phascolarctobacterium sp. | reverse complement strand
ACTTGGTCTCGCGTTCTTGCAGAACGCTCGACCCGCACATTCGCTTTTTAATAGGTTATTGTTCAGTTTTCAAGGAACTACCTTTTGTCTAGCGACCTTAGCTTCGTTTCAGTGCCGTATCGCGTCGACTTGTATATAATACCACAGCGAGTTTTTTATGTCAACACTTTTTTGCAAGTTTTTTTGAGTTTTTTACTACTTTTTTGATTTACCTTTTCAAGAGAAGCAGTATCTAAAAAGTGGCTTGCGTCGGTTTCACCAACGCAAGCCACCTTAATGCTTCTACAGCTCTCTACTATACAATTAGTACAGCTTCGCTCCCGCAGGAATGTGCGGATCAACCTGCAGCAGATGCAGCTTCTCTGCACCCTCTTCATGATGCACAGCGCTCAACAGCATGCCACAGGACTCAATGCCCATCATCTTACGCGGGGGCAAGTTCACAATAGCGATCAAGGTCTTGCCCAAAAGCTCTTCAGGCTCATAGAAGGCATGGATACCGCTCAAAATTGTACGGTCAGTACCGGTGCCATCATCCAAGGTAAATTGCAGCAGCTTTTTGCTCTTGGGCACAGCAATGCATTCCTTTACCTTTACAGCACGGAAATCAGATTTGCTAAAGGTTTCGAAATCCACAAAATCAGCAAATAAAGGCTCAATTTCTACCTTGGAAAAATCAATAGCCTCGGGTACTTCAGCCTTTGCTTCTTCAACAGCAGCAGGAGCCACTTCACCTCTGATTTGCTCGGGCAGCTCCACAGGGTGAGCCTCACCCTTCAAGGGCTTCATGGTCGGGAAGAACAGCACGTCTCGAATGGTGGAGCTATCGGTCAGGAACATAACCAAACGGTCAATGCCGATACCCAAGCCACCCGTAGGAGGCAGACCATACTCCAGCGCATTGACGAAATCCTCGTCCATCATATTAGCTTCCTCATCGCCATTAGCGCGTTCTTCTACTTGCTTTAAGAAACGCTCACGTTGGTCAAGGGGGTCGTTCAGCTCGGTAAAACCGTTGCAGATTTCGCGGCCATAAATATAAGCCTCGAAACGGTCGGTAATTTCCGGATTGTCAGGATTGCTCTTGGCCAAGGGAGAAATTTCCTTAGGATGACCAGTAATAAAGGTGGGCTGAATCAGCTTATCCTCAACATATTCCTCGAAGCAAGCATTAATGATTTTACCAATGCCAAAGGAAGGCTCCACAGGAACATTCAGCTCCTTAGCCATAGCGCGAGCTTCCTCTAAATCCGTTACATTGGTAAAGTCCTTGCCAGAGTATTCTTTTACAGCGTCAATCATGCTCATACGCTTCCAGGGAGAAGCCAGCTCGATTTCCACGCCTTCATAGGTAATTTTAGTGGTACCCAGAACCTTCATGGCAGTCTTAACCACTACCTCTTCAGTTAAATCCATCATGTCGCGATAATCAGCAAAGGCTTGATAAATCTCCACACTGGTGAATTCCGGGTTATGTCTATTGTCGATACCCTCGTTACGGAACACGCGCCCCAGCTCGTACACACGGTCCATACCACCAACGATCAAGCGTTTCAGGTACAGCTCAGGAGCGATACGCATATAAACCTGCATATCCAAAGCATTATGGTAGCTGATGAAAGGACGTGCAGCAGCGCCACCGGCAATGGTATTCAAAATCGGAGTCTCAACCTCTAAAAAGTCGTGACTATCCAATACTTCACGCACGCTTCTAATAATCTGACTACGCTTTACAAAGGTATCGCGCACTTCCGGATTTACAATTAAATCCACATAACGTTGACGATAGCGGGTTTCGATATCCTTCAGGCCATGCCATTTTTCCGGCAAAGGACGCAGGGATTTTGACAGCATTTCCATTTTAATAACCTTAATGGAAATTTCTCCCATATGAGTGCGGAAGGGAATACCGGTAACGCCAATGGTATCACCAATATCCATCATTTTTACCAAAGAGTAATCCTCTTCACCCAGCACATCCTTGCGCACATACAGCTGCATGCGACCGGTCTTGTCCTGCATATCCATAAAGCAGGTCTTGCCGTGACCGCGGATAGCCATAACGCGACCAGCCATTTTTACCTCGGCCTCGGTTTCAGCCAGAGCTTCGAATTGCTCCTTCACATCAGCGCTACGATGAGTCCACTCGAATCTACGGCCAAAGGGACGCCAGCCATGCTCTTCAATCTTATGCATTTTATCAATGCGGTTTTGCATTTGCTCGTTGATTTCTACCTCAGTGAGCGCCTTTTCCTCAACTTGTTGCTTGTTTTCTGCCATGCTTTAAGCTCCTTCTTATTTTACTTCCATAATCTCGTAGGACAGCTCACCTGCAGGAGTATTAGCTACAACAACATCATGAACCTTTTTGCCCAAAATAGCAGAGCCCACCGGGGACTCGTTGGAAATCTTGTTATTAAAGGGGTCGGCCTCAGTGGTACCTACGATAGCATAGGTCTCTTCTTCGCCGGTTTCCACATCCTTCAGCACTACAGTGCAGCCCAAGGAAACAATGCCCTCTTTGCCAGAGGCAGTGGTATCGATAATAACAGCAGTTTTAATCATCTGCTCCAATTCCACAATGCGGCTTTCGTTTTTGCCTTGGTCCTCTTTGGCTTGGTCATACTCGGAGTTTTCGCTTAAGTCGCCCTGAGCTCTCGCCTCTTTCAGACGTTCAACGATTTCTTCACGAATGGCGCCCTTGCGTTGGGCTAATTCTTCTTCTAATCTTTTAAGACCTTCGGCTGTAATTTGAGTTTCTTTTGTAGCCATTTTCCTGCTCCTTTATCATAAATTTCTTGAATATATTTAACCTGTGCAATCATTATAAGCTGTGCAAGTTTTAATTGTCAATATCAAAAGCCGTGGATAGCTAAAGCCATCTGTGCATTATGCCTTACTTCCTCAATATGCTCGCTCGAAACAGCTCTTTCAAAATTGCGGAAGCCGGTCATACGGAAATGGTGCTTATCCGCCAGCTGGGAGATTAAATTAATTTTATTGATATCCAAATTGCGTCCCAAGGAGAAATTCTCATAACGTCCATCCAAAGCCAAAATCATGGTCTCGCTCATGCAGGCATAGGAGGTGCGGGGCGGAAAGCCAAAATTGAAATGGAAATCCACATTACCAGGAACATGGATGATCCCGCCTTCAATAACCAACACATCATTGCGTTTTAGGGAAACCTCTCGAGACACATTGCGAGGTCGTGCCACATCGCAAACCACGCAGCCAGGCTTTAAATCCTCAGGCTCAATCAAAAAGTCCAAGGCGCTAGTTACGGTGATGACAATATCTGCTTCTTTTAAGGCAGCATGAATATCCTGGCTTACCGCTACTTCGCAATGATTTTGCTCAATAAGCTCCTGAGCCAGCTCCTCTAAGCGCCCCATATGCCTTGCGACCAAGGTAATATGCTTAACCTCCTTGGACAAAAGACGCACAGAGGCTGCGCCAATGGAGCCCGTAGCTCCGACAACCACAGCGCGGCATTCCTTCAAATCCTTGCCCATCATGCGAGCAGCCTCTTTCGTACCCTGGATAGCCGTAGCTACAGTATAGCTATTGCCGGAGGTTACCGCGATATCCAAATTTTTGGCCACAGTAATGCCCGCATCACCCACTATGGAAGTGAACGCTCCCAAGCCCACTATTTTAGCGCCCAGCTCTTGGGCAATTTTACCGGACTCGATGATGCGGTCCATAACAAACTCTTCAGGCAATGTCACCATCTGCTTGGCAGTCAGGGGACAGCCCACAAACCATCCCTCTGCCTCCGCATAGGGACTTTTAATGCCTGTAATATGAGAAACCTTAAAAGGCTTCTTAAGCTTCAGGCAGGCCTCAATTATGGGGTCAGGAATATACTTCATAACAGGAGACAAATGCTCCATATCCTCCAAAGTAAGAGGATGAAAGATAAAAGCAAACTTTTCCATGATTAATACTACTCCTTCGTACCAAGGTACTCCACAGAAGATTTAATATGATAATGCTCAATGAGCCCTAAATACTCTGTAGCTGTTAGCGGTCCCTTCCCATCCTGTAAGGCCACCAATAACGCTTCCATAACATTTGTACCAAAGCTACGCCCCTCAATACAGGGTGTAGTTGTAACTAAAATTTTGACACCGGCCTTGCGCAGCATTTCTCTGTCCGCCGCTGTCACTGTATTGGTAATGATAATTTTACCGGGCAGGCTATCCGGCATAAATTTTTTGATGTAATGAAAATCACCTGCTATAATATCGCTTTCCCGAAAATACTCCGGATGGCGCAGGATCTTTGTTTCCTGCTCCTTACCCATGGGATAAAACCAGCTTACAGGCAGCTTGGTCACCACCGGCGCCAAAAGCTTTGCCCACCAAGCCAGCGCTCCCAAGGAATAAAGCGGCTTATTAACGTTTAAACCAAAAATCAAATCGCCAAAGGTAACCTTGGCTCCTTCCTCTAGCAAAGCCTCAGCCATACCAAAGCGATCCACAGCGCACACCAGCAGCACTCTGCTCCCTTTAAGGGGTAGCTGATGCTTTTCTGCTAGCTCATGAATCACCTTGCGCTCCAGGGAATTTTTCAAGCCGCTGCCATCTAACACCGGCGTATGATGGACATTGGCGATCAAGCGAGCAGACTCACGAAAGGTATAACGCTCCTTACCGGCATAGACATATAAGTCCGTGCCACCCAAGCCCATAGCATCCACCTTACCGTCCCACTGCTCCATAAGCTCCCGTGCTTTGTTATAATCGCCATCCGTTCCACGACGTTCGATATGCACTTTTTGTCCGGCAAGCTCTAAAACAGCGCTGGCATCTCTTTTAGATGAGCCAAGGCTAATACTAATGATATGCTTGGTCTGCGTACTTACTCCCATAGTCCAAACTCCCTGAATGTATCTTTAACAACGTTATATTGTAACATATCTAGTGCTTTTCTACAATGGTAGCCGCAAAATGTTTTTCTTGTTCATAATAAATTTGGGCACATTGACGATACTCAGTCAATAGCTCCTGAAATTGCTCCCTAGTATCCACCTTATGGAAGCGACCACGATATTCTGCTGCGTGGGGCAAGCCCTTTAAATAAGCAGATATATGACGACGCATTTCCTTTACGGAAATGGTCTCGCCCTTAAAAGCGATGAGCATATCCAGATGCTCCGCTGCAAGATTAAGTCTTTCATCCAAGCTAGGACTAGCAGGACAAGATTCACCAGCCAAAACGGCCTTCAGCTGCTGAAATAGCCAAGGATTGCCATCGGCGCCACGACCAATCATAAGACCGTCCACCCCTGTTTCCTCCAGCATCCGCAGCCCATCAGCAACGGTGAAAATATCACCGTTGCCGAACACCGGCACCTTCACCGCCTGCTTTACCTGACGGATAATGCTCCAATCGGCCTTGCCCTCGTAAAACTGCTGTCGCGTGCGCCCGTGGACGGCTACCGCCGCCACTCCGGCCCGCTCAGCCGCCAAAGCTATCTCCACCGCGTTGCGGTGCTCGTCATCCCAGCCCGCGCGAAACTTCACCGTCACCGGAATTTGCACCGCATCCACCATAGCTGCTAAAACCTCGTAGGCCAGCTGAGGATTTTTCATCAATGCTGAGCCCTCGCCATTATTGACAATCTTCGGCACGGGACAGCCCATATTAAAGTCAATCATATCAGCTCCGCTGGCCTCAACCATTTTGGCAGCTGCTGCCAATTCATGAGGCACGCTGCCGAAAAGTTGGATGGCAGTAGGACGCTCACCCTCGTCAATGCGTAGCATCTCAGTCGTCTTCACATTTTTATAAAGCAGCCCCTTAGCGCTAACCATCTCGGACACAGTCATACCACAGCCCAAGCGTCGACAAATCACCCGAAAGGGCAAATCCGTAATCCCGGCCATAGGGGCCAGCACTAGTGGAGCATCTAATTTTATCTTACCAATTTGCATGTGTTCACCTATATTCAAAAAAGCCCGCATAACAGCGGGCTAGTTGACAACGATAAATTAAAATAAAAATTTACTTCGCGTTCTTTTCGTAGAGTATTCTCAAACCATCCAATGTCAGGAACGGCTCAATCACATCAATGCAGTCGGACTCAGAAGCCATAGTATTAGCAAAGCCGCCGGTAGCAATAACCAAAGCGTCCCCGCCCAGCTCCTTCTTCATATGATTAACGATACCCTCCATTTGCCCTACAAAGCCATAAATGGCACCGGCCTGCATGGAGCTAACAGTGTTGCGGCAAATTACAGTCTTGGGCTTTACCAGCTCAATACGGGGCAGCTTAGCTGCACGCTGGAACAGGGCCTCAGTGGAAATGCCAATGCCGGGGGCGATGGCACCGCCCAAATATTCACCTGTGGGCAGCAGAGCGCAGAAGGTGTTCGCGGTACCGAAGTCCAGAATGATCATGGGGCGATTCAAATGGGCGTATTTATGGAAAGCGGCTACCGCATTGACAATGCGGTCAGCACCAACCTCCTTAGGATTGTCATAGCGAATAAAAATGCCGTTTTTAATGCCAGGGCCAACAACCATGGGCTTAATCCCAAAGTAACGCTCGCACATATGGCACAGGGGAATCAGCACCGGGGGCACTACGCTGGAAATGATAATAGAATCAATTTTGCTCATCTCCACGTCGCTATAATCAAACATGCTACGCAGCATAATACCAAATTCATCTGCAGTCTTAGAGCGGTCAGTGGAAAAACGCCAATGAACCTTCAGCTCCTTGTCATCAAAAACACCGGCAACAACATTGGTATTACCTACATCAATTACTAGTAACATCTTAAATCCTCCTCGGAAGTGTGGTTTCCGCCTCAAAATACGGCCTCAAAGCCTTTTTTATTTTACCACAAAGTCAGCAGAATGCAAGAACTATTCAAACTTTTTCCAGTTTTATGCATAAGCTCCATCAGTGGCAGCGGCAGGACGAATGGAAACATCGCCGGCCACAACCTTCTCCAAGGCACCATCGTCCTTGCGAACAATCAAAAGGCCTTCCTCGTCAATATCCACGGCCTTACCAAAATAAGTCATATCGGGAGCGATAACCTTAACCTCCTGACCTAAAGTGCAGGAATACTTACGCCATTCATCCAATACAGGCCCAAAGCCTTCGTTGACAGCCGTTTCGTAGAGCTCCTCCATGTTTTTCAAAATATCGCACAAAAGCTGCACTCTAGTGAAGGGCTCGGTGGCTGCGTCACACACGGACACCGCCAAATGCTTAACCTCCTCAGGATAATCATCGGGAGTAGCATTGGTATTGATGCCGGTTCCTATAACCACATAATTAATATGACCAAACTCTGCATTCATCTCGGTGAGAATCCCCACCAGCTTACGCCCTAAGAGCAAAATATCATTGGGCCATTTAATAGCAGCCTTGACTCCGGCGATTTTATTGATAGCCTTCACCACGGCCACTGCAGCCAAAAGCGTACATTTAGAGGCCTCTTGGGGCAGGAAGGGAGGCTTTAAAACCACGCTGAACCAAATGCCCTTAGCATAGGGAGAAATCCAGCCTCTGGACAAACGTCCCTTGCCGGCTCCCTGCTCTTCAGCCACGACCAAAAGGCCGTTTTCACAGCCCTCGTTGGCCAATAGCTTCGCCAGATTATTACTGGAATCAACACTATCCCGATAGCAGATATTACGTCCCAGCCACTTAGTCTCTAAGCGTGATAAAATCTCCTGTGGGAACAGGCGATTAGGTACCTCCTTCAAAATATAGCCTTTTTTGGGCACGGACTCTATAGCATAGCCATCATTCTTCAAAGCCTGAATATGCTTCCAAATGGCAGTACGGGACACCTCCAGCTGACGGGAAATTTCCTCGCCGCTTACTGGCTCACCCCCACTATTACGCAATAATTCTAAAATACGCTTACGCATCTTGCTCTGCCTCCAGTTTTATCCAATTTATCACTAACTATTTTGCATACCAAAACTTGGTTAACCTACATCTAACTGAAAGGTTATCACTAGGTTAACCAAAAGTCAAGCAAATATTAACCCACACAGAAAACTCTCCCTGCCTCCGTGGGACTGCGGAAGTAAGGAGAGTATTGAGGAGTTAGCAAAATCAAATATGGTTGAATAAGGGCCAGAACTGCATGCACACATAGCCCAATACACTTACCAAAAGCATGCACAACACCGATAAGCGTACACCATGCTTCATCAAATCGTCAGGACTTAAGCCATAGGTAACACCCACAGCACGAGTGCTTACGGGCAATATGAAGGCACAGTTTACAGCCACAATTGTAGTCAAGATATAGGGCACCGGATTAACGCCCAGCTCATTGGTAATGCTTTGCACAACGGGAATCGAGATGGAAGCGGCCGCCGTATTACTACTGATTTCCGTCAGGAAGGTAGCGAACAAGGTCAGACTGAACATGGTTTCCACGCCACCATTTAAAGGCAGCAGAGTAATCACCTTAGCAATTTCTGTGGCAGCTCCCGTATCCGTAATCAGCTTGCCCAAGGCTAAGCCGCCGGAAAAGAGGAAAATCATGCCCCACATAATGCCTTTTTCCGCTTCATTCCAAGTTAGCAAAAGCTGTCCTGTTTCATTGCGTAGCACAAAAGTCAGCATACCAAAGAAAAAGAA
>SFCN01000069.1 GCA_004558595.1 Phascolarctobacterium sp. | reverse complement strand
GCGCCATGAGGCAGGTGCAGCTCAGCAATACAGCTGCGGTTAAAGCGCGTTTCGTAGTTTTCATGATTAAACCCCTCCTTGGGTTTTGACTAAAATTTATGCATTCAATTTATTAAACAATAAGATAATGGGATTCGTGAGAGTTTAGCAAGATACACTAATGTGTAATAGCAATAATCCCAGTAATCCATATTTATACTTCTATTCGTACTCCATAAAATCCTGCCATGGTAAGCTTTCTGTTTAAGAAAAATAATGCTATAATAGTGACAAAAGCGATAGAAATTAGGAGAGTACTATGCAACTAGTTGTAGATAAAATTGCCAAGGCCTTTGGCATTCATGAAATATTTAAAAATGTAAGCTTTATGATTGAGCAGGGCGAGCACGTGGGCCTGGTGGGCGTTAACGGCAGTGGCAAAACCACGCTGCTGCGCTGCCTGCTGCAGCCCGATTGGATTGACGATGGCAGCATCAAATTTGAGCCCGGCATCAGCGTGGGCTATGTGCAGCAGGGCTTCACGGAAATCCACGGTACCATCTGGCAGTTTATGAGCAAGGCCTGCCCGGAAATTACCGAGCTGCGTAAGAAATTAGCTGAGCTGGAGCAGGCTGCCAATGGACTCAGTGGGGAAGCGCTGGATAATTGCCTGGATGAATACGCACGCGTAACCAAGCGCTATGAATTTATCGATGGCTATAATTTTGAAAATCGCATCAAGCGCGTACTCATCGGCTTGGGCTACACCGAGGAATGGTGGAGCCACGAGGCTGCTAATTTGAGCGGTGGTCAAAAAACGCGTCTTATGCTGGCCGCGGCGCTGGTGCGCAATCCTGATTTTATGATTCTCGACGAGCCCACCAACCATTTGGATATCATTATGACCCAATGGCTGGAAAAATATTTGCAGGAATTTAAGGGAGGACTTTTAGTAGTCAGCCATGACCGTGCTTTTTTAGATAATGTGGCCGTGCGTATTTTGGAAATGGAAGGCGGCAAGCTGCAGTCCTTCAAAGGAAACTATAGTCGTTATTTGGAGCAAAAGGCTATTCAAACTGCTACCCTAGAGGCGGCCTACAACGCTCAGCAGGATTATATCGCTCGCACAGAGGCCTATATTCGTCGCTTTAAGGCAGGCATCAAGAGTAAGATGGCCCGTGGTCGCCAATCTCAGCTGGATAGACTGGAGCGTCTGGATGCGCCGGTGCATAATGAAGAGTTTCAGCTGCGCTTGCCACCGGCGGCGGAATGCGCTGATAGAGTGCTGATTATGGAGGATCTGACCATTGGTTATGGCGAGAAGGTGCTGGCCAAGGGCATTAATTTGACCCTGCGCCGTGGCGAGAAGGCAGCGCTGTTAGGGGCCAATGGCACGGGCAAGACCACCCTTTTGCGCACTATTTTGGGCGAAATCCAGCCTTTAAAGGGTCGTGCTAAAATTGGCAACAGGGTACAGATTGGCTATTTTTCCCAAAGCTATGAACGGCTGGATCCTAAGCAAACGCTTTTGGAGAATTTTGTCATAGAATATGGCTTCACGGAAGAGCACACGCGCTCCATGCTGGGGGGCATGCTCTTTCATGGTGATGATGTGTTTAAGAAAATCGGCGAGCTCAGCGGTGGCCAAAAGGCACGCTTAGTGCTTTTGAAGCTGGTGCTGGACGGAGCTAATTGCCTTGTATTGGACGAGCCCACCAACCATTTGGATATTATGGCTCGCGAGACCGTGGAGGCGGCTTTAGAAGCCTTTGATGGCACGGTTTTAGTAGTAAGCCATGACCGCTATTTTGTCAATGAGGTTGCGGACCGCATTTGGGAAATAGAGGATTGTCAGGTCAAGGACTACAAGGGCAATTACGATTTCTACCTAGAGGAAAGAGAGAAGCTGGCCCAGGCGGCTGCGGCAGCAGCCGCCGAGGCCGAGAAGCAGCGCGCTTACGCCGAGGCTAAGGCCAAGCAGAAGGCGGCTGCACAGGGTGCGGCCATGGCTGCTGCGGAGGCCGTAGGCCGTAAGTCGGAGAAAAAAGATAAAGCTAGGCGCTATAGCCCCGAGGAAGCAGAAAAGTTGCTGCCTAAAGTGGAGCTGCAAATACGCGAGCAGGAGGCCATGATGGGGCTTTTGGAAAAGCGTATGGCGGATCCGGCTAATCATGCGGACCCAGCCAATAGCGCAGCTATGGCGGCGGAGCATGATGATTACGAGACCAAGATTGCGGAGTTAATGGAGAAATGGGAAGCGCTTATGGAAGCGCTGGAGGAGTGAGCTAGCTCGGCAGAAGGTGGAAGCGCAAGCTTGAGTAACAAGCTGCGTGAATGAGTAGCGAAGGAGTTGGCAGTGCATGAGAACTCATGAAGAATATATGCAGCTGGCCTTGGCAGAGGCGCGTAAGGCAGCCGCTTTGGGTGAAATCCCCATCGGCGCCGTGCTTGTGCACGAGGGCGAGGTTATCGCCAGCGCCCACAATATGCGTGAAACTTGGCAGGATGGTACGGCCCATGCGGAGGTTATCGTCATCCAAGAGGCCTGCAAAAAATTGGGCCGCTGGCGGCTCAGCGGCTGCAGCTTATATGTGACTGTGGAGCCATGCCCCATGTGCAGTGGCGCTATTGTCAATAGTCGCATCGATACAGTGGTCTATGGCTGTCCTGATGTGAAGGCAGGGGGAGCGGAGTCGATTTTTAATATTATAACCAACCCTAATTTAAACCACTGCGCTACGGTAATAAGCGGCATCTGCGAAGAGGAGTGCGCCCAAGTGATGAAGGATTTCTTCAAGCGGCGGCGAGAAGAGAATAAAGCTAAAAAGCAGCAGCAAAGGCAGGGCTGCTGTATGGAATAAAGCCTGCGAGGGCAACAATTGGTATTCAAGGTGGGATAAGGAGGCGAGCTCATGAATATTTATCTTTGGCGACACAACAAAACCTATCACAGTCATAGTATGATTGACGAACCCTGCTTAAATAACGAATTTTATCTGGACGCTTTGGCCATCGTTGTTGCTCACGATTTGGAGGAAGCACTGGCCAAGCTAGCGGAGCAAAACGCAGGCTGGCGCATCGATGATTTGCGAGCTTTGCCCTGCCAAGTCATCCCTGCGGATAAGGCTGGCATAGTTTTTACTGAACTGCGTGGTATGATTAACCATTTGTGAGCCACAAGCTTGGAAACTATTTTATGTAAAACTAAATCTCAAACATCGAATTTAAAAGCAAGCAGACCTAAACTTGAGAGAATAGGTCTGCTTTTTTATAGCCAAAAGCAAAGAATTAGTATATAATTAAGTAATATGGATTTTCCGTGCGCTACCTGCGAAATTTTTGCGAAATATGGGTAAATACGGGATTTGCCTATTGCATTAGTGGGCAAATACTTCTATAATAAGAGTGTGAATTCATACTAAATAAATGGGAATTAAATGCTAAGGCAGCAAGCTAGGTTGATGGTTAACCAAAAGTGCTGTTGTAAGCATTTTCACAAAGAATTTAGAGCCTGCTCTGCAGGCGATTGGAGGATATATATGGCTGAAGAATTGTTACAGGTGCGTAATTTGCAGGTCAATGTGGAGGATAAACAGATCCTGCATAGCATTGATCTTGATATTAAACCCGGTGAAACCCATGTGCTCATGGGCCCCAACGGCGCCGGCAAATCCACCCTGGGCTATGCTCTCATGGGTAACCCTAAATACACTGTTACCGGTGGTACCATTGTATTTAACGGTGAGGACATTACTAAATTATCCGTGGATAAGCGTGCAAAGGCAGGGATGTTTCTGTCCTTCCAAAATCCCTTGGAGGTTCCCGGTATTAGCCTGAGCAGCTTCTTAAAGACTGCCTTGGAGCAGCAACGGGGCGTGCGCATTAAGGCCTGGGATTTCCGCAAGGAGCTGCGCCAAGCCATGGCTCTGCTGCAAATGGATAATAAATACGCCGAGCGCGATCTGAACACCGGCTTTAGTGGCGGCGAGAAGAAAAAGGCTGAGATTTTGCAGCTGTTGATGCTCAATCCTCAGTTGGCTATTTTGGACGAAACCGATAGCGGACTGGACGTGGATGCAGTGAAGATTGTATCCCAAGGCATTAAAACCTTCCAAGAGCATCGTAATGGCGCTCTATTAATTATCACTCATAATACTAAGATTTTGGAAGCGTTACATGTGGACAAAACCCATATTTTGGCTAACGGCAGCATTATTAAAAACGCCGGTCCTGAGCTGGTGGATGAAATCAGCAAGCACGGCTTTGAGCAATTCCTGCAAAAATAATCAGCCCTTTGGAGTGAACTATGGAAGAAAAAACTTATGTTGAAGATATAGATAGAAGTCTCTATGACTTTCGCAATGAGGATAAGGACGCTTATCGCATTGAGGAGGGCTTGACTCGGGAAATTGTCGAACAAATTTCTCGGGAGAAGCACGACCCTGAATGGATGCGTGAGTTCCGCCTCAAATCCTTGGAAATATATAATAATACGCCCATGGTGCAATGGGGTCCATCCATCGAAGGACTGAATATGGATAACATTGTTACCTATGTACGCCCTAACACTAAAATGCAGGGCAAATGGGAGGATGTGCCCGACGATATTAAGGACACCTTTGAGCGCTTGGGCATTCCCCAGGCCGAGCAGACCAGCTTGGCCGGTGTTGGCGCTCAGTACGACAGCGAGCTAGTGTATCACAATGTGCGCAAGGAGGTTGAGGAGCAGGGCGTTGTTTATACCGATATGGAAAGCGCTCTAAACGGGCCCTATGCGGATATGGTGAAGGAGCATTTCATGAAGCTGGTTCCGCCTACGGATCACAAATTTGCAGCCCTTCACGGCGCAGTTTGGTCCGGTGGCTCCTTTGTTTATGTGCCCAAGGGAGTGAAGGTTGCTATTCCGCTGCAATCCTATTTCCGCTTGAATGCTAAGGGCGCAGGGCAGTTTGAGCATACCCTGATTATCGTTGACGAGGGCGCGGATTTGCACTTTATCGAAGGCTGCAGTGCTCCTAAATATAATGTGGCCAATTTGCATGCAGGATGTGTGGAGCTTTTTATCGCCAAGAATGCGAAGCTGCGCTACAGCACTATCGAGAACTGGTCCAAGAATATGTATAACCTGAATACTAAGCGGGCCTTAGTATCTGAGGGCGGTACCATTGAATGGGTATCCGGTTCCTTTGGTTCCCATGTTTCATATTTGTACCCTATGAGCGTTTTAAACGGCGAGGGCGCACACAGCGAGTTTACAGGCGTAACCTTTGCAGGACATGGGCAAAATCTGGACACTGGCTGTAAGGTGGTACACAATGCTCCTCACACAACCAGCTTAGTCAACACTCGCTCTATTTCTAAAAGCGGCGGCATCAGTACCTTCCGTAGCAGCGTAGTGGTAACCAATAAGGCTAAGCATGCTAAGAGCTCCGTTTCTTGTCAAAGCCTGATGCTGGATAATATTTCTCGCAGTGATACTATCCCGGCCATCGATGTACGCACGGCTGATGCAGATATTGGTCATGAGGCCAAAATTGGCCGTATTAGCGATGACGCTGTGTTCTATCTAATGAGCCGTGGCATCAGCGAGGAAGAAGCCAGAGCTATGATCGTCAGTGGCTTTGCGGATAATGTTTCTAAGGAGCTGCCCTTGGAGTATGCTGTTGAAATGAATAATTTAATCCGCTTAGAAATGCAAGGTAGTATAGGTTAAGGAGATAAAAAATGGATAAAATTGAAATGATCGTTAACCAGCTGCCTGCGCCCACCTGGAACCGTCTGCGCATGAATGAAAGTCGTGTGGCTGTGGCTGTTCCCAAGGATGAGTGCGAGCCTAGAGTGGCTCTGCAGGGCAGCGTGTGCTTAAATAAACAGCAAAGCGCTCGTATTCCGGGCAAGAACTGTTGTGGCTGCGAGCAAATGGCCACCTGTCCCGTCAGTGGCATCGATTTCCCTGCTATGCCCACAGGTATGGGTGAAGCTATGACCCAGCTAGGAGAGGGCAAGCGCATTCACTTGGTTGCTGACGCCGGCAAGAGCACCGCGGCTGTGACCTTGCGTTATGCTGATGGACAGAAGTGCTATAATCGCTTGGAAATCGAGGCTAAGCCTGGCAGCGAGCTGACCGTGTTCATGACTTATATTTCTACTGCCTCCGCCAAAGGTATGGCGGCAGTGCAAACAAAGATCGCCGCTGCAAAGGATGCCAAGGTAAAGCTGGTACAGGTGCAGCTTTTGGGTCGCGACTTTGTCCATCTTAACGATGTCGGCAGCGACTTGGCAGCTGGCGCTAGCTTTGAAGCGCTGCAGCTGCAGTTGGGCGGTACCCAAATCTACAATGGTGTACGCACTGAGCTTACCGGCGAGGGCGCTAATTTTGATGCAGCTATCGCTTACTATGGACGGCATGGTCAGCGTATCGATATGAATTTTGTGGCTAATCACCACGGCAAAAAAACAACCTGTAATATGACAGCCGATGGCGTGCTGCAGCAGGGTGCTTTTAAGCTTTACCGTGGTACTATAGATTTTAAAAATGGCAGCGCCGGCGCTCTTGGCGACGAGAAGGAAACCGTGCTGCTGCTTTCTGATGACGTGGTCAACCAATCCATTCCGCTGATCTTGTGCAGCGAAGAGGATGTTCAGGGTAACCACGGCGCCAGCATCGGTAAGCTGGATGAGGATTTGCTCTTCTACATGATGAGCAGGGGCTTCAGCGAATCCGATGCCATTGATATGATGGCTAAGGCCAAGATTGAAGGCTTGTGCCGTCGTATCGAGGACGAGGAAACGGTCCAATTGGTGGAGCGTTATTTGGAAGGAGTAATTGCCGATGGTGAATGAAGATATATTGGCAATAGATTATAAGAAAGATTTTCCTCTGTTAGCTCAACTGGATGTGGCCTATCTTGATAACTCGGCCACCAGCCAGCGTCCCCAGCGCGTAATTGATGCTGAGAGCGAGTTTTATCTTAAGCATAATGCCAATCCTTTGCGTGGCCTGTATCAGCTGGCCATGGAGGCTACGGACGGCTATGAAAATGCTCGCGCTGCAGTGCAAAAATTTATCAATGCTAAAAGCGAGGAAGAAATCATCTTTACTCGCAATGCTAGCGAAAGTTTGAATTTGGTTGCCTATAGCTACGGCTTGAGTAATCTGCAGGCTGGCGATGAAATCGTCACCACGATCATGGAGCATCACAGCAATATGCTGCCCTGGCGCATGGTAGCGGCCAAGACTGGCGCTGTAGTGAAATACATTGAATGCGAGCCCGATGGCAGTATTTCTGATGCTGCTTTGGAGGCTGCGATTACACCTAAGACCAAGATTGTGGCCATGGCTCAGGTGGGCAACGTTTTAGGCCGTCTGAACCCTGTGGAAAAGGCTATTACGCTGGCTCATAGTGTGGGAGCGGTGGCCGTCATCGACGGCGCGCAAAGCGTACCACATATGTCGGTGGATGTGCAGGCTTTGGATGCGGACTTTTTAGCCTTTAGTGGGCATAAGATGTTCGGACCCATGGGTATTGGTGTGCTCTATGGCAAGAAGAAGCTGCTGAAAAAAATGCCTCCTTTCCTGTATGGTGGCGAGATGATTAATTGGGTTAGTCGTGAAACCCAAGAGTATGCGCCCCTGCCCCATAAGTTCGAGGCAGGCACTGTTAATGCGGCGGGAGCCGTAGGCTTACATGCCGCTATCGACTATATTCAAAGCATAGGCTTTGAAATCATCGAAGCTCGCGAAGCAGCGCTGACGAAAATCGCCTTTGAGGGTATGCAAAAAATTGAGGGTGTGCATATTATTGGCTCCGATAAATGGGAGGAGCACAAGGGTATCATCACCTTCACTATTGATGGTGTGCATCCCCATGATATCGCCGCTATTTTCGATGCGGATGGCGTGAATATTCGCGCTGGTAACCACTGCGCTCAGCCCTTGCTGGACCATCTAGGCACTGGCGCTACAGCTCGTATGAGTCTGGCTTTTTATAATACAGTGGCTGATGTGGAGCGTTTCTTGGCAAGCTTAAGCACAATGAGGGAGAGAATGGGCTATGGCAGATAACAGAGCATTTTATAACGAGATTTTGCTGGACCATAATATGCATCCGGGCCATAAGCACGAGCTGCCCGATGCTGATATGGAGATGCGTGGCTATAACCCCACCTGCGGCGATGATATTACTCTGCGACTAAAGGTTGCGGATGGCGTTGTTGTGGATGGCGCTTTCACTGGCAGTGGCTGTGCTATTAGCCAAGCCAGTGCCGATATGATGCTGGATTTAGTTATTGGTAAGCCGAAGGACGAGGCTCTGCGTCTAGCAGATATATTTTTGCGCATGATTAAGAGCGACGCCAGCGACGAGGAAATCGAGGAGCTGGAGGAAGCCGGAGTGTTGCAGGATGTGAGCCATATGCCTGCCCGCGTGAAATGCGCAGTGCTGGGCTGGCATACTCTGGAGCAGATGCTGGAGGACGAGGAATAGTTCTTTCGACTTGCGAGAGTGGCACTAACCTTTGCAATTGGGCAAGATAGTTAAAATTAATATGAGTCTTAGACAATAAGAAAAGCCTCGAGGCGACGCCTCGAGGCTTATTTTCTTAGGGACTATTTAAATGGTATCAATTATTTGCCGGGGAAGAAGGGCCATACCATGGGGATTACAACCAGGGAAACTACGAAGCAAACGATGATCAAGCCAGTGCCTGCTTTTACATAGTCCATGAATTTGTAG
>SFCN01000014.1 GCA_004558595.1 Phascolarctobacterium sp. | reverse complement strand
AAGATTGCTATTAAGGGTGTCAACGGTCTCGGCAAAACCACCTTACTGAAGACGATTTTAGGGATTATTCCTCCCTTCAGCGGCAAGGTGGAGCTGGGCGAATTCCTTGAGCCCGGCTATTTCGAACAGGAGGAGCGGGAGAAGAACGATAAAACCGCTCTCGAGGATGTGTGGGACGCCTATCCCGGCATGACCAACTATGAGGTGCGCGCAGCCTTGGCAGGCTGCGGCTTGACCAACGAGCACATCACCAGCAAGGTCTTCGTGCTCAGCGGCGGCGAAGCCGCCAAGGTACGCCTGTGCAAGGTGATGCTGAAGGATGTGAACTGGCTGGTGCTGGACGAGCCCACCAACCATTTAGATGTGGATGCCAAGGAAGAGCTGCAAAGAGCGCTGAAAGCGTTCAAGGGCAGCGTACTGCTGGTATCCCATGAGCCTGAGTTTTACGAAGGCTGGGTTGATAAGGTGTGGAACATCGAGGACTGGACAACGAAGATTATCTAACCCCTTCTGACCCCCATAGATGTAGTATAAGCTTCATAAGAAAACAGAAGCACTGCTTGCGCATTAATTGCGTTAGCAGTGCTTTTTGTTTTACTTCAGATTATATTTTTCCTGCAGCTCTTGAATATGCTGCTCTAAGTCGGCGGCGTTCTCGAAGCCACGGCAATATTCCAAAACCTGCACGGCCTTGGGAGCATGCTTTTTAATAGCCTTGAAATAACCTTGCCAATCGATGCTGCCTTGACCAATGGGCAAATGCTCGTCCCCCTGCCCACTATTATCGTGAAGATGGCAGGCCACCAAACGCTTACCCAATGCCTTTATCACCGCTGGAATATCCCAGCCATTTACATGGGCATGGCCCGTATCCAAAAGCACGCCCGCTTCGGGAAATAAATCCAACAGAGCCATAAATTCCGGTAAGTCGAAGAGCAGATTTTGCTTAGTGCGCAGGCCCACATTCTCAATCAGCACTGGCACGCCACACTGCTCGCCCATCTCTAGGATATTGCGTAGGCGGCGCACCACAAGGTTTTGCACCTGATCCCGCTCCCCCTGCCAAGCCTCGTTGGTGTGCACCACTACGAAGCCTGCCTTGATTTTCTTGGCATAGGCAAGGGTTTTGGCGAAAATCTTAGCGTAATTTTTTTGTTCATTATCCGCCAAATTTACTGCGACACAGGGTCCGTGAATGGAAAGGCTACGCTTGCCCCAGGCTGCAACCTCCTCATCCCAATAATAATCCTTACCAAATTCGTAAAAGAATTCAATACCATAATCCTTATTCAGCTCTCGCAGCGCATATTTCGTGAAGCCTGCGAAGAGCAAATCGCTGATTTCCCAACGCATTACTGCTTGCCTCCCTGCTCCAAATTAGCACCGGTCTCTTCATCGAACAAGCATACCTTGTCCCAAGCAAAATCCACGCCTGCGCAAGCGGCAAAGCTGGTATCCTGATGGCTATCCTGTACATACATGCTTGCGCCATCAGGCAGACGCAGGGTTGCTGTTTGTAAATTCCCGGTGTTTTCCACAAAGTCCACTCTGCCCTTTATCATAGCATCACCAAAGGCCGGTGCGCAAGCCTCTGGACGCAGGCCGAAGAGAACTTTTTTTCTAGAGCCGATTTGCTCCAGCAGAGCGGAGCTTGGCTTCAGCACGGAATCACCTACAACGAGGCAGTTATTCAGCACCTGAGCCTCTAAAATATTCATGGCCGGGGAACCAATGAAGCCGGCTACGAAGGTATTGGCCGGATGATGGTAAATATTATAGGGCGTGTCGATTTGCTGAATGCGGCCTTGATTCATAACCGCAATACGGTGAGCCACAGTCATAGCCTCGATTTGGTCGTGAGTTACGTAAACCATGGTAGGCTTGAACATTTCGTGCAGCTTTACCAGCTCAGTACGAGCCTTTTGGCGCAGCTTGGCATCCAGATTGGACAGGGGCTCGTCCAGCAAAAAGTAGGGAGATTGCTTTACTAATGCACGGCACAGAGCCACCCTTTGCTTTTGGCCACCACTGAGCTCGTGAGTCTTTTTGTTTTCGTAACCCTCCAAGTGGAGTATTTCCATGGCTTCCTTAGCGCGGCGGGTAATTTCTTCCTCAGGCAGCTTCTGTAGCTTCAGGCCGAAGGTAATGTTTTCCCATACCGTCATATGGGGAAATAGAGCGTAGCTTTGGAAAACCATAGCGATATTGCGCTCTCCAGGAGGCACATTATTAACCTGACGCCCGTCCATAAATAAATCGCCGGCGGTAATTTCCTCAAAGCCCGCAATCATACGCAGGGTTGTGGTCTTGCCACAGCCGGAGGGACCCAAGAGAATCAGACGCTCACCCTGCTTAATTTCCAGATTCAAATCCTCGATGACTACGGTTTTGCCGTAAGCCTTTTGGACATTAGAAAAAATGATACTATATTCGTTCGTTTGCTCTACATTCTTAATCTCTTCCATGTTCTTATCCTTTCACACCCGCCTGCATAAAGGTATTGATGATGAATTTTTGACAGAAGCCATACAGCACCAGAGGCGGTAGACTGGTCAGGGTTGCCACAGCCATGGCCACACCCCATTCGCTGCCACCTTCAGCACTGATAAACATTTGCAGCGCCAGAGGCAGGGTCAAATTATGCTTATCCTGTAAAATCAACAGTGGCCAAAAATATTCGTTCCAGCTGTTGATAAAAAACAGAATGGAAATGGCCAGCACTGAGGGCTTAATCAGCGGCAGAACCACCTTACGCAGGATTTGCCAAGGAGTAGCTCCGTCCAAAATCGCTGCCTCCAAGAGAGGCTTGGGAATACCACGCATGGTCTGACGCATTAGGAAAACGCCCATGCCGTCCACTAGACTGGGCAGCATAACGCCGTAGGGCGTATCCAAAAGTCCCAGCTTAGCCATTAAAAGATAGTTGGGCATGATGAGCACGGTAATAGGAATAAAGAAGGTCAACAGCATGCCGTTAAAAATAGTTTCCTTGTATTTGAAATCGTAATACACAAAGCCAAAGGCCGCCAGCACGCTAGTCAGAGCCTTGCTCATGGTTACTACAATAGCAATAAAAAAGGTATTCCAAATATAGGTCAAAAGCGGGAAATTTTCCAGCACATTGGTGTAATTATCAAAGGTAGGTGGAAAGGGCAACGGGTTTAAGGTGGACTCAAAAACCTGGTTCAAATCCTTCAAGGAAGTGGAAAGCATGAACACGATGGGCCACAGCATCAGGAAGACCGCAACCAAAAGCAGCAGATGATAGCCCCATTCCTCCTGCCAGCTAGCTAATTTAGTTTTCATAGTACACCTTCTTCTCCAAGAATTTATTCTTCACATAAAGGAACACTAGGTAGCATACCATGGTAATGACCGCATAGGCAGCACTGCGTCCCGTTTGGAAAAAGGTAAAGGCATATTGGTAAATAATATAGACCAAGTTAGAGCTGCCCTGGTCAGGACCGCCCTGAGTCAGCATATTCACCGGTACCAGCACATACTGGAGACCGAAAACCACTGTAATCGTGAACACATAAATGGCCGTAGACGAGGTCATGGGCAGGATAATTTTCCTGAAAATAGTCCAATTAGAAGCGTTTTCCAGCATGGCTGCTTCAATGAGCTCCTTGGGCACCGCTACCATGGCCGCCAGCATGACGATCATATTATAGCCAAAAACCTTCCAACCGATGATGGTACAGATGGCAAAAATTACCAGATAATCCTCCTTGAACCAACGAGGCGACTCTAAGGAGAACCAGCTCAAAATAATTTGCAGCGGGCCGGCCAAGGGATTGTAAATCCACAGAAAAAGAATGCTGGCCACCGCTAGGGACAGAGTGGAGGGCAAAAACAACGCTGAGCGATAAAAGGCTTGACAGCAGGTAATGACATGGCCCAGGATAAAGGAATAAATATAGGGTAGCACAAAATTCAGCACCAGCATAATCACTACGAAGAGAACTGTGTTCAAGAAAATCTTCCACAGCTCCGGAGAAGCAAAAATAGCACTAAAATTTTCCATTCCCACATATTTCATATTGGGACTTACCATATTCCAGGAAAATAGGCTCAAATATGCATTTTGCAGTAAGGGCCAATAAAAAAAGATTAAAAAGAGCAGGCCTGCAGGCAATAAATAAAGCATGGCCTGGAAGGAATTCTTACTCATCATGAAGCTCCTTTACTTGGATAGAGAAAATGCCGCCGGCAAGGGCGGCATCTTCAGGGAGATAAGGGGATGTAGTGGTTTATAAGAGCTTGTTGACCTTCTCTGCAGTTTGATGCAGAGCATCAGCAGCACTCATTTTACCGCTTAAGATAACGTCACGAACGTCGATCAGCAGCTGCTCAGCTTGTAAGCCATTAGCGCCGGGGAAGCTAGCCCATTTGCTAACCTTCTTCATCTCGTTCAAAGCCATCTTAATGTTGGGGTTCTCGTCAGCCAGCTTCTTGAAGCCCTTAGGATCATCAGCTACGCCCTTGCGAGGAGGCAGATAACCGGTACCAGTGCTCCATTTAGCCAATGCTTCAGGAGATTCCAGATATTTAATAAACTCGATAGCAGCCTTTTGCTTAGCGGCATCCTTGGAGAAGACCATCAGGAAGTTACCGCCAGCAGGAATCTTTACCTCTTTACCGGTGAAGGCCGGGAAGGGAACTGCTTTTACAGGGAATTTAGCGCTCTTTTCAAAGTTAGCACGCTTGCCGATGGTGGTGCACACCATGCCCAGCTTGCCACTCAGATAAGCTTGGAAGCCCTCTTCGTTGGTAGCATGGAGACCGCTGCCATTTTTAACCATATCAGCCAAGAGCTGGTATGCTTGTGCTGCTTCCGGAGAATCGAAGCCAGCTTGTACCTTGCCGTTGACCTTTTTCAGCATTTGGCCACCGTTGGATTCAATCAAGCCCTGTTGAGCCCAGTTATCAGCATATTCTTGCATAAAGAAGCCCATGTTACCGGTTTTGTCTTTAATTTGCTTAGCAGCCTTGCTTACCTCGTCCCAAGTTTTGGGAGGATTATTGGCATCCAGACCTGCTTTAGCAAAAATTTCCGGGTTATAGTAAAGCACCGGTACACTTACGGAATAGGGCAGGCCGATTTGCTTGCCATCCTCGGTTTGAGCCAGATTTAAAACATTGGGCAAGAAATTATCCTTCATGAAGTTTTCGTCACCGGCTTCCTTAAAGGCCTTGTTCAAGTCGGTGTATTGCAGGTTTTCTGCTGCATAATTCAGGAAGGAATAGCCCATTTGTACTACATCAGGGTTTTTACCGGAGGCAATCGCTGCCTGCAGGTTTTGGGTCAAGCCCTTATACATATCAGGATTATATTTAGCAGTAACCTCGATATTGGGGTGAGTCTTATTAAAATCTGCCACCAATTCCTTAACAGTGGCGCCGCCAAAGCTTTCTGCTGCCACATGCCAATATTCGATTTGAACTTTTTTACCATTATCTGCGCTTTTCTTTTTGTCGCCACCGCAACCGGCAACTAAACCCACAGCCATCAAAGATACCATGGCCGCCGCCAAGATTTGCTTTAATTTCATACATTTCACTCCTTCTTAAGCTGAACACTTACATTTTTCTTCAGCACCCTTATCTTACCAGAGCAATGTTAAATCCTCAGCAAATATAGTTAAAATCTAAGTAAAATCGTATAGAAGGCAAATGAAAGCAAAAAAGCGACAGCCTAAGGCCATCGCTTCATTAAATCGCATTTTAATATTGAACAAAAAATTATAGTTTCATCCGTGCTTATAAATAATCAGGTCGTCTTTTCTTGAACAGCTTGAACAAGTCCACCTTCTGCGCCGACATAAACTCGTAGCCCGGCGCTAAAAGCGCCGCCCGTTCCCGTGCGGCTTCCAAATCATGGAACACGTCCCACTTAGCTGCTACCAAAGCATGACCTGTAAGCCGCAATAGATAAGCCGGATGATATGTCGCTATACAATCGAAGCCCTGCTCTGTGCGAAACCACTGGCCCCTATCCCTAGTGATACGCATATCGGGATTGCCCAGATAATGCATAGCCACACCGCCCAAGGCCACGATGACCTTGGGCTGGATAATTTCCAGCTCCCGCTGCAGCCAGCGCTGCGCGCAAAAGGCCGCCTCGGCAATATCCGGCGTACGGTTATTCTTCGGCCGACACTTAATCACGTTAGTGGTCAGCACTCTATCTCTGGTCATCTTAGCGGCCCACAAAGCCTTATCCAAAAGCTGACCCGAGGGACCTATCAAGGGACAGCCATAATCATCCTCCACCCCGCCAGGGCCCTCCCCTACGAAAACGATGGGGCTTTGGGGATTGCCATACCAGCCCACTGGGGCAATGGCCTCCTGCCGAAAGGGGCAGGCCTGACAGGCATCTAATTCCTTAGCTAATGCATCTAAACTCATCTTTTATCTCCTCACTATTGGGCCAGCTTGGGCGCAAATTGGGTAATCACAAAGGGCAGCTGATCGCTCAGCTCCTTGCGTGCCGCCATGAGGCTCTCGCCCACGGCCTGTACATTGCCCACGGCGGGCAATACCTTGCGGCCAAGGCTACTCATGGTCAACATGCGCCCCTGTTCGTCGAACAGGGCCTGCTCCAGCGTTAGGTACCAGCCGTCAGCCTGTGGCTGACGGTAGCCATCGATACCGCAGAGCAAAATATAATCTGCGCCAGCAAAGCGACTTTTTTGCACAATATTCTGATGGGTATAGGCCTCCTTATCCAAGGACTTATCCATGACGATATAGGAGGGCAGGATACGCTTATATTCATCGGTGACAAAGCGCTTCAAATCCATAACGGTGCCCACCTTTTGCAGATTCTCGGACTCGTTAATCCACAGCGCTACCACCGGTACACCGATGGTCAGCTTGCGGTCGGGTACGGGAGTAATCCGTCCCAAGCTTACCTGTCTATCGTACTCCTGATAAAAATCACTGACGCTGTAATCAAAATACATGGCCATATCGTGCTGCATATTGCTAATTTGGGGTGATAAACTGTATTTAATGTGCTGCCCGAACTGCTTATAGCCGCCGAAGAAGGTTTGCAGGCTACCCGGTACCGGGTCAGCCGTATTAGTGATACGCAGTAGCCGCATGCGGCCTCCATAGGCGTTAGCAAAGGCCTCGTTGCCCACTGCAGGAGCCCCAAAGCTTACCACGCACAGCCTTTCTGAGGGCAGACCCAGATCCAGCAGACGCTGACCTAAAAGGGTCGCCGCTGCTCCCCCAAGGCTGTGCCCACTTAAAATCATCATAGCATCGGAGCGCTCGGCCACTGCCTTAAATACGCCTCGCAGCCTTCCCTTATCGTCTAGCACCGAGGTACGTAGCACTGTGTCCACATAGGAATTAAAGCCGCTGTGCACCGCAGGCTCCGCCTTGCGCAAAGGCTCCTTAGCCAAAGCGTCCATTTCAGCCAAGGTTGCGCCACCATAATTAACACGATGGGTCCTAAAATTAATGGACCAATCCTTTTTATTGGCGCTGCCTCTAAAGGTCACCAGAAAAATACGCTTCTTCAGCTCCGGAAAATAATTATGAGCGATGGCAAAATTACTCTCCACCCTGCCACTACGCAGCTTTTGGGGCATAATGCGCCAGCCATAGGTGCGCAGATAATTAAACTCCGTGGAATTCTCCGGCAGATACACCCCTAAACAGGAGGCCGCCGCCACTGAAGTAAAATATTTATCCACATAATCCATGCTCACAGGCTGCTTAGCGGCCGCGCTGCAGGGCAGAGCCAAGCACAGGGCCCAAACCCAGAAAAGCGCCAGAGCCAAAAATTTATGCAAGCTAACCATCTTCTGCCTCCTTCACTATCATACCGTAATATTTCTTTTCTTACCTATATTATACGAAGATATGCCCCATTTTGCAAAGAAAAAAAGGCACCACCCTTTAGTGATGCCCTAGACAATGCTTATTAAATATGCTTAACGTTGGCAGCCTGCTCGCCTCTGTCGCCGGTGATAACGTCAAATTCCACGTTCCAGCCTTCCTCCAGAGTCTTGAAGCCATCAGCTTGAATAGCAGAGAAGTGTACGAACAAATCCTTAGCGCCCTCTCTTTGAATGAAGCCGTAGCCCTTTTCTGCATTAAACCATTTTACTTTACCAGTCATTTTAGTCCTCCCTAATTTTGGTAGCTCTTGCCACTTGTACTCTCTAAGCCCTTACACAAACAAGTTACGCCGCGGTAAAGCATGCAGCGCCCCTCATACTCCCTATAGTGTAAAGCTTATAAGATATATTATAGCCCAAAATGACAGGAAAAGCAAACAATTATCTGAATTTTAATAACAAATTTCTTTAGCTGGCTGCCAATGGGCACACAAAGCCAGTTTTTCTGCTCGGGACAGGTGCTTAATGGCATACTCCCGCTTCATGGCCGCCTCCTTATCCTCCAGCTCCTCGGTATAGACCAGAGTCAAAGGGCCACGACCACGGGTATATTTCGCTCCCTTGCCCGCAGCATGCATGGCTAGGCGATGAGCCAAATCATTGGTCCAGCCGGTATATAGGCTGTCGTCCTTGCAGCGCAGCATATATACGTAAGCAGCCATTTATTTTACGACCTCAACCTTTTCCATGATCACAGCCTCACGGGGACGGTCACGAAAATCGGTGGGAACTACGCCGATAAGACGCACCACATCCATGCCCTCGACAATTTTACCAAAGATGGCATGATGATTGTTCAGCCAAGGGGTAGGAGCCAGAGTAATGAAGAATTGGCTACCACCTGTGTTGGGACCAGCATTGGCCATGGAAAGAATACCCTCGTCATCATGCTTCAATCCGGGGCCGAACTCGTCCTTAATCTTGTAGCCAGGACCACCCATGCCAGTACCGGTGGGATCGCCGCCCTGAATCATAAAGTCTTCGATAACACGATGGAAAATAGTGCCGTTATAAAAGCCCTTTTCCGTCAGCTCGATAAAGTTTTTCGTGGTCAGAGGAGCCTTGTCCTCAAACATTTCGGCCACAAAGGTGCCCTTGTTAGTAGTAAATTTAATTTTTCTGTTTTCACTCATGATTAAAGCCTCCAGCTAGATTAATACTTTTTAAAAGAAACCTGATGACGCATCAATGCTACCAAAAGGTACAGGCCGCAGCCCAAGGCAGCCATGGTACCGGGCAGCAGCTGCTTGCCGGCCTCGTTGCCGTGCAGGAAAATCGCGCCCACCAGCATCATGCAGAAGAAGCCTATGGTAGCCTGCAAACGCTTAGGATACAGACGTTTACCATTCTTGTCGCCCTTAGCCTGAGTATATTCCGCAATGCGAATTTCCGGCAAGAACAGAATAATGGCCAAGCAGTTGAGTAGCAGCATTTCCATGGTCAAAACGGAGGCCTCCTTGCTAAATTCAGCCACAACCAAGCCAGCTAGGGAAACACCAGCCAAATACAGGCTGCGGAAATAACCACCCTTAATTTGGCTTTCTAAGATATAGGCTGCGCCGGTGAGCAGCGAATAAACCCAAAAGCCCTGCTTACCCATCCAAATGGCGGAGCCAATAATAATCACATTATCCGCAATGCGGTGGCGATCACCGGAGCTACGGTTCAGCATGCGCAGCACAAAAAGCAACCACAGTAGCACGAGAATATTGCCCTCGCCAAAGAAGTAGTAGCCAACCACTGTCAGAGCGCCGCCGATAAGGCCGCCTAGCTGGCGGTCTGGGTCCAGCTCTTGGGCAATCAGATAGCTAAACAAAAAGCTTAAGCCCGCGCCCAAGGAATACATCACTGCTTCTCCTGAATCCATGCCTCCGGAGGTTTTCCACAAAGTCACTGCCACGCACAGGAAAATGGTTGCCAGCATGGCCACCTTATTGACTTTTTGGTCGAAATTGATGGGACGACCTAAGCCCAAATACTTGCTAACACCAGTAGGGTCATAGACCTCGCCGGGCTCATAGCCCTTGTATTTATTACCTTTTTTTGCCATTCACCAACACCTCGTGTTTATCTAAGAATTTAACTATTCTATTATATCACAAGATGTTGATTTTTAGAATACCTCTGCCAGCTCGGCCAAGGTTAAAGCAAAGGCCGCGGTGCGAGGCACAGCGGTATTCAAATCCACGGACTCATGGTCAGTGTGCTCATCATAGTTTTCCACGCCTAAGGCGTCCAGAGTGGGCACGAATTTAGCGGTGCGATTGCCATCGGTGAGACCGCCAGCCACCCATTCGCTGACCTCTCCGCCAAATTCTTCCTTGACGATGCGCTTATACACATCCACCATCTTCTGGGCCTGAGCGGTCTTTTGCATAGGTCCCGTCACAATGCCACCGGTTACGGTGACAGTGGTGCCGGGGATAGCTATCTTCTGCTCCAGCGCCTTTACCTCGACATCAATACGGCGTTGCTCCTCAATGGTGAAGCAACGGATGTTCACCTCGCAGAAGGCATCGCCGGGGATGACGCTGATTTTATCATTGCTGGAACCAATAACGCCTACGTTCACTGTGTTTTGAGGAATGAACTGCCCTGCGTCCACAATACCGCGGGCCTTAAGGGCTGCGGCGGTAAAGTCCTCGGGGTTGCCGGGCATGGGGCTGGCTAGCTTATGCAGCTCGGTAATGGTATAGGCCAGCTGGTGAATAGCGTTGGCGCACTCTTGAGAAGCGTTACCATGGTGGCCACCGATACCCTTCACCTCAATACGATATTTAGCGTTGCCCTTGCGCTGGGTTACAATGCCCCAGTTGGGACGGGCCACGTCCATAATAATGGCGAAATCGGACTGCTGGCTCAGCTCGGCCACAATAGCCTCGGCAGTTTTGGAGCCGCCCTCCTCCTCACCATTAGTATAATATATGATTTCCTTAAAATTGTCGAAGCCCGCTGCCTGTAAAGCCTTCAGACCATAGATAACCTCCACCACGGTGGCCTTGTCGTCGCCTACGCCGGGCCCCCAAGCGAAATTGTTCTCGTCCACTCTAAAGGGTCTGCGAGCGGCCTCACCCTTTTTGAAAACCGTGTCCACATGGGCCACTAGCAAAATGGTATATTTGCCCGTGCCCTTCAGGCGACTGATCAAATGGCAGGCTCTGTCATTATAACGAAACTCAGTAGTGGCGCCAATGGCTTCCATTTGGGCAGCCACAAATTTATTGGCAGCCTCAGTACCCTCTCTATCACCATTGCCGGAATCGATATTGGTCAAGGTCTCCAAATCCTTCACATAGTCCTCATAATGGTCGGCAAGATATTGTTTTACGATTTCTTTCATGTACGTGCTCCTTTCATTTTTCATGGCAAGATTTCCTGATGACTTTATATTCTAGCAAAGTGCCCCTTATTCCTGCAAAAAAAGAGAGTCAACCCTACGATTGACTCTCAGAAATTTTAAGCCTCCGCTCTATTGATAGCGCAGATGATGCCCTTCAGGGCTGCCACGTTAATGTTGGCATGGATGCCGGCGCCGAAAATATGGTCCCCATTGGACTTCTTCAGCTCGATGTAACAAATACCCTGCGCGTCGGAACCGCTGGACACAGCGTGCTCGTGGTAGTTGACGAATTTATAGCCAGTCACGCCCACTCCGGCCAAGGCCTGGAAGAAGGAGTCGATGGGGCCGTTGCCCACACCAGTAATGTATTTTTCGCTACCATCAATGGTGATGGAGCCCTCAAAACGGCTGTGAATGGTGCCATCGGCTTCGTTGAGCTCGGTGAAGCGATGACGTACCAGCGCATATTTGCCCTGCAAATCGATGTATTCCTTCTTAAAGAGCTCGACAATCTGCTTGCTGCTGAGCTCATCGCCGTAAGCGTCCGCAGCGGCCTTCACAATATTGCCAAATTCAGGATGCATTTCCTTGGGCAGGTTGTAGCCCACAGACTGCTGCAGCACGAAGGCTGCGCCGCCCTTGCCGGATTGGCTGTTAATACGGATAACAGGCTCGTACTCACGGTGCAGATCCGCAGGATTGATGGGAAGATAGGGCACCTCCCAGTACTCGGTGCCGCTGTTTTTCATGTACTCATAGCCCTTGCGAATAGCGTCCTGATGGGAGCCGCTGAAGGCAGTGAAGGCCAACTCGCCGGCATAGGGCTGACGCTCAGGCACATGCATCTTAGTGCATTCCTCATAAACCTTCTTAATAGCTAAAATATTGGTAAAGTCCAGCTCCGGGTCTACGCCTTGGGTGAACATATTAAGAGCTACCGTAACGATATCCAGATTACCGGTACGCTCGCCATTACCAAAGAGGGTACCCTCAATACGGTCCGCGCCGGCCATGAGGGCCAGCTCGGCGGAGGCAACGCCAGTACCGCGGTCATTGTGAGGATGGATGCTGATGATGGCAGCCTCACGATTCTTCATATTGCGGCAGAAGTACTCAATTTGGTCCGCATAAGTATTGGGAGTGCACATTTCCACAGTGGAGGGCAGATTAAGAATAATGGGATTTTCCTTAGTAGCGCCCATTTCCTCCATTACAGCCTCGCAAATAGCGATGGAGAAGTCGATTTCTGTGCCGGTGAAGCTCTCCGGAGAGTATTCATAGCGAATATTCATGCCACTGCGAGCCACCTCTTCCTCGGTGAGCTGCTTGATTAATTTCGCGCCCTGTACGGCGATCTCTGTAATACCCTCCATATCCTTGCCAAACACAACCTTACGCTGCAGGGTTGAAGTGGAGTTATAGAAATGGATAATGACGTTTTTCGCTCCCCGTACAGCCTCAAAGGTTTTGCGAATCAGCTCCTCACGAGCTTGCACCAGCACCTGCACCGTAACATCATCAGGAATATGATTGCCCTCGATTAAGGTGCGCAGAATTTCGTATTCAGTTTCAGAGGCGGAGGGGAAGCCCACCTCGATTTCCTTAAAGCCTACATCCACCAAAGTGTGGAAGAACTTTAGCTTTTCTTCAATGCCCATGGGGGTGACCAGAGCTTGGTTGCCATCACGCAAATCCACGCTGCACCATACGGGAGCTTTAGTAATAATCTTATCGGGCCATTGGCGGTCCGGCAGGCTTACACGATTGAAGGGCACATATTTTTTCTCTTGTTGCATTTTACTTCCTCTTTTCTAACATTCATAAATTAAAAACCCGCCCCATAGCCATTTGCTAGGGGCGGGGAAATCTCCACGCGGTACCACCCTATTTCGGTCGCTTACGCAACCCTCTCGGCCTCCAACAAGGCCTTTGCCTATAACGTGACCACACGTCCTTCCCTACCTATCAGGAAGGCAACTCCGGGCTCAGTATCCATATAGCTTCCGGCTCCGCTTTCCACCAACCAGCGGCTCTCTTGGCCCTTTCACCATATCTTCTTCCCTTCCTCGTCTTTCAGGGGCGCTTTACAGTTGTCGAGAAACATTTTACTTATATTGGATAAGTTTGTCAATAGTAACAAAGAATTATTTTTTACTGTACCTTCGGTATGTAAAGAATGATACATTACTCCACTTTTTTGTAGAGAATGCGAACAGAATTCAGTACGCAGAGCACGGACACGCCGGTGTCTGCAAAGACAGCGGCCCACATGGAAGCATAGCCCATCAGGCCCGCCACCATGATGATGATCTTCACCGCCAGAGCGAAGATCACGTTCTGCCATGCGATATTGCCCGTGGCACGGGCAATGGCGATGGCCTGAGGAATAGCCTTCACCTCGCTGTTCATGAAGACCACATCCGCCGCTTCAATGGCCGCATCCGCGCCGCTGCCCATGGCGGCACCTACATCGGCGCCGGCCAGCACCGGCGCATCGTTGATGCCATCACCCACGAACATCACAGCGCCATATTTATTACGTATTTTATTAAGCTCGTTTAGCTTATCCTGGGGCAGAAGCTGAGCTCGTACCTCGTCAATACCAGCGGCGCTAGCCACGGCCTGAGCCTCTTTTTGGGCATCGCCCGTAAGCATAGCGGTGACCAAGCCCTGCTTTTTCAAAGCAGCGATGGCGGCTTGAGCATCCTCCTTCAGCGTATCGTTAATCAAAAGCTGTCCGATAAAGGTAGAGCCTTCAGCTACCAGCACCTCACTGCCGCTGGCGGCCGCTTCGTAGGATTCACACTTAATACCAAAGTGCTGCATCAGCTTCACATTACCACAGAGCACGCGCTTAGTACCAAAATGCGCTACCAAGCCCTCGCCAGCAATCTCTTCAAAGCTATCCGGTCGTACCAGCGCTAGGCCTCTTTCCTTCGCCGCTTGCACGATGCTTTGAGCGATGGGATGGGTAGAAACAAGCTCTGCGCTGGCGGTATATTGCAAAAGCTCCGCTTCGCTATAACCCTGGGTTGCCTGCAGGGATTGCAGTACGAAATTACCCTTGGTCACGGTGCCGGTTTTATCCATAATCACAGCCTTAACATGCTTCAAAGCCTCCATAGCCACGCCACCCTTGAACAAGATGCCATACTTGGAGCCAGCGCCGATACCACTGAAAAAGGCCAGGGGTACGCTGAGCACCAGAGCGCAGGGACAGCTGATGACGAGGAAGGTCAGCGCTGTATAGACCCATTTTTGCCAATCCCCTGTAAGCAGGGAGGGAATCACAGCCACCGCCACTGCCGCAGCTACTACAAAGGGAGTGTAAACACGGGCAAAGCGAGTAATAAAGCGGTCGATGGTTGGCTTGGAGGCAGCGGCATTTTCCACGCTGTCCAAAATCCTCGTTACCATGGACTCGGCCAGCACCTTCTCCACGCGAATTTTGAGCATACCGCTGGTATTCACGCAGCCGGAGACAATTTCATCACCAAAAGCACGCTTCACCGGCACGGGCTCGCCTGTAACAGGGGAAGTGTCCACGAGACTCTCGCCTTCAATAACCACACCGTCTAGAGGAATGCGGTCACCGGCGCGTACCAAAAGAATATCACCCACATGCACGTCCTCGGCAGGGATAACCTTCACCTCTTCGCCCACTAGCAAATTCACAACCTCAGGACGCATATCCACCGCGTCCATAATCTGGCCGCGACTTTTTTCTACAGCGCGCTGTTCGAAATACTCGCCCACGCGATAGAAGAACATAACGCCCACAGCCTCTTCCCAGGCTTTAATCGCGAAGGCTCCGAGAGTAGCTACCGTCATCAAGAAGTTTTCGTCAAAAACATTACCCTTTGAAATATTCTTCAGAGCAGTTATAACAATGCGTCCACCCAATAAAACATAGGCGAAAATCAGGCAATACATATGATAGGCCTCTGGAATTAGGCCCAACCATTCAGTGATGATAAATACTACACCGCCAAGAGCAATTTCCAGCAGGGACTCCTTTTCGCTAAGGCTGGATAGAATGCCACCGGCCTTTTTGCGTTCCTCCAGATCAGGAGCTAGACTGGGCTTGGTGTGAGCCTCAACCAGCAGCACGCCTTCCTCTACCTTATCGGTAACTGCTTGCATCTTCGCCAGTAGACCGTCATAATTAGAGGCCTTAACCTGCAGCTTTTTGGTAGTAAAGGTCAGCACAGCACTCTCGATTTCTGGCATAGCGTTAAGAGCACGCTCGATTTTAGCTCCACAATTGGCGCAGTCAAGATTCTGCACTAAATAAGTACGGCTGTTGTCCTTGCCGACCTGGGGACGTTTATCACGAGGTATAACCTCCACATCGGATTCAATAGAGGTGCAAATTTTTTGAATCAGGGGCAGTAGCGCTTCATGATCTGCAGCGCTCAGGCGCAGCTGCTTCGTGGCAAAGCTCACATTGGCATAGGTAACCCCCGGCAGCTCCTTAATTTTGTGCTCCATTTTGGCAGCGCAGTTGGCACAGCCTAGGTTTTTCAAAATATAAACACGCTTCACCTTATCCGCATCGGGCATTCTACAGGTGCAGTTGGCTAAGCTTTCGCCACAAACATCACAGTACTCTTCGTGAGGATGGCAAAGCTCGCATTGGCAGTCATCGGGGTGACCAGGTACATGATGCTCATCATCCTCGTGCTCGTGGTGATGATGCTCGTGTCCACAGCCGCATTCATCGTCATCATGCTCATGATGGTGATGCTCGTGTCCACAGCCGCATTCATCGTCATCATGCTCTTCATGCTCGTGATGGTGATGCTCGTGTCCACAGCCACACTCATCCTCATTATGCTCTCCATGCTCATGCTCCTCGTGTGCAACATGGTCATTGCCACAGCAGCATTCCTCGTGGTCTTCATGCCTATGCTCGTGAGTATGGGTACAGCCATCACCATGGCTATGCTTCGGAATATGTCCCATGCTGTTATGATTGTGATCCTTGCCACAGTGACCACAGGTGCAGCCCTCAGGATGATCACTATAATTTTCGTTTCCTTTAATATGTCCGTGTACATGTCTAAAGCTACGCACCTCTTCAGAAGAATTACGCACTTCTTCTAGATCTCTGAAAACTTTCTTATCATTTTTCACTGCCAGGTACCACCTTTCTTAAAGCTAAATATCATTATATGAGTACTTATTCATGTATTATTGAAAAAATATAGTGCAGCTGGTTTACCTTGATTTTAAAACCAGCTCCGCTAAGCATATTATAACATATGAATGAATATTCATCTATAGTTTTTTGTAAAAATCCTGTGGAATTTAAAAGGCTGGATGTGAGCCTAACTACAGCTAAGTAGCTAGACACACACCCAAATGGAGATGGAAGGGGAGAAAAATTCTTCTCTTGTCAGAGAAAGCTATTATTTATTAATCATAAAGATGACATGCTACCCAATGCCCGTGCTCAATCTCCTTAAGCTGGGGCTTATTCTTGAGGCAGTTTTCACTACAATGCTCGCAACGACTGGCAAAGGGGCAGCCTGGCGGCAAATCCAGGGGACTGGGGATTTCGCCCTCTATGGGCTCGATCTTTTCGCCGGGACGGAAATCAACCTTAAAGACAGCCTTCATTAAGGCTTTAGTATAAGGATGCTTGCAGCTTTCGGCAATACGTCCGTGCTCCAGCCATTCCACCACATTGCCCAAATACATCACTGCTACCTGATGGCACATTAAGTCCACCAAGCCTAGGTCGTGGGCAATAAAGAGATAGGTAATGTTCTTTTCCTTTTGCAAACGACACAAAAGCTCGCAGACTTTTTCCTGTACGGAAACGTCCAAGGCAGAGGTCGCTTCGTCACAGACAATAATCTTGGGCTCCAGAGACAAAGCACGGGCAATACCCAAGCGTTGACGCTGGCCACCGCTCATGCTATGGGGATAGCGGTCCTTGAAGGAAGCAGGCAGCTCTACCATTTCCAAAAGCTCGGCAGCCTTAGCATCTACCTCATCCTTTTTAATCAAGCCAAAATTCTTCAAGGGCTCGGTGAGGATATCCTTCACCAGCATTTTCGGATTGAAGGCTGCTGTCGGGTCCTGGAAAACCATTTGGATTTTGCGACGGTCCTGACGGGATTCCTCGCCTCGATCCTTAAGCAAATCGTGACCTTCAAAAATGGCCTCACCGCTGGTAGTAGGCTGAATCTGCAGCAGGGTGCGCACCAAGGTACTCTTACCACACCCGGATTCGCCAATGATGCCCAAGGTTTTGCCCTCGTAGGCACGCAGGGAAATATCGTTGCAGGCCGTCAACAGTCTACCGTCATCCACCTTAAATTGCTTGGTCAAATGCTTAATATCTAAAATAACCTTACTACGCTCATAGGCGGGCTTGACAGCACTATTTTGATTAGGCATAATAACACTTCCCTCCTATGATGGGCACTGCTCGTAGCAGCTGCTTGGTATATTCATGCTGAGGATTGCCAATAACATCCTCACGCTTGCCATATTCCACAACCTTGCCGCCCTGCATAACCATAATTTTATTGGAAACGTAGGAGGCTACGCCAATATTATGGGTTACGATGATGACCGCAACATTATATTCGTTGCGAATATCCACGATTTGGCGAATAATCTGAGCCTGGGTCGTAACGTCCAAGGCGCTGGTAGGCTCGTCTGCCAGCAAAATCTTCGGGCTGAAAATCATGGCCATAGCTATGCCCACACGCTGACGCATACCGCCGGACAGCTCAAAGGGATAGCAATTCATGATGTTCTCCGGATTGGGCAGACGCACATTGGTCAGCATTTGGCAAGCCATTTCATAGGCCTCACTCTTGGATTTATCCGGCTGGTGGGCTTGGATATAGTCGATGAATTGGGCGCCGATACGGCGAATAGGGTTAATCATATTGCCGCTATCCTGGAAAATCATGGACATTTCACTGCCATACATATGACGCCACTGCTCCGGTGTGTTTTGCAAAACATCCTTACCATCAAAGGTAATGGAGCCTGCGCTCACGCGGCCAGCACCAGGCAAGCAGCCCATAATGGCACGGATAACGGTGGTCTTGCCACTGCCGGACTCGCCTACAATGGACATTATCTCGCCCTTATCTAATTCTAGGCTAGCACCAGCTACGGTGAGGCGTTCACCGTAGCTGATGTCTAAATCTTTTACTTGAAGTAGCATTAAACTATACCTTCTTCATTAAAATTCATGTTTTTAGTTCTTCGGAGCAATGTCCTTGGTCAGCCAATAATAATCAGCGGGATAAATATTGGCATTTACTAAACCAGCTTTAGATACCATATTAGTCTTAGGATAACCAAAGAACAGAGCTACACCATCATCCAACAGGATTTGTTGCATTTCAATCATGTATTGACGGCGCTTAGCGGGATCAAATTCTACAGCCAGCTTGTCGGACAGAGCATCAAACTTCGGATTGCTGTAGCCAGTGGAGTTTTGCGGTTGGCTACCATTAATATTGCTCTTCCAGTACCAGTTCAGATAAACCTCCGGGTCACCGGTATTTGCAGTGAGGATGTTGGAAATAATCAGGTCGAATTGACCCTTTTGACGCATGGGATCCAGCACGTTGTAGTCAACATTCTTCATATTAACCTTGATACCAATTTTCTTAGCATCTGCTTGGGTTGCCTCGGCATAGAGGGGCAGCTCTGCACGACCGCTGTAGAAAACAAAGTCAATTTCCAAATTCTTACCGTTTTTATCCACATAGCCGTCACCATTGGTGTCCTTCCATCCTGCTTCAGCCAAAAGCTTCTTCGCATTTTCAGGATTATAGGCATTGGGGTCCTTCAATTGATCAAAGCCATAGTCCAAAGAAGGAGGAACAGGTGCTTTGCCCGGAATAAAGGTGTCCTTCAACAGCACCTTATTATAGGTAACACGGTCCAAGCATTGAATCAGGGCAGCACGCACCTTAGGATCATGCAGGGGCTTGCCCTCGTTCATATTAATCTGGGCCAGCACAGTACGCAGGGAGGCAATCTCAGAGATGTTGTATTTTGCTTTATCCTTGAACAGCTGCAGGTCGCCTGCTGCAATATTGATAGCAAAGTCGATTTCACCCTTTTGCAAAGCCATAGCACGGGTATTGGGGTCATCAATGGTAGGAATCTCCGCATTCTTGAAGGGAACAGCGCCATCCCAATAATTGGGGTTAGCAACCATTACAGCCTTAGCCTTGCTATAAGTTTTAACAGCGTAGGGACCGGTGCAAATGGGGCCCTGCTTCTTGATATCGCGGTCCTTTACCTTGGTATCAATGATAATGAACAGGGGGTCTGCCAGCATGCCAGGTAAGGAAGGCGTGGGGTTTTTAGTTTTAATAATTAAATTTTGTCCGTCAGCCTTAATTTCGGCATATTGGAAGATGGATTGAGCACGGTTGGAAAGCTTAAAGGTTCTTTCCAAGGATTCCTTAGCGATTTCAGCAGTCAGCTTATCACCATTAGAAAACTTAACCTTGTCGTTAATATGGAAGGTCCAGGTCAGCTTATCATCGGAAATGGACCATTTGTCGGCCAACCAAGGAGTGGCATTCATTTTGTTATCAAATTTCACCAAGCATTCGCCTAAGCCGTAGCGCATTACTACCCAGCTGAAGAAATTATCTGCAGGATCCAGATTATCAGCAAAGTTGGTTACACCAAATTTTACCATCTCATTGGTAACATTTGCCTTTTTAGAGCTACCACCACCGCAGCCCGAGGCTGCCAAAGCTAATACACCAATCATAGCCGCTGCTGCGGAAATTTTAAATAATTTTTTCATAATGAACACTCCTATCTTAATTACTCTTTATTACTCTTTTAAAATCGTTTAGAAGGTACCAGATACAAGGAATAGCGACGACGGTGTATCGGGAATACTCCTAGGAGCTACGACGCAGTAGATGGTGCCTTATGGACGATTTTTAATCTTTTACATCGTTGCGGGGGTCTAATACGTCGCGCAAATTGTCACCCCAAAGGTTAAAAACAACTACTGTCACAAAAATTGCCAAGCCCGGGAAAATCATCAACCAAGGTGCAGTTTGCAGCTGCTGGCGTCCCTCGTTCAACATCAGGCCCCATTCGGGAGCAGGGGGCTGGCTACCAAAGCCAAGGAAGGACAGGCCTGCCAGCTCCATCATCAGCGCGCCAATATCGGCTGCGGCGGTGATAACCATCATGGGCAGAATATTGGGCAGAATATGTACCCACAGAATATGGGGTGGTGTACCACCATTGACAATAGCTGCCTCAACGTAGTCACGACGCTTTACCTTGAGCACCATACTGCGGGCCAAGCGAGCGTATTTAGTCCAACTGACAATGGTCAACGCGATAACAGCATTCACTAGGCTGCCGCCCATAATACCGGCAATGGCAATGGCCAAAATCATGCCGGGGAAGGAAATCATCATATCACTAAAGCGCATGATAATTATATCCACCTTGCCACCGAAATATCCGGACAAAACTCCCATAGTGGTGCCAACTAAGAAAACGCTGGCTACTAACACTAAAACACCTGTTAAAGAAGCCCGAGCCCCATAAAGCACTCGGCTGAAGCAGTCACGCCCCAGCTTATCTGTACCAAACAGATGCGTCATGCTAGGCTCTAAGAAAGCATCCTTCATCTCTGCATGGGTAGGGTCAAAGGGAGATATAATAGGCGCAGCTAAGGCTATCGCCAGCAAAAGCAGTACCAGCAGGCTGGTCACTGCAAAGGCGCGGTTAGTTTTAAAACCATTTACTAAAGTTTCCATTACTTACCTCACCTTTCTTAAACGGGGATCAAGATGGTTATAGGACATATCTACAACTAGATTGATCACCATATACATCAATGCAATCCACACTACTACGCCCTGCACTAATTGGAAGTCGCGGTATGTAATTGCTTCTATAGCCAAGCGACCTAAGCCCGGCCATTGGAAAACCATTTCAATAACAGCGGCACCGCCCAAAAGATTGCCCAGGGACAAGCCCAAGAGGGTAATCAGCGGCAGCATAGCGTTGGGCAGAACCTCCTTCCAGAGAATGTGGCTTTCGGTCATGCCCCTGGCACGAGCGCCCACCACATAATCCTGATGCAGCTCCTCCAAAATCGCTGTGCGCACCTGACGCGTATATTTTGAAGCCATGGCTATGGCTAGGGTCAGGGACGGCATAATTAACGTTTCCAAGCTAATTTCGCCACCAACAATAGGCAAAAGGTCCAACTTTAGGCCCAAAATCCACAGTAGCATAAGACCTACCCAGAAGCCGGGCATAGAAACACCCATAAAGGTAAAGATCCTTACGATATTGTCTACAATACTACCGCGCTTCACAGCTGAATAAATACCTGCCGGTATAGACACAACCATCATCATAAAAAGTGATGCCAAGGATAGCAATACAGTTCCTGGAAGCCCTTCCCACAGAGCCTCAACCACAGGTTTTTTCACCATGTAGGAAAAGCCTAGATTGCCCTGTAGGGCTCTGCCCAACCAGTCCAAATACTGGAAGAAGAAGGGCTTATCCAAACCCAACTCAGCACGTAGAGCATCAATTTCAGCCTGACTTACGATAATGTCCTCATTGCCGGCAATCATCTGTCGCACAACATCACCAGGAGCTAGCATTACCAAAGCAAAGGTGATAAAGCTGATGCCCAATAATACGAGAACGATCTGGCCTATGCGGGCCAGAATTTGTTTTTTCGTCAAAACACATCATCTCCATACATAAAAATAGCCTTTTTCTGCATAGAAACAGAAAAAGACTACATAACGTGCACTATTATGTAATATACTTCTGTCTCAAGCAGAATATATCATACCGAGGCTGCGACCTGGCTTAGCCCATCAAGTAGGCTTCACAGTGGCTGGACCGCTGCGGATTCACACCGCATTCCCTAATTTACCTCTCTCGCGAGAGCACCTCAGTAGAGTTGGCAACACATAATTATTGACCAAGCAAACTTATTAGTAATTTTTAATTTTGTATTATGTTTATATAATAGCACTGATTCTCAATAAAAGCAAGAGCAGTTTTGCTTTATTTTTGCAATTACTTCACATTATTTTCACTTATCATGATATAAATTAAGAAAGCACTACGATAAGGTATTCATCGCAGTGCTTGTATGCTTTTTGTTATATAATTTAATAGAAAATATGTTTAATTAGCCCTTTAAGAAATATCGTTAAAACAATTGATTGGGCAAGCATAAATCCCAAAAGAGCAAGCCACAATCCAGAATTTCCCCAAACTGGCACAAGAAAATGCTGCAACAGATAAAAAACAGCCAAGGCTATTAGCATCATGTTGCGTACCGGAGCCGTACGGGTTGCTCCACAGAAGACACCATAGAGCACCATACCAACCCCAGCGCATACCGGATAAAAGAGTACATAAAGCTCATAGGTCTGTGCCATAGCGATTACTTCCTGTATACTGGTAAACAGGCGAATGCATTGGGTGCTGGTCAAGTAATATCCTCCCATCAGGAGCAGCGCTAGCACCAACAACCATTTATAGGTCATCCTGATGGTCTCATCAAAAAGCTGCCTATCCTTGCTCCCCACAGCCTTGCCACTAAAGATGGCAGCACCATTAGCCATGCCGTCAATAAGGTAGCTCATAATATCCTTTAGCTGCAGCAGCACCGCATTGGCCGCCAGCACCACTGTACCTAGGGAAGCGCCCACGGCAGCGATAATATTATTTACAGTCAACAGGCAGGCTGTGCGAATCATTAAATTAGCATTGACCTGCAGCATACCGATGAACTGACGCCAATCCAAAAGCTCGCCCCAGGGCAGCTTGGAATAATCAAAATTGCCATAGTGATGCATCAAGCCTGCTCCTAATAACGCGCCATATAGCTGACTAAGCAAAGAGGCATAGGCCACGCCCTCTATCTGCAAGTGTAGTCCAAAAACGAAGCATACGCTAAGTAACATATTCAGCACATTCATCGATACCTGTTGAAACACACTTGCTCGCACTCTTGCTTGCCCCATCAGCCAGCCCAAGGCCACATAATTAAAAAATGTCAAGGGTGCTCCCCATATTAAAATATAATAATAGCGACGTGTTAAATAATTGACATCAGCCGCAGCGCCAATCATCCCCAAATAGCAATCCACTATGGGCTTTTGCAGCAGAATACAGAGCAGGCTGATGATTACAGCCAGCACCAAGGGCTTAAAAAAGGCTAGCATGCTGAGCCTTTGATCCGCCGCTCCATGAGCCTGAGCCGCATAGCCCGTGGTGCTGACACGTAGAAAGCCAAAAAGCCAGTAAAGATTATTAAACAAGATAGCCCCCAGCGACACGGCAGCGATATATTTAGGATCTGGCAGCTGCCCCATCACCGCTGTATTCACCGCTCCCATCAAGGGCTGCGTCATCGTGGACAGCATAAAGGGCACCGTTAAGCCTAAATACTCCCTATCTGTAAGCAACTTCATAAAATCACACAACCCCCTTATTCATATTTAATACTAATATATATAAGTAGTTTAGATATATATGTTATCACAGTAAGGGAAATTTAGCAATAGCGTTCTTGAGAGCAAAAAAGCGGCAGAGCTAAAATGCTCTGCCACTCTTTTATTTATATTGATTGTAATGCTTTGCTGCGGCACGATCTATATCAAAAGCACGAATCAATTCGGTAACTGCTTGACTGGGCGAAACCACACCATTCACAGCAGCCTCCATAACAGCGGGCAAACGCCCTTTAATCATGGGGTCTTCAAAGAAAAGATTGTGCAGATGCTCGTCAATCATGCTATTAACCCAGGACACCGTCTGGCTTTTGCGCCGTCTTGCAAAAGCGCCCGATTCCTTAGTCACCTTTTCGAACTTGCGCATCACCGCCCACAGCTCTAGCAGGCCCTCGCCTGTAAGGGCAGAGCAGCGATAGGCATGGGTTTTCCAGCCCTCGGTAGCCGGACGAATGAACTCAATCATCCGTTCGTACTCACCCTGGGTCACAATGGCCTTGGGCAAATTGTCCCCATCTGCCTTGTTAACCACAATGGCATCCGCCACCTCCATAATGCCCTTCTTAATGCCCTGCAAATCGTCACCAGCACCGGTGAGCACAACCAGCATAAAAAAGTCCACCATGGAGCGCACGGTAATTTCGCTTTGCCCCACGCCAACAGTTTCTACCAAGATAACATCACAGCCAGCGGCCTCGCATAGCAGCATGGTTTCGCGGCTTTTGCGAGCCACACCGCCCAAGGTTCCCTTGGCCGGGGAAGGGCGAATAAAGCAATTAGGTTCACGGGACAGCATCTGCATACGAGTCTTATCGCCCAATATAGAGCCACCGGTAATGGAGCTGGTGGGGTCCACCGCCAGCACAGCTACCTTATAGCCCTGCTTGCACAGCATTTGGCCAAAGGCTTCGATAAATGTGCTCTTACCAGCGCCGGGCACACCGCTGATGCCAATGCGCAGGGCCTTGCCCGTGCGGGGCAAGAGGGACTGCAGCACCCGTTGCGCTTTGTCAAAATCCTTGGGAGCATTGCTTTCAATCAAGGTAATAGCTTGGGAAAGAGTTTTGCGATCGCCCTCACTGACTCCTTTAATTAGCTGTTCCGGAGTAGGCTTTTTCCGCAAAGGAAACCTTTTAATCTGCTCTACCGGAGTATACTTTTCTTCAGAAACAGCGTTTACGGCACTATCAATGCCGCCCATAACGGAGCAAGCAAAGTTGGGATCTTTTTTTAGAGGAACCCAGCTCGGCCTAATATCTTTTTCACCAGTTTCAGGCATTTACATCACCTCAGTCCTCAGCCTGTTCAGCCTTCGCGCGGTCAACCAGCATTTGCAGCAGTTGGATGCAGCATTTGGGAATATTGGTGCCGGGGCCGAAGATACCTGCAGCACCATGCTCATACAGATAATCATAGTCTTGAGCAGGGATTACGCCGCCAATGCACACCATGATATCCTCACGACCGCGTTTTTTCAATTCTTCAACCAGAGCGGGCAGCAAGGTCTTGTGACCTGCAGCCAGGGAGGAGAAGCCTACCATATCAACGTCGTTATCCACGGCATCCTGAGCGGATTCCTCGGGAGTTTGGAACAAGGGACCAACGTCGACGGTCCAGCCCATATCGGCAAAGGAGGTTGCCAATACCTTTTGGCCACGGTCATGACCATCCTGACCCATCTTGGCCAAGAAGATACGCGGACGACGGCCTTCCAGCTTTTCAAACTCATCAGCCAGCTTGGTAGCTTTTTCCATATCGTCATTGCCACTGAATTCGGAAGAATACACACCGGAAACAGTGTGGATTACAGCATTGAAACGACCGGAAACCTTTTCCACTGCGTCGGAAATTTCGCCCAAGGAAGCACGGTCGCGTGCTGCTTGTACGGCCATCTCCAGCAGGTTGCCATTGTCACGGCTTTCGGCAGCGCGGGTAATAGCCTCAAGGTCAGCTCTAACCTTTTCGCCATCACGTTCTGCTCTCAGTTTTTCCAAGCGTTTGATTTGCGCATTGCGTACAGCGGTATTATCAATGGACAATACATTCAGCGGGTCTTCCTTAGCCAAACGATACTTGTTCAGGCCAACGATGGTTTCCTTGCCGCTGTCGATGTTAGCTTGACGGCGAGCTGCGCACTCTTCGATACGCATCTTGGGCAAGCCGGTAGCAATAGCCTTAGCCATACCGCCCAGAGCTTCAACCTCTTGAATATGAGCCCAAGCACGGCGAATAATCTCATTGGTGAGGTATTCCAGATAATAGGAGCCGCCCCAGGGATCGATAATCTTGCAAACCTTGGTCTCGTCCTGAATATACAGCTGGGTATTACGTGCCAGGCGAGCGGAAAAGTCAGTAGGCAGCGCGATAGCTTCGTCCAAAGCGTTAGTATGCAGGGATTGGGTGTGGCCCAAGGCTGCGGACATAGCTTCCATACAGGTTCTGGAAATATTATTAAAGGGATCCTGCTCTGTCAGGGACCAGCCAGAGGTTTGGCTATGGGTGCGCAGTGCCATGGATTTCGGATTCTTAGCGCCAAAGCTCTTCAGAATCTTAGCCCACAGCACGCGAGCCGCACGCATCTTAGCCACTTCCATGAAGTAGTTTTTGCCCATATCCCAGAAGAAGGACAAGCGTTTCGCGAAGGCATCCACCGGCAGGCCGGCAGCTTCACCGGTACGGATGTATTCCATACCATCTGCCAGAGTATAGCCCAGCTCCAAGTCGCAGGTAGCACCGCATTCCTGAATATGATAGCCGGAAATAGAAATACTGTTGAATTTGGGCATGTATTTAGTGGTATATTCAAAAATATCGCCGATAATACGCATGGACATAGCCGGCGGATAAATATAGGTATTACGCACCATAAATTCCTTCAGAATATCGTTTTGAATGGTGCCCGCCATAATAGATTTATCAACGCCCTGCTCCTCGCCGGAAACGATGAAGAAGGCCAAAATGGGCAGTACGGCGCCGTTCATGGTCATGGATACGGACATTTGATCCAGAGGAATGCCACTGAACAGAATATTCATATCCAGCATGGAGCATACGGATACGCCAGCCTTACCTACGTCGCCTACAACGCGGGGATTATCGGCATCATAGCCGCGGTGAGTGGGCAGGTCGAAGGCGATGGACAAGCCCTTTTGGCCGGCGGCCAGGTTGCGACGATAGAAAGCGTTGGACTCCTCCGCAGTAGAGAAGCCTGCATATTGGCGTACAGTCCAGGGACGGAAAACATACATGGTGGAATAAGGGCCACGCAGGAACGGAGGAATACCGCTCATAAAGTCCAAATGGTTGCATTTAGCATAGATATCCTTGGTGTACAGCGGTTCTTTAGGAATGCGCTCCAAGGTTGTATCGTAAAGGGCATCATAATTTTCGCCCATTTTCGCTTCCAGGTTTTTCTTCCATTCTTCATAAGAGCAGGACGGATGATCCGGAACAGATACTTTAGTGAAATCAGGATTAATGCTCATTATTCAATCATCCCCTTCTTCTGTTGCAGTTTCTTCAAGGTTGCAAAGCAATTAGCTTTCACGCTGATAAAATCATCAACACCGGCAGCTAGATAAATAGCCTCCAGATCCTTAGGTGCTGCACCTGCCAGGAACAGAGTCATATTGGGGTTAGCGGCCTTCAGCATGGGAGCCAGCGCCGGAACATCCTCCGGATAGGTCTTGTCAGTGGAGCAGATTACAGCCACATCGTAGGGAGTACCCTTATCGTCAATGCCTGCCTTCAAAGCAGCCACGCATTTCTCATAGCGAGAACCGGGCTTGCCCTCGTCATCCTGGAAGCCATTGTTCAGATGCACATTGAACTCGCCAACCTGCAGGAAGCTGGTGGAGAAGTCGGCACGGGCCTTGTGTTGGGGAATGGGGCCCATGTTAGCCAGGAATACCTCCACATTCTTACCGGTTTCCTTCATATAGCGTTCCGTATCAAAGCGCAGCGCTTCATAACGCTCGGTCCAATGATGAGCGGTGATGGGGGTAATAGCCTCGATAGCTTCAGCCTTGCAGCCTGCTGCTGCCACCTGACCTAAGGTTGCGCCATTGCTAAAGGCTTCGATAGCTGCTTCTACGCTAGCCACGTCGGCCAGCTTGCCAGCCACGAAATTAGTGTCGATATCAGCCACATAAGCGGCTACTGCAGCTGCACGCTGCTTCTTCAGGGCTTCGCTATCCTCTGCGCGACGTTCCAAGGGCTCTTCAGTCATATTCGGATACATGTTCACGCCAACAGCGCGATCCTTGCGCAGCTCCAAGGCCTTGAAGCGTTCGTCCAAGGTTTTGGCGATTTGCTCTTGGGGATAGCCAGCTTGCAAAGCCTTCACCATACCGCCCATGCCCTCGATTTTTTGGAACTCAGCCCAAATCTTCTCGACGATTTGCTTGGTCAGGGATTCTACTGCCCAAGAGCCGCCAGCCGGGTCAATGGGGCACAGCATGCCAAATTCCTCCTGCAGCATAACATGCAGGTTACGGGCAATACGACGGGAGAAGACATCGCCCTTACGAATCAGCTCGTCAAAGGGAGGATTCTCATAGGTGTTAACGCCGCCTACAACACCGGAGAAGGTTTGGGTGCAGTTACGCAGCATATTTACATAGGGATCGATAACAGTTTTAGTAAAGCGGGAGCTGCGACCATGGACCATAATGGAGCGGTCAGCCTCCTCAGCGCCAAAGGCTTCCATAATGGCTGCCCATACCTGACGCAGAGCACGCAGCTTAGCGATTTCCATAAAGAAGTTTGCGCCTTGGTTAAAGGCGAAATACAGGGATGCAGCAATATCCTTAAGGGAAATACCGCGTTTTTGCATTTCACGAACATACTCTACAGCGCTAGCGAAGGTGTAAGCGACCTCCTGCACCGCATTGGCGCCGCCATCGGTAAAGCAATCGCTGCGCACATAAACGGGGCGAATTAAGGGAGCATGCTCACGAGTATATTTAATGGTCTCTGCCATTTCATCATAGAGAGCATTTAAGGAAGTGCTGGATTTGCCATTAACAACCAGCTCACCCAGAGGATCAGCGCCAATAACGCCCTTCACGCCCTGTAAATCCTTGCCTGCGCCCTTCAGGGCAGCCTCGGTCAAAGCAATAATACCCTTAGCGCCGGCGCCGGTGTAAATCATCAGCGGATATTTATCCAGCTTCAGACCATTTAAGAGCACGCTCATATCCTCAACAGTGGTCACATTCACGCCCACATCACCGATTTTTTCAGCGTCCTTGGCATCAATACCGTTCATGGTAGCAGTATCCAGCTTAATATGGTAAACGGTGGAGCCCTTAGCGATTTCTTCCTTCAGCAGCTCGTTGTTCTCAGCGGGCAGGGTTTCATCGCAGGCTTGGGCAATGCCCCAAGGCTCGTGTACATAGCCATTTAAGGTAGCGCCGCGCAGATAGTCGCCCATGCCGGGATAATCATCAGTGGGCAGTATAGCATCGGTCTCTTTCAGACGATAAATGGGGTCAAAGGTAATGTCCTCATAGTTTTTCGTATACATAACCTTGTCGAAGGGAGCGCCTTTGAGCAGAGCATTGCAAGCCTCCACCCATTCATCCCAGCTAGGTTCAGTAAATTCATCCAAGGTAACCTCAGGGAATTCGGTCACATTTTCTGATTTACGCAGCATAGCTTCCAGCTCTTGGTCCGTCATCGGCTTTTCGCCTTCAACAGCAGCTATTTTTTGTTCATCAGCCATCTAAAAATCCTCCTTTAGCTAAATTAATTCTTGTCAAATCGCCTAACGGCATCGTAAATAAGGGACTATCACCTCCAATTATGAAGGTAGCGCCTCCTACCTTAGCTGCTCTCACCCAGCCTTTACAAGGCAGAACACGCTCCATTAAGAAGACTTCAAGTAAAGCATTTATATACACGGATACGGTTGTCCATACCGTATATAGCGATTTAAGGCTACGCCAGATAATGGTATTCATGTAATCGACCAAAGCGTAGCTGCAGGGGGCGGATTTCCGTATTAGCGGTAATTGAATCATTGACGATCAGATTACCTAAAGCTGCACCGGGTTCATGACCACGACTCTGCAAAAAGCGAGCATAGTAATCTAGCTGGGGCACATCCTCATTGGATGTGTAGAACACAGCAGATTGCTGCAGGGGCAGCTTATCCTTGGCAAAGGGGTCCACAACGGCAAAATAGGCCTCTAAAATGCCGCAAATATCCTGTTTTTTCGGATTATACTCAATTTCTACACCGTACAGCTCCTCGCCATTTTGGGCTACCGCATGCACAGGTATGGTACCGATGACACCCTTCAGATTCTGCAGGGCATCTTTTAAGGAATAGGCTTCTCCGGCTAAATAGAGCTTTTTCATAGGCTTAACCTCCACTAAAACTTACTTATAAATAGAAAACAGCCACCACGATTATGTGATGGCTGGAATTTGCGACACTACAGTGCACCCCTACACTGTAGCATCATGATGGAGAAAGGGAAATGTGCCAACTAGCTAAAGGAAAACTTGAGAATGGGATTTGCAGCACAGCTTGTCCAGGGCTGTGAACAGGTAAATATGGAACATCGATGGCTTGGACCCTTCTCCTAAGGCCTCAGCCATCACGCAACCTAAGGAGCATAGAAACAGAAAACCGTTCTTTAACTATCCTCTTATCCCTCTAGGGGTAGGATTATTAAAAAACGGTGAAATATCATAATAAACACGACAGAATACGCCGAGCTTACGACATCTCTCCCCGTCTCTCGCAGGTCTAACGACGATGTATCTTACAGGCAGTTCTTCTGACTTCGCTTCTTCATTTGTTTCACCTTCCCAGAGTCAATCCAGTGGTTTAATTGAAACAAACTCCACGTTACAGCGGCGGGACCGTGCCGGAATTGCACCGACTTCTCTATTGAGCTTACGCACCTGTAATCCAATATTGACTTGTTATGCCTAATTATACTCATTACTATTAGCTTTGTCAAGCTATTTCTTAAAAAATCACAATTAGATTATTACTCTTTTCTAAAGAGCATCGATGAGCACATACATTATCACAGATATCCATATCTCACTCTTAATCGGAATCAATTTTATTTATTATTTAACTCTTGTGTGAATAGATTATCATATGTTATAATAATGGTCAAGTACAATAATTTGCTATCTTGCTATGTTAGGAGTGAAATAATGTCCGATACCTTAAATATTTGCGGTCTAACGGTGGAGCGAGGTCACAAGCTACGTACCTTCCTGCCCGTTCCCGATACCAATGTTAAGATTCCCCTGACCATTATCAATGGCTGTGAGGACGGTCCCACCCTACTCATCACCGCCGGTATTCATGGTGGTGAATACCCCGGCATCGCCGCCGCTATGGAGCTGGGACGAGATATCGAACCAGCCGATGTACATGGCATTTTAATTATGATGCATCCAGTGAATATTCAAGGCTTTTGGGCTCGACGGGAGATGATCGTGCCCGAGGACGGCAAGAATTTGAACCGCGTCTTCCCCGGCGACCCCTTGGGTACCTTGGCCGATAAAACTGCTTATTTAATCAGCAGTAATTTCTTCCCCATTGCCGATTTTTATGTGGATATGCATAGCGGCGATATTCATGAAAGCCTGCATCCCTATGTTTACTACCCTGGCCAGCCCACGCCCGAGGTGGAGCGTAAATCCCGAGCTGTGGCACGCGTGCTGGATATGGAATATATGGTGCGATCTTTGGCTACCGGTGGTGCCTATAATTACGCCGCTAGCACTGGTCTGCCCTCCATCCTCATTGAACGGGGCGGCGCAGGACTGTGCCTGCACGAGGATATCGAGGCCTACAAGGACGATGTGCGCAATATTCTGCGCAAGCTAAAGATGTTCTCCCTGCCTGTCAAGCCTCGCCACCATTCCCCGCGGGATGTGGAGAATTTAATTTATCTGGAAGCCCTCGAAACGGGCTGCTGGCTGCACCACATCCACAGCGGCGACTTCGTGGAGGAGGGCCAGGTTTTAGGTCGCATCACCGATGTCTTCGGCAACACCATCACCACCTATTACGCTGAGCAAACCGGCGTAATCCTTTATGTTTGCCCTGCCCTGTCCTCACCCAAGGGAACCATTCTCGTTGCCTATGGCACCTTGAAGGAGTACGAGGAGGATTTTTAAAACCATTTGCATATGCAAAAAAACTCCGCAGAAGCTGCATCCTAAGCCTCTGCGGAGCTTTTGTTTTTCTCAGATGCTGCTCTGTCCCCTAAGCAGCGGTCTTAAAAAAACTGTTAGTGTCTAAAGTGTTGAAAATGCTAAGATTTGTCTATCAAAAAATTTACAAGGAGGGATTGCTTTATCAGCTTTTATCTAAAAGCCACATACTACAAGAGCTTTATGTTAAGCTGCAGCCCCGGCTGCAGCGGGAAAGAAAGGCCATACCATGGGTATAACCACGATGGATACTACTAGGCAAACTGCTACCAGACCAGTGCCACACTTTACATAATCCATAAATTTGTACTTACCAGGTCCCAGTACCAAAGTGTTAGGCGGTGTACCAACAGGAGAAGCAAAGGCGCAGCTGGAAGCAATCAAAATTGCCATCAAAACAGCCTTAGGAGAAGCACCTATTTGGCTGGACAGGGCGATGCCTACCGGGCACAGCAGGGCTTTGGAAGCGGTGTTAGACATGAATTGGGTCAGCACTACAGCTAGGCAGAACAGTACAGCCGTTACTATATAAGGAGAAGGGTCGCCGCCCATCATCTTGACAGTGGCTTCGGCAATCAATTTGCCTGCACCGCTAGAATTCATGGCATTAGCCACAGGAATCATACCTGCGAACAGGAAGATGGTAATCCAGTCGATGGAGTTATAAGCCTGCTTTTCGGTAATGCAGCCTGTCAAAACACACAGTACTGCTCCCACAACAGCGGCCAGCTCCAAGGGTACCAGGCTAGTTGCCATACACAGGATAACGCCTGTCATAATCAAACCACAGATCAGCTGCTTTCTGGGGCTGTTAGAGGTAGCCTCGATTTCCTGCTCCACCTCGGCCTCGCTACCCAGCTCAACCACTTCATCAGGCAGGAAATACTTGCCCACGAACATCATGTAAATAATGCCTGCGATGGTAATAGGAATGCCGATATAGGCATATTCGAAAAAGCCAAACTGCAAATCCTCCATACCAGCGGCCTTTAAAGCCACATTGGCCAAGATATTAGGCGGAGTACCGATCAAGGTAATGGTTCCGCCCAAGCCTGCAGCAAAGGCCAGGGGCATCAGCTCACGGGATTTGGAAATATTAGCGTTGGCGCAAATGCCCAGTACCACAGGAATTAAGCAAGCGGTGGTGCCGGTATTGGAGAGGAAGGCAGACATCACAGCGGCAATGATCATAATGCCGAACATGAGGCTGTTTTCACCCTTACCAAAAAGCTTAACTACAGTACCACCAATTCTTTGGGCCAGACCTGTGTAAAACATGGCTGCACCCACTACAAACATACCACCGAACAGTACTACGGTGGAATCGGCCAGTCCCAAGAAGATTTGGTTTTCCGGAACCAGCCCTAAAGCACTACAAGCTACTGCAGCCAATACAGCGGTCATTGCCAAAGGAATCATCTCTGTTACAAAAAGCAGGGCCACAACAGCTAATAGCAGCAAGCATTTTATTGCTGGACTCATATTATACCTCCATTCTCATTTTTCTTTTCTGATTATATGCACATAGCTAAATGCATTTGCAAAGAGCTTGCTATCCTTGCCATTGTAGGGAAAGACACGGCTTTCCTTCTTTCTGTTTTCAATAGCTCGGTAGTAAAACTTTTTGTCCACTTGTCTGAGGTACTCTCGGATTTTACAATCTTCTTGTTCGTCCTCTATATGGGACATGACTATTGTTGCTTCCACTGAACTCAGCTCCTTTCCTTTATTTTTGAGAGTGCCCTGAACTGTTTTGATTATACAATATATTCCCAAATAAGAAAAATATCTGATTGGCATGAAAGCTATATCATTTTTATTATAGCTTTGTGAAATCCGTTGCTCTCGCCACAAAGGCTGACCAGCCCCTGAGGAGCATAGGGAGATCACTGGTACAACGCTCCTGCAGAGGCTGGTCAAAACACAATATCCTATACAATTATTTAGAGGAGAACTGTTTTAATATACTTCCAATAAAAATCTCTTTCTAGCAGCCTTATCCATCTATCGAAGAAGCTCAGTGCTGGCATGAGCTCATCTCCTATTTAATGCGGCCACGGCAGCATCGGAAAGCTTGGCCCCGTTAATGTACTTCACATAGAGGCGTGTATTTTGTTTCCTTTTTGTATACAAATTGGCCTGTTCTTGGCGTTTATTGTAAAAATAGCCAATTACTCCGCGCTTATTCTGAGACTTTTGTTTTTCTTCCATGGTTATTCACTCCTTTGCTAATGCTATACCTATAATAAACTACAAGGTCTGCAACCTTTGTTGCCTACATTATACTGCAAAGCTTCCCAGAAGAAAAATATCTAATTGGCATGAAAAATATGCTATCGCGTTATATGCATGATGCATATCATTTCACTTATAGAAAATATTCTGCAGCCTCTTGCTTTCGTATGCAAGCTATGCTAGACTAAAGAAGTATATTGAGAATTAGTATTATTTGTATATGATATCTAATAGGAGGAATAGCATGGATCTTGATATTTACCGCAATTTCCTAGCCATTGTGGAAGCGGGCAGCTTTACCGGAGCTGCAGATTTTGTGCACATTGCACAGCCTGCCCTGAGTAAGCAGCTGCGCAATCTAGAGAATTTTTTTGGCACCAAGCTGATTATTACCCAACGGGGCAGTCGGCAGCTTCTTCTGACCGAGGCCGGACGAGCCGTTTACCAAAAGGCCAAATACATGTGCTCCCTAGAGGACTTAGCAAAGAGTGAAATTGAAAACATCGTCGGCGGCGTGATCGGCACCCTGCGCTTTAGCATTGCCAATTCCCGCTCCCCCCTCTTTATCGAATCCTCCCTGAAGGATTTTTGTCAGCTCTATCCCAATATCAAATGCGAGCTTTTTGAAGCCAGCATTGGCGAGCAAAGCCAGCAGCTGCTCAATGGCATTACGGAGCTGGGCATTTTAAGCGTGCCCATTACCCATCAGGACAGCTTTGAGGTGTTGTTTCGGCGCAGGGAGGAGCTGGCTGCAGTTTTTCATAAGGAGTCCGTATTTTTAGAGCCTGAAGCAAAGGGTATTTTCTTAAAGCAGCTGGATGCTGTGCCGGTGAGCCTGTCGGCAGGCTCGGCAGAAATTTTTTTGAAGGCCTGCGAGGAGGCTCATGTCTCGCCCAGAGTAACCTGCATCAGTACTACTCGCAGCACAGCCTTAGAGTGGACGCGAGTGAAGGCGGCCATTGCCATTGTGCCCGTGGAGCCAAAGGAAAGCCTAGGAGAAACCTTCGTTATCAAGCCCATTATAGATTTGGAGACAGACATCCATAAAACCGTGGTCAAGGTCAAGGATAGACCCTTATCGGTAGCGGCCCAGCATTTTTTGCGCTTTTATGCTCGTACTAGGGGCAGCCAGCAGGTGTGCAATCTGGAAGAGCTGCTCAAAAGAGAGGCCATTTAGGCCATTTTGCCCATTTTGCATTTATAAAGCAAAAAGCTCTGTTCCTTCCCTCAACAGCTTAAGTCTGTCAAGTCAGAAACAGAGCTTTATTATTTTTCTGAGCTAGCTACCTATGCCAGCATAAGCTGCACCAAGCTTAGAAGGTAACAGTCAAGTCGGCCCACAGGCGCTTGTCATGTGATTGCCATTCCTGCTATTCCATATAACAAGTGAGATAAAAAGCTTAGAATACACACAAATCGCATGAAATCACCCCCAACTCTACCTCCATTATATACCTTGCTTTCATCAAATTCTGTCCACCTTCGACGCAGTCACCTCTGATAGAAAAAATTTTTAGAGATTTTTAGAAAACAACAGCACCCCAGCGCAGCGAAAAAGATGATTACCACAATCTTATCATTCGCCACACTGAGGTGCTACTCTTTACCAAAGCCAAAGCCCTTGATATATTCGTGTACTGTAAAACTACAATTATACTGAAAAATGATATGATACCTCTTAAGTAGACATAGCAAATATAAAAAGTCTATTTAAGGGGGACATCATCATGGTAGCTAAAAAATACTCTTCTGATTTTATTGTGAAAGTAGTAAAAGAATGCCTTGTCAGCAATGAGTGCTTAGCTAAAATTGCTAGGAAGTATAATATTCCTAAAGGAATACTGCGACAATGGTTGCTGAGATTCAAATACAATGGTGAGGCGGCTTTCACTTCTGTTAGAAGAAGCTATAGCACTGAATTCAAAATCAAATGTGTAGAGGAAGTCTTGCAGGGTCTTGGACCTGTTAATCAAATTGCTGCCAAATACAATCTTTCTGACGAATTTGTTTTACGTACCTGGATAAAGAAGTATAATAGTAATATGGAACTCAAAGATTTTAATACCCATAAGGAGGACCGTATGGCTAAAGCTAAGAGAAATACTTCTTTAGAGGAACGCATTGAAATAGTTAACTATTGTATTCAAAATGGCTGTAATTACAAAAACACAGCCACTAAATTTAACGTCTCATATCCCCAGGTTTATAATTGGGTCAAAAAATTTAAAGCCAATCCAGCAACTGGGCTAGAAGACAGGCGTGGTCATCACAAATCAGATGATGAAGTCGGCGAGCTAGAAAGGCTGCGTCGTGAAAACAACCGGCTCAAACAACAGCTAAAAGAAAAGGAAATGCTATTTGAACTATTAAAAAAAGCAGAGGAATTCGAGAGGATGTGACGCTTGGCAGACACCGCATACAAACTAAGTATTTAACTATTTATTTCTTCGCAAAAGAAAAGCATTGGAGCATACGGTTAATGTGTAAGCTTCTTTGCGTAGCAAGAGCTTCTTACTATAAGTGGCTTAAATATAAAGATAAAGAACTCAGTAATGAAAACCTTCTCATAGCTCAACTAATCCAAGAATATGATGCAACTTTCAACCATATCCTAGGATACAGAAGGATGACATCTTGGATTAATAGATTAAACAACAAAGCCTATTCTAGAAACCGTATTCATAGAATTATGAAAAAGCTAGGCATTAAATCTGTTATTCGCAGAAAAAGCAATAAGTATATATATTCTCCCACATATTACCTCCCCGACAACCTTTTGCAGAGAGACTTCAATGCCTCAAGACCAAATGAAAAATGGCTGACAGACGTAACAGAGTTTAAATGGTATGACAACAATAAAAAGCATAAACTCTATTTAAGCGTAATCCTTGATTTATACGATAGAAGTGTTGTGTCCTATATCATCAGCGGCCGTAACAACAACTCTCTTACATTGGATACCTTTGAAAAGGCCATAAAGACCAACCCCCATGCTAAGCCAATTTTTCATTCTGATAGGGGAATGAATTATACGTCTCAAACCTTTCAATTTCGAGTAATAAAACAAGGTATGACCCCTTCCTTATCCAGGAAAGGGCACTGTATTGACAACGGGCCTATGGAAGGTTTCTGGGGAATTATTAAAGCAGAGATGTATAGCATAAAAACCTTTGACACAGAAGCTGATCTTAAAGCAGCAATTGAAGAATATATTTACTTTTATAACCACAAAAGATTTCAGGACCGTTTTGGAACACGTACTCCCATAGAAGTTAGAACAGCAGCATTAAATGCCGAAGTACCCGTAGTTTATCCCATAGCTGAAAACAAGAGAATCCAAAAGAGTACAAAGAAAAGTTTAGAGCTAGCTAATTTTAAAACAAATATAGATAAAAATTTTTCTTTGCATATTTGATGTGTCTACTTGACAAGGGGCTGATCAAAACGTTACCGAAAAGAATGTTCGTTTTTAGCTTTATGCAATCATAGACATAGTTAGCCGTTCTCCGCTTACATATTGGGCACTAAGTATAGGTCCTTACTTCGCCCTATCTGCCAGCTTGGCCTCATAAGCCTTATAATTTTCAATCGTCACCACGCCGATGCCAGTATCCACATTGACCTGCTCAGCTTGAGCGCCATTAGCTAGCTCCACAGCCTTCTTTACGCTTTCCACGCCCATAGCATACTGATTTTGCACGATGGATACAACCTTAAATTCAGGATTTGCAATCAATGCCGCGGTTTCCTTGGCATAGTCAAAGCCAACCAGAGCCACATCCTTACGCTTGCTAGCGCTAATAGCCTCTGCCGCATTTAAAGTAGAGCTATTATTGCAGCTAATAAAGCCCTTCAAATCACTGATTTCCCGCATCGCCTTTTGGCTCAGCTCCAAGGAGAGAGCCTTATCACCGTAATCAACCATAGGCTTGCTCTCCAGCTTCCAAGCCGCAGGAGCCTTGGCTTGCCAATACGCATTCGCGCCCTCGATACGCTCCACCATATTTTGGCTCTTGAGGCTGCTCACCTTCATGACAACGGTAGCCTTCTCGGCTTCCTTAAGCCCATTAGAGCGCAGCAGCTGTAGCATTTCCTCAGCCGCCTTAGAGCCGGCAGCGAAATTATTAGTCATATAAGCAGCATTATACTGATTAGTGTTTAGGCCCGTGTCCACTAAAACCACCGGCAGCTTAGCCTTGCGCAGCTCCTCCACCGCAGGAATTAACTGAACGCTATCAGAGGTGGCCAAAATCACGGCATCGGCCTTCTTCCCAACTAAAGCCTTGAGCATCTCCGTTTGAGCCTGCCAGTTGGTTTCTTTATAAGGGCCGCCCACATACACATTGCAGTTAGCAGCTAGACCGCCGTCCTTCAAGCCTCGTACAACCTGACTCCAATAATCACCCTTCAATACCTTCAGCACCACATAAACATTCTTGCGACCTTCCTGTACCTCGGTAACAGCAGTAAATTCCTGCTTTTCCGGAGCCTTGTTGGCCTTGTCGATAATGGCCTGCTGCGTGCTGGTGGCTTTATCAGCAGCCTTAGGACTCTGTCCACAACCAGCCATTGCAAGAATCAGCATGACACAAAAAATTAAAGTAACAATTTTTTTCATCAAAATTCCTCCATTTGCTATTTGATTGTGTGAGAGTGTAATTAATCTGGAACACGGTTAACTCCTTTTATTATAGTGCTACTTTGTATACATGTCAATATTCATTCATACGTTTTTAATTGCGGCCTACACCTGCTTCTAAAAGAGCGAGGTCCACCTTATAGCGCAAAGATGCAAAAGGGGCCACCCGAAGGCAGCCCCAAAATGGAGGTAGAGGAAAAACATCAAGCAGAAAAAATTGCTATTCCCATTTCATTAGAAGGTAAAGGTCAAATCAGCCCACAGACGTTGGTCATCCTCTTTGCTATCCAACTTGTTTTCGGTGTCGTAATAAACTACGGTGCCTACCATATTTTTAGCAAAGGTATAGTTGGCGCCAATGCCATAGCCCTTGAAGCCATTATTATCAAAGGTATTAGCATCGGTGGTGTGAGCTACGTAGGTTTGTCCGCCTTGGTTATAGTAGGTAGCGAACAGGCCCCAGCTGCCAACTTCCTCAGCTTCTGCGCCCTTGTAGGACAGGGTTACAACCACGCCGTCGTCATCAGCCTTGCCAAAGGCTTGTTCATATTTATTATTGCCATCACCCTTCAAATACATAGCAGCCAGATTTACATCGCCCACGGTGTAATCAGCGCCTAGATAGAACAGCTTGTTCTCCAAGCCCTTGCCTTCGACACTGTTTTCGAACATATCCTTGTATTTAAAATAGCCAACCTTAGCGTTAACATCCTTCAGCTCAGCGCTGATTTCGGCGCCCACATATTTACCATAGGTGCTGTCAATGGTCTCACCGGCAGCATTCTCAGCCTCCGCGTCGGTGCCCTTGCCTGCAAAGCCGGTGATTTTTACCTTATCCCCATAGGACAGCTCTAATCCATCGGCTTCAGCATCATAAATATTGCCATCGGCAAAGAAAGCATCATAACGACCAGCCTTCACGGCTACGCCGCCCAGCTTGCCTTCTACAAAGGCGCGTTTAAAGCTGGTTCCCTCATCGCCGGTGTTATTCTTGAAGTCCTGAATATTTTGCAGCATACCGGTGTAGGACCAATCCTCGTTGATTTGGCCATTGATGAAGATACGGGAACGCAGCTGATGCTCGAACTCGGAATCAGTGCTCATATAATGGTAACGTACTTCACCGGCTACTTTAACATTATCTGCCTTCTTTTCTAGCTTAGCCACGCGCACGCCCAGATTATCCAGCTCTTCAGCGAATTCTGCAGCCAGCTTATCTACGTTAGCGCCCTTAGCCATAGCCTTAGCAGTAATTTGGGCCATTTCATAACGGGTCATCAGCTTGTCGCCACCAAAGGTTGCATCGCCGTAGCCATCAATAACACCGGCAGCAGCCAGCTTAGAGATACTATCATAAGCCCAATGACCGGCGGGAACATCACTAAAGGGGTTAGCGGCATAGGCAGAGGCGGTAACGCCCAAAGTCATGGCCATAGCTAAAACTAAAGATTTTTTCATTATTATTCCTCCTTCAATTTGGAAAATAAGTTGGTGTAAAGCTTAGTGCTCAGCCAAATAGGCGCATATATCATAGCCAGCTAATATGTACGCTCTATTCAGTTTTAGTATGCAATCGCTAATTTACTCTTTATGTTAGCATTAGCTTTACAAGGGCTATTATAGCACTCCTCTATATAATTAGCAAATGCTAACTTAGTGTAATTTATGCTATTAACCTAGCCAACAATTCATTCATTAAGCATTGGTAAAAAGGGCCACCCCAAGGTAACCCTTAAAAAGAGAGGTAGGAAGGATTTCTCCAATGAATCAAATAGATTAGAAAGTAAGCTGCAGACGGCTCCACAGAACCTGAGTATCAGTGCTGGTTTCCTTGCCTTCCAGGTCATAGTAATCCAAGCTGTAAACGATATTCTTTGCTAAGGTATAGTTGGCGCCAACGGAATATCCCTTGAAGCCTTCACGATACAGATAGCCCCAATCACCAGTCTTCATAGTGTGAGCGACGAAGGTGCCTACACCTTGGTTATAATAGTTAGCGTTTGCGCCCCAGCTGCCTACTTGGTTAGCCTTAGCGCCCTTATAGCCCAAGCTAATTACGTAACCATCAGTATCAACATCATTTACACCTGCGAGCATATTAACATCCTTGCTGTCCAGATCAGAATGCAGATAAGTTGCGCTCAGCTTCACATTCTTATCAAAGCCATAGCTTGCAGTAATATTCCATACGCCGTTATCAGCGCCCAGCTTAGCTGCATTAGTATCGCCATCAGCTACGTTAGTAGCAGCTGCCAAAGCGTCCTTGAATTGGTCATAACCAGCGCTCAAGCCCACTTTGCCAAGCTTACCGGAAGCATTAATACCCCAGAATTCATCATAACCGTAGTTAACAGGTTGACCCCAGTATGCGTTCAGCTTCACATCCTTGCCATAGGTCAGGCCGATAAATTCAGCATAATCATCAAAGAGATTGCCTTCAGCCAAGCACATGGGAGCTTTACCAGCAACTACCTTGGCACCGCCAATTTTACCATTGACATAAGCCATATTCAGATCCGTCTTTTCTTCACCAGTATTTCCCTTGGGCCCACTAAATTCCTGATTATTTTCCAAGCGAGCGGTATAGGTCCAATCATCATTTACTTGGCCATTTACAAAGATACGAGTACGCAGACGATTCTTGGCGTCAGAACCCTTCGTCTTTTGCAGATCGCCATTGCGGTCAGCATATTCATAGCGGATTTGGCCACTAATTCTTACATTATCGGCCTTCTTCTCCAGATTAGCTACGCGTACACCCAAATTATCCAGCTCATCAGCAAATTCTGCTGCCAGCTTGTCCACATTAGCGCCCTTAGCCATAGCCTTAGCGGTAATTTGCGCCATTTCATAACGGGTCATCAGCTTGTCGCCACCAAAGGTGGTATCGCCATAGCCATCAATAACTCCAGCAGCAGCCAGCTTGGAAATGCTGTCATAAGCCCAGTGCCCTGCAGGAACATCGCTAAAGGGATTGCTTGCTGCAAAAGCAGAAGCGGTTACGCCAAGAGCCATAGCCATGGCCAGAACTAAAGATTTTTTCATGATACTTCACGCTCCTAAACTAGTAAATCTTCTAATCAGCTCCATAAGTGCAGTTTCCCAGTTTCCTACTCTTATTAGAACTAATTATTATCTAGATTATACACTAGTAAAGAATATATAGCAAGTTATTCTTCAATCATTTTTTTAATTGTCACCATAAGTTTAGCTTCTAAATTTCTTAAAACCACCCTTTATCTCTAGCTTTATTCTTCCATATAAGTAAGGGAGTTTTAATGATTTTGAACCCTTGTCTTCAGCGTCTAACCTATTTACTATATTCTTTATCTATTCAACTGAAAGTATTTTTCTGTCTAGCAATTTAGAATATTCTATGGTATAATATTGGCAGTGTTGAAGTGCACATTATTAGGGGTGAAGATTATGAAAGGTATCGCTTTAGGTACCATAGTTATTGATGAGGATTACACCATCGTTGACTTCAACGAGCCGGTGCAAAAGCTCATCCCTGCTATGGCTAAAAACGCAAAATGCTATCAGGCATTGTTGGGCAAGGATAAACCATGCTCTTTTTGCCCTGTTTTACGTAAGGAAGACTGCGTTGTAGACGTAGAACAGAACAACATGGAAAGCGTAGTAACAATTCCTCTCGCTGGCCATAAGAAGCAGTATGTGCTTACCTTCTTGATTAACGCCGGCAGACATGAGCCCAGCCTCAACTGCTTGAAATTTAATCTGCATGCTTCTTGTATCACCGAACCGGACAAAAGCGAAGCAGCGGCAGATTATGATTTGGATCAAGCCACAGGCGTCTATAACATGCAGGCCTTTATTGGTCGGGCCCAAAAGCTACTGGACGATAATCCTCACGACTCCTTCAACCTTATTATCTCCGATATTAAGAACTTCCAGCTTATCACTGCCACCTATGGCGAAGCCAAGGCTCAGGCCCTGCTTCGAGACGTGGCCCAGCTGACCAAGGAATGCTATACTGATGGCGTGGTCGCTCGCTACGGCGTGGACCAGATCGTCAGCCTCTACAAAACCCCTAGCCTCGACACCAAAATCCAGATTTCTAACCGCTTTAACGAATATCTGCAACAGACGGAAATCCCCAATGTGATTATTAAATTCGGTATCTATGAGGACGTGGACCGGGGTATATCCGTGACCCATATGTGCTCCAAGGCCCTTTTAGCCTTGAACACTATTATTAATGACTTCCGGCGTATCTTTGCCAAATATGACGACAGCACCAGCCAAAAGCAGCTGAAGGCCCAAACCTACGAGGCCCAATTCAACGATGCTTTAGCCAATGAAGAATTCGTCATTTGGTACCAGCCCAAATTTAATCCCTATACAGAAAAAATTGTAGGTGCAGAGGCACTGGTGCGTTGGCAAACAGCAAAAGGCATCATTTCCCCTGGCGAATTCCTGCCCGTTTTTGAGTCGGATGGCCTGATTGCACGCTTGGACAGCTATGTTTTCCAGCATGTATGTGCCCAGCAGCGGAAATGGCTGGATGATGGCCAAGGCCTGATTCCTATTTCGGTAAACGTTTCTCGCTGCAGCCTTTTTGTTCACGATATTGTGGAACGCTATAAAGCTATTATTGATGAGTATGACTTGGACCCCAAATATGTGCCCATTGAAATCACCGAAAGCGTGGCTTTAGAAAATCTCAAAATTAAGCCCATTGCCGACGCCTTCGCCAATCAAGGCTTCCAACTCCACATGGATGATTTCGGCTCCGGTCGCTCCTCCTTGAACGGCCTCAATGTGCTCCATTTTGAAGCAGTCAAGCTGGACAAGAGCTTAATCGATTTCATTGGCTATAAAAACGGTGAGCTGGTCTTAAGCTACACCATGGCATTGGGCAAGGAGCTGGGCGTACAGCTGGTAGCCGAGGGCGTAGAAACAGCCTCACAGCTACTTTTCTTGAAGCATAATGGCTGCGATATTATCCAGGGCTTTTACTATTCCAAGCCCCTGCCGGTAGCAGAGTTCGAAGCCCTGCTGCAAGCCCATGGCACTGCCAATTTGAAGGAAGAGCTCAACCAGATGCTGACGAATTGTGCCGCTTCCTCTGAACCGGACACACTCTACTCCCATATGCCCGGCGGCTTCTTTAGCTACGAGGCCTTTGGGGACGAAAAAATCCTAGCATCCAACAGCTATTTATGGGAAATGTTTGGCTTCGATAATGAAGAGGACTTTATGGAGCACGTCCATGGCTCCTTCAAGGGCATCGTGAGCCCCGAAGAGCTAGACCAGGTGGAAGAATCCATTGCCCAGCAAATCAAGGACCACTATCGGGAGATGGATTTCGTAAAGTACCACATTGTACGCAAGGATGGCACCAAGGTGCCCGTGGTAGATTATGGACATCTTGCTCATCAGGATGGCAAGGACATCTTCTATGTGTTCCTCTACGAGGAAGAAAACCAGAAACAACAATAAAAAAATAGCAGTCACTTAAGTACAAGCTTAGGTGACTGCTTTTTTCATGTGTTTTACCCTAGCCCATTACAGCGAGCCAAGTCGTGGTAAATGAGCTCCGCTAACCTTTGGGTCAGCTCTTGCTGATTCTGGCACAGCTTAGTTCCCTGTAGGAGAACCGCCAGCTTCTCCTTATTGCAGAGCATGCAGCAGCAGGGCTGGATAATTTCGCTGGCCATGTAGGCCGCAGCTCGCAGGGACATCTCGTCCTGCAGCAAGCTCCCGTTCTGAGCCTTGGCCAGAAAAACGCTCAAGCGTCTGTCCAAAGCTAGAGCCAGCTGCTTTTCTAATACGCTAACCATAATGCTTCTACGCAGGATTAACGCATGTTCTCAATAAAGTCTTCGAAGGTATTGATGAGCACCGGATGGCCAGTAACCACTAAATCACGCAGATAGCTGCCGTAGGACTCATAGGTATTGTCCTGCAGCTCCAGCTTCAGGCCTTCCTTTTCATACTCCTCGATCATCTTCAGGATGAAGCGATTTACAGTGCCATCGGGAGTTACATTCAAGGGAATGTAGCGTTCTTCAGCATCGTATTTTTCTACAACTACCTTCCAGCCACCGGGAACGGGCGGCAGACGGGTTGCCTTAATGAAATAGTTATCGGGAGAAAAGCCCACATAACCATCCATCTTATTGTACAATTTGGCCTTCTTCAGCGGGAAACCGTTTTTGTTACCCCATTTTACAATTTCTTCGCTGACTTCGTTATTATGTATTACACTGGGAAATGTTGCTTCTGCTAAAATTTCGGACATGTCCATACCTCCTTGGGTTTGATGATAATATTGTACTCTAATTCAGAAATTATTTCAATATTAGATTTGACCCAAGGACTTCAAAATTGCTTGAGCAATAACAGCGGAAGCAATGTAGGTACCTACGAAAACAACAATGGCCAAAAGGCAAATACGCCAGCCGGATTTAGCAAAAGCATCCAAATCCTTACCAATAGCTACGCCGGCATAGGCCAAAATCGGAGTGCACAGTGCCAAGAAGCCAACCTTCTTCACATACATATTGATAATATCGGAGCCGGGGAAGCCGGGAACGGTCATGATGCAGCCAATGGTTACAACATAAGCAGCAGCCGGGATGCCGCCGGGCAGATATTTGGAAGCCAGCATACCGATAAGAGCAATAACGCCCAGAATCAAGAGGCCGGGAATGGAATCCACGATACCGGCCTTAGTTCCCAGCACATTGGAGAACAAGCTCATAATCGAAACAATGCCAATTACAGTTACAGTATCCTTAATGTTCATTATGCTTCCTCTCCTTTCTTAGGTTCTTCGGGCAGTACGCCGTACTTAATCTTGTAGAATTTTTTGTACAGCCATTCGGTCATGGGCAGGCCAATCCATACGGACATATACAGGCCATCCAAGCCGGACAACATGTTGGAGGCTGCACCGAAAGCGGCCAATTGGTCGGCCATATTAGGATACATGGCAACCAGAGAGCCCAAAGCAGCACTCATCATGCTGGCAGAGCCCACGCCTGCGGCCATAGCCAGAGCGTAGGGATGGATGGGCAGAGTGGAAGCAGCCACGCTGGCCATAATACCAAAGAAAATAGTACCAAATACGGTGCCGGCGATATAAACGCCCATAACGCCGCGGCCCTCGCTGGAGTCCAAACCAAATTTTTCGCCGATTAAGGCTACGTTAGGCTCACGAGCGATGGAGTGAGCAGCACCGATGGTTTCGCGTTTCAGTCCCAAATATACGGCAACAGGAACGCCTAAAAGCACGGTGCCCAGATTACCAAACTCTTGCAGAATCAAAGCCGGGGAAGCGGCCAAAATCTTTGGCAGAGTGGGACCAACCAAGGTGCCATAGCGAGCCATCAGCAGCATCAGGGTAACACCGATGAGGCTGGAAGCGTCAACCATTTCCTTTTGGCTGGACAGGTTGAGGAATTTGGGGGTAGTCAAAATACCCAGGAGCAGAGCAAAAAGCATTGGCAACAGCACAATGCGACCAATACCAATAGTAATGGTGTGGGTGCCGATCAGCTCTGCCACGATGATCAGCGCCAGAATAATGGCATGTAATTTAATATTTTTCATTACAAACCCCTCCTTAAAAATATCCTTTATTTAAAATCGTTGAGAAGGTACTAGATGCGAGGAACGATGACGGCGTATAGGAAATACTCCTAGGAGTCATGACGAAGCAGATAGTGCCTTATCGGCGATTCTTAGCTAAAGTAGCTCTCCATTTTGGCAATATACTCTTCTTTAGTAAGAATGGGCTTAAAGTCTGCCAAAATGCCCTTGGCCTCCTGAGCATCGTCAGCTAGCAAATCGATGAGCATCATGGCGAAGGCCTTGGCAGGCAGCAGCACTGCTGCTGCAAAATCCACTACGTGGAAGCCACCGGTGTGCAAAAGTCCATCGGTGCCACCGATAAAGGGATGGATAACCGGCATCAGGTGGGAAACATCGCCCATATCGGTAGAAGCGCTGAAGTGACCTGCATCCTTAATATCCACATCAGGATAAGCCTTGCGAGCATTTTCCACCATCAGCTCGTTCATACGCCGGTTACAGTTCAAGGGCATCATACCGGGCAAGGTTACAATCTCGGTTTGAGCGCCGATGGCGTCGCCACCGGCCTTTAAGGCCGCATCCACACGGCTGTGGGTGCTGTCGATGGCCTGCATGGTCTTGGCGCGCACATACAGCTCCATACGTACATCCGCAGGAACGGAGTTTACGAAATCGCCGCCCTTGGTAATGATGGGATGTACACGCACCACGTCCTGCTCACGGAAGGTTTCACGCAGAGCGTTGATGCCCATGAGGCCCAGCATAGCCGCATTCAAGGCGTTAATGCCCTCGTGAGGAGCATCTGCCGCATGAGCTGTTTTGCCGATATAGCGCACGGTTTTGCCCACAAAGCCATTGGAGCTATCCCCAACGGAAACGGTGGGACGGGGCATATTTTTATCTGCATGCATTTGCATGGCCATATCGATATCGTCAAAGGCTCCTTCGTAAATGAGCTGACCCTTGCCGCTGAGGAAATGCAGCTTACCGGCCTGCAGCAGCTTCTTACGATACTCGATTTCAATATATTCTTCAGCAGGTACGCCGAAGAAAACCACGTCACCGGCCAATTCGCTGAGGACACCGGACTTCATAATACCGCAGGCAGCGCCCAGCATAGTAGCGATTTGCAAATTATGACCACAGGCATGGGCAGCGCCGGTCAAGGGGTCAGCCTTAGCGCTTTCGGGACAACCCACAGCGTCCAGCTCGCCTAAAACCGCGGCGGTGGGACCCTGTTTACCACCATGAGCACGACCCTTCACACCATTAATGGCCAGGCCCGTTTGAGTTTCCAGCCCCAGCTCACGCATAAACTCAGCCACCTTAGCAGAGGTTTTTACTTCCTTGAAGCCCAGCTCGGGCTCATCACCAATGCTATCAGCGATAGCTTTAATTTGAGCAGCAGAGGCGTCAATAGCGGCGCACACCCTTTGCTTTAACAATTCTTTATCCATTTTTATTAGGCCTCCTGTATTCTTGTACAGATTAAATTTATACTTGTAAAATATTTTCAGTATATTTGTCTTTATTATAGCACAGGTCACAGATTTGTCAAATCCAACTCTAGCAATTTACTAGTATTTTACCAAAAGAAAAGTATTTTTTTGTTTACCTCTGAAGCTGACTATGGTATCATATAAAAATAGCATTAACCATTTTTGCTTATATTCTACAGAAAGGAGTCTTGACATGTTTGCTCAGATAAAAAAAGATATTGATTCTATTATGCTGCGCGATCCCGCCGCAAAAACAAGACTGGAGGCAGCTCTCTGTTATCCGGGCCTGCATGCAATTTGGCTCCATCGCATAGCTCATCACTTTTATTTGAAGGGTTGGGTAGTTTTTCCCCGCTTAATCAACACCTTTTCCCGCTTTTTAACCGGCATTGATATCCACCCCGGCGCCAAGCTGGGTCCCGGCCTTTTTATCGACCACGGCATGGGCTTAGTTATCGGTGAAACTGCCGAGCTGGGCAGTAATGTTACCCTTTATCAGGGCGTAACCTTAGGTGGTACGGGTAAGGAGAAGGGCAAGCGTCACCCCACCATTGGCAACAACGTGGTTGTGTCCAGCGGCGCCAAGGTTTTGGGATCCTTCAAGGTTGGCGATAATTCTAAAATTGGCAGTGGTAGCGTGGTGCTGAAGGAGGTACCGCCTAATTCCGTCGTAGTAGGCGTGCCCGGACGTATTGTGACCCGTGACGGTGTGAGAATTAGCGCTGCTGATGCCGAAAGCATAATCGACTTGAACCATGATAAGTTACCCGACCCGGTTGCTGATTATGAAGAGCTCTTAGCCAAGCATATGGAAGAAATCAACGGCCGCCTCAAGGAGCTGGAGCACCTGATTCACGCTAACCAAAGGCAGCAACAGATGCAGCAGGAACAGCAGCTGCAGCAAAAATAATGTGTGTTTTATAAAGAGGTAAGATTATGAGCAGAATAATGACTACCGTCGAAGCCATTCAGGAATCCCGTCGTTGTTTGAATTGCGCTCGGCCCATGTGCCGCACAGGCTGCCCTATTGAGAATAATATTCCCGGCTTTATCCGCGCCTTAAGCGAGGGTAATATTGGCATGGCCTATGAAATCATCTCCGAGCGTAGCAATCTTCCCGCTATTTGTGGCCGCGTGTGTCCCCACGAGCGCCAATGCGAGGCTCATTGTATTTTGACCAAAAAGAAATGTGGTCTGCAAATCGGCAGCCTTGAAATGTTTATTGCCGATTTTGCCCATAAGAATGATTTAAAACCTGCTCATCCCTCCAGCAAGCTGCGTGGCAAGGTAGCTGTTATAGGCAGCGGCCCCGCAGGCTTAACTGTAGCTGGCGATTTGGCTAAGATGGATTTTGATGTAACTATTTTTGAGGCCCAAAACGAGCCTGGTGGCGTGCTTTTATTTGGCATTCCAGAATTCCGTCTGCAAAAGGATGTGGTGCGCCGGGAAATAACCGAGCTACAGCATATTGGCGTAGAAATCAAGACCAATCAGCTGGCCGGTGTTGATTTTACGGTGGACGATTTATTCGCTCAGGGCTATGATGCGATTTTTATGGGCACCGGTACCTCCCTGCCCCGCACGCTGGATATCCCCGGCAAGGAATTGAGCGGTATTTTAACGGCTACTTATTTCCTGCGTACAGTGGTTTTGGCCGACGAGGGCAAGCTTGATGCCAGCGAAACTCTGCTGCACACCGGTGATAATGTTATCGTGGTGGGCGCAGGTAATGTGGCCATGGACGCGGCACGCACAGCAGTGCGCCGTGGCGCTAAGAATGTCACCATCGTTTATCACAAGTCCGAGGCTGAGGTCAGCGCCTTCCCCTCTGAGTACGAGGCAGCAGTAGCCGAGGGCGTGCAGTTTAAGTTTTTGAGTCAGCCCATTGCGTATTTCAACAAGAAGCAGATGCGTGCGGTGAATAATGTGCGTCGCCAAGCGACTGCTGAGGATGAGACTAAGCTGGCAGGACTTTTGGTGCAAAATATTACGAAAACTGCGGAAGGCAGCTTTGTGGCTGAGGGTGGCCAAGAGGTGCTGCCCTGCGACTGCGTGATTTTGGCCGTAGGCCAAAAACCAGCAGCACGCATTGTGTCCACCACCAAAGGCATCCAAGTGGATGAGCGTGGCTTCGTTATCACTCGCGAGCGTCCCTACGGCATGACTACTCGCGCCGGCGTGTTCTCTAGCGGTGATGTAGTGCATGGCCCTGCCACCGTTGTCCTCGCCATGAAGGAGTCTAAGAAGGTCGCCGCCGGCATCGCGCAATACATTGATGCGAAAAAGCTTTTAGAAGACTGTAATATATAGCAACATATAAAAAGAAAAGCTAATGCGTGAAATTCAACTTCATGCATTAGCTTTTAATTTTGGTTTAGTGGTTATCGCTCAAAGGTATACCTGTGAAGTGCTCCGGTCTGCGAATGCTTGATACAATGTTCACATAGAGCGCTTAATCCCTCAAGAGAAAAGCCTCCTATAGCGTGAAGAGGCGCTTCGCGAACATGCGAGCCTGTCCATTGCTATCTTAATACGATTATTCATCGCAATGCTATCATGGTCGCATTCTTGCCTCCGCCACTTCCCAGGTATACGCTTTTCGCTTGTAAAAAAATACATATGAAATTAAGTAATGGGCAATCAGCGAGGGAGCTGTGATTTTTACTCTAACCCCTCCATCCATTCGCTAAGCAACCGTGCAAAGTCCTGCCACTGATTAGTAAGCTGCTCCATCGCCACATCGGCCCTGGCCTGCTCGTACCCCCTGAGCATAGCCACCTCGTAGCGCAGCTCCGGTAGCTCAGGATGAGCTGCTACCAGCTGAGCCAGATACTGCTCATTCACATAATCATCATGCACTACCCCTAGCAAATCCTGCAAATACTTCAGGCTGCGCAACAGCTGGGGCGACGCCCCCACCTCCGGCACGCTTTGCAACCCATAGCGAAAGCGCTTTAGCTTAATGCGCACTTGATGCAGCTGCTCCATATCCTGCAAATCCGGATGTACCTGGGGCAAAACTTGCAGCTTGCCGGCCCACTTCCCCAAACGCTCAACAAAAAAATCCCGCAGCCCTATGTTGCAGGGACGATTGGCGAAGCTATACAGTGCAATATACATTTGGGCTAGCTCTAGGGTAATATCCCTCAGCTTAAGCTGCTCCAGCGCCCGAGCCTGGGCCTGCTGCCGCAGCCCTGCCAGCAAGTGCTGCAGGTTGGGCACAGCCTCAGGGGGCGCAAGCAGCGTGCTCTGCACCAGCTCACAGGGCCCCGCCCCTTGCTGCTGCACCGGCAGAGTAGCCCTGACCCCGCTCTGCTGGCTCACCCGCAGACGGGCACAGGTTTGCAGCAGCACATCGTACTCACGCACAGCTGATAGAGCGGCGGCTAACTCCTTGAGGCTGCGCTGCCAGCGCGCCGACTCGGGAAATAAGGGCTTTACCAGCGATAGCACAGAGCGCAGACGGCGCAGCTTCACCCTAAGCTGCCGCCACAGCTGGCGCTGGCCTCCACCGGAGAGAAGCAGCTGCTCCCAGAGCTTATTGATTACGTATAAATGCCAGGGAAGATGGCAGCGCAAGGCCGTCATCGCCGTGCTCTCATCATAATGATGCAGCTTATCTAGAAAATAGCTACCCCTTACAAGGGCAATGCGCCGGGACAAATCGGGCTCATCCAACACAAAATGCAGCTTACCCTGCAGAATGCTGGTAACCATAGTAGCCACGCGATTTTCAGCCTCAGTGCCGGACTCATACTCGAACACAATATCCGCCACATTAACGGGCTTGTCGCTGACTAGAAGCACGCCCCATACACAGCAAACACGCAGCCAGCCCTCCTCCTGCTTAGGGGTAAAGCGAGCCACACGGCACTTATACATATCATTACTATCAAAATAGCGCTCCTTTACCTTATAAACAACACTAAAGGCGCGCAATTCCTTTTTTACCAGCCCTAAAAGCTGGGCCTGATGCTTAACATCCACACCATGCAGGCATAGCTTTGCTTTCATGGCATATCAAACTCCTCGTATATAATAAGTCACCCCCTCTTGCAGTAGCAGCGCTGCCAGCAAAAGAGGGTGGCTTTTTATTTAAGCTTAACCTGAGCAGGCAGGGGCTGTCCCTGTAAGCCTGCCAAAATATTGTCCACGGTCAACATTGCCATGGCATCGCGAGTCTCCTTGGTAGCGCTAGCGATGTGAGGCGTTACGGTTACATTATCCAAGCTTAATAGCTTGTGCTCTCCGGGCAGTGGCTCCGGGTCCGTCACATCCATGGCCGCATAAGCCACCTGACCGCTAACCAAGGCCTCGTAGAGAGCCTCAGTATCCACCACGGCGCCACGGCTAATATTAATCAGGCGCACGCCCTTTTTCATCTTAGCGATGGTCTCGGCGTTAAGCAAATGCTTGGTAGAAGGATTCAGCGTTACCGCCAGCAAAATGAAATCTGCCGTGGCTAGAAGCTCATCCTGGCTCACATAACGCACACCCAGCTGCTCATCATCAGGACGCTGGTGCCGATTGTGGTAAATCACCTGCATGGAGCTGGCTTGGGCACGCTTGGCAATAGCGCTGCCAATATCGCCCATGCCGATAATGCCCAGTGTTTTCCCTGCCAAATCCGTAGTCAGGCCAAATGGCTTGCGCTCACCCCACGCACCACTCTTCACATGAGCATGAGCCTTCACAATTTGCCGTGCGCTGTCCAGCAGCAGTCCGTAGGCCAAATCTGCCACCGCGTTCACCAAAACTCCCGGTGTATTGCCCACGGGAATACCTCTGGCGGTGCAGGCGGCAATATCAATATTATCGTAACCCACGCTGGCCTGAGCGATGACCTTCAGCTTAGGAGCCTTGGCCAAGAGCTTTTCGTCAATGCGGATATTGCCTGTGGAATAAAGGGCCTCTGCCTGAGCAAGCCACTCATCAAACTGCTCCTTGGGCATACGTCCACCCTGCTGCCAACCTAAAAGCTGCACTTCCCTATTTAATTTTTCGTAGGCGCATTGGCGCATTTTGCCGCTAGCCATGACGATGTATGGTAAACTCATGATGATAACTCCAATCTTTTATTTTTTCGGCAGGATTTCCAGCCAATAATTGTCCGGATCAATGATAAAATAAATGCCCATGGCCGGATTTTCGTAGCAAATGCAGCCCATTTCCTGATGCTTAGCATGAGCAGCCTCATAATCATCCACCACAAAGGCCAGATGGAATTCATTTTCCCCCAGATTATAGGGCTCCTTGCGGTCACGCAGCCAGGTCAGCTCCAGCTGATGGGGAGTTTTGCCGTCGGTCAAATAAACAAGAATAAAGCTGCCATCCGCAGCCTCCTTGCGGCGTGCCTCCTTTAGGCCCAGAGCTTCCTCATAAAACTTCAAGCTTTTTTCCAAGTCCAGTACGTTGAAATTATTGTGTGCAAAAGTAAATTCCATTTTCTCACCTCAAAAATATACTAAAATTAAAAATAAACCTGTTTGATTAAAAGAGCTGCCAAAGCGATGCCAGCGCTAAGCTTACCTAAAATAGCCAGAAAGCGCATCTTAGCCGCTTCCCAAGCCAGATGCAGCGCATTCTCCTTGATGCCCGTGCGGGCCAGCTCATAAAAAAAGGCCGTAATGCTCGCGCCGATAATACCGCCGATAATGGAGCCTAAAATAGGAACTACTGTAGTCCCCATAATGGTTCCCACGAAGCCGCCTATAGCAATCAAAAACACCGCAAACCAGGAAACCTTTTCCTTTCTAATGCCGAACAGGGATACACAAAACTCCCAGGCCTCGCCCAAGAGATAAATTAAAACCATTGCTGAAAGAATTCTACCATTAAAGTACATTGCCTCATCAAAAAAAGCAAATCCCAAGCCTGTTATCAAGAGAATGCTATTGCCAGGTAAGTCAAATATTGTCAGCAGCGGACACAGCACAGCTAGCAGGCCCGCAAAAACTCTTTCAACCAAAAATTCCATGGTATTGGTATGCCTCCGTGTTTTTATTAGCACTATTATACCATAATACCATGAACAGATGGACACCTATATGTCACAGAAAAACGAAATAATTGTAAAATCATTGTCTATTGCTACAGAAAATGCTACAATAAATTGAGAAATCCATCTACGAAAGGAGGCATCACCTTGAACGAGGATGCGCACACCGCAACCGGCGACGCGGGAGATATCGACTTGACCCCGCGCGAGTTCGAGCTGCTCGCGGCGCTGATGAAAAACGCGGGAAAAGTCGTTTCCCGCGAGGACCTACTGCGCGATGCGTGGGGCTGGGAATACCTCACGGAAACGAAAACAGTCGATACGCACATCAAGCGGTTGCGTGATAAGATTTCGAGCGCCGGATACGATTCCGGCCTCGTGGAAACGGTTCGCGGCTACGGATACAGGTTCAAGAAATAAAGCAACTGCAGACATATTTCGCGCTTCTCGCAACGCTGTTCGCCATCCTCGCGGCCGTCTTCGCAATCGCGGTGTCGCATTTCGCGTTCGGACTTCGGCCCTTGGCGTTCTTCCTTTTGGTGCCAGTCGCCGTATTCACGTTCGCCTTTAGCCTGCTCATTGGGCATTTCCTCTCCGAACCGCTCACCCGCTTGGCGGCGCGCTTTCGCGACTTCCGCACCGGCGACCCCGCGCCGACGACCATTCCCATCGATGGGCGTAT